>JAUHZF010000419.1 GCA_030426145.1 Polyangia bacterium
CTCCATATCGTTTGGCATGGCACGTGCTATCCTCCATCCGGCGCACCGATGGTGGAGTGGGGGATAGAAGGCTGGATCCTCGAGCGGCGGCTCGGCGCGGGCGCCCTCGGTGAGGTCTGGCAAGCCATCCGTCGCGAAGGGGAGTGGCAGGAGCGCGCCGCCCTCAAGGTCCTCTCGCCGGGCGATACCGTGCACGTCGACGACGACCTCGAGCGCCGCTTCGCGCTCGAAGCGCGCATCGGCAGTCGCCTGCACCACGCCCACGTTCGCCGGGTGATGGGCCACGGTCACACCACCGATGGCGTGCCCTACATCGTGATGGAGCTGCTCGAAGGCAACACCCTCGAGTCGTGGCTCGAGGGTCGGGGCCCGCTCGGCCTCGCCGCCGTCTACACCATGCTGCGCCAGGTGGGCGCAGCGCTGGACGCGGCGCACGCGGTCGGGGTGGTCCATCGCGATGTGAAGCCGTCCAACATCTTCGTTCTCGAGGGGCCCCTGCGCTTCAAGGTGTTCGACTTCGGGTCGGCGAAGCTGCACGGCGAGCAAGAGCGCCCCGGCGAGCGACGAACGGACCCCGACGTCGTCATCGGCTCGCCCGCCTACCTCAGTCCCGAGGCCATCAACGAGCCGAGCCGCAACGATCACCGCGTCGATCTCTGGGCGCTCGGCGTGACGGCCTTCAAGTGCCTCACCGGCCAGCTCCCGTTCAATGGCAAAGGTCTCGTCGACACCTGCGGGGCCATTCTCAATGGCAAGATGCGCGGCGCCGAACGGCTTCGTGATGATCTGCCGGCAGGGACCGACGCGTGGTTCGCCCAGGTCTTCGCGCGCGACATGACCCAACGACCGGCGACGGGAGCCGAGCTCGCGGAGAGCTTCCGCCAGCTGTGCGGCTTGGCGGACCCCGCTGCGGTCAAGGCGTCTCGTCCGCTGCCGCGGCGGGCGGTCGCGGCAGCCGCCGCCGCCATCGTGGCCGTGACGGGGGTGGGCCTCGCGGCCTCACAGCGTCCGTCGAGCACTTCTTCGCCCGATCCCGTCGCGACGAGCACCGAGGTGTACCGCGACAAACCCTCTCCGCCGGTGACCACGCCGAAGCCCATCCCCCCCCCCGCCCCTACGCAGGACAGCGAGCCGCCCGAGCCGATCCCCGAGCCCGTGGCGACGGCGAGCGCCGCACCTTCGGCGTCGGCGGTGGCCGGCGCAGCTCCGGTTCGCATCGTGGTGGAGGCAGGGGACGTCGAGCTGGGATGCCGCGGCGCCGACTGCAGCTCGGCCGAGGGCGTGCCTCGTCGGATTTACGTGCCCGCGTTCTCCATCGACCCCCACGAAGTCACGGTGGCGGACTACGCGGCTTGCGTCGAAGCAGGGGCCTGCAGCGCCGAGAACCTCGACCGCCTCACCGGAAAGAAGCGCACGCTCGTGCCGTCCGAGTACTGCAATTGGGGGCAGGCCGACCGCGACGCCCACCCCATCAACTGTGTCAGTGGCGTGCAGGCCATCACCTACTGCGCCTGGGTCGGAGGGCGCCTCCCCACCGCCCTCGAGTGGGAGAAGGCGGCGCGGGGCGCAGACGGCCGCCGATTCCCTTGGGGCGACGAGCGTGCGACGTGTGAGTACGCCGTCATGCACGAGGGACCGCCCGGCTGTCGTGCCGACACGAGCGCTCCCGTCGGCACCAAGCTCAAGGACCGCAGCCCTTGGGGCGTCTACGACATGGCGGGCAACGTGAGCGAGTGGGTCTCCGACGCGAAGGCACCGGAGGGCCACATCCAGGTTCGCGGAGGCGGCTGGGGCATGAACGACAGCCCCACCATGCGACCCACCCGGTGGCACTGGGCGGCACTGCAAAGCCGCTCCGTCCACGTCGGTTTCCGTTGTGTCAGCCAGTGAGTGGCTAGGTCACACACGTCGAACCCTGAGCCTCAGTCGCGCTCCCACTCGAAGTCGTAGTCGCTGAAGGCACCGTCGGCCTCGCAGTCGAGCTCCTCGCCGTCGCTCTCGACGTCGCACTCCATGTCGAAGTCGAGGTCGGCACAATCGCCCTCGCACTCGAGCTCGAGCACGACCTGGTCATCCTTCTCCTCCCACTCCACGTCGAACTCCGCCCGGTAGGCGTCGCCATTGAAGTAGAAGAAGATCTCAGCCTGGCCGCGGCCGTCCTCATCGAGCTCGAGGGTGTTGCGCTCGCCGGCGACGGTGTCCTTTCCCTCCCAGTCGCCAACGGCAGCGGGGCCGGTGCAGCCCGCGGCGAAGAGGGTCATGGTCAGGGCAAAAAGCGTTCGGTTCTTCATCGTTCGTCTCCACTGGCGAGCAGGGCGGTCCATGCCGAGTGCGCGCCGCGGAGGCCCGATTCGCAACCGGTGTGCCAGGGTCTAAGTGGCGAGAATGACGAGTTGGAGCGCGAGTGCCGAACCAGGGTCCGCAGCGAGCGCTCGCCGATTGTCCCAGGGACGAGGCCCTACGGCCCGGTGATGCGCACGACGGCGACCAGGGCCGGCTCGCCGTCGAAAGAGGTGATCTCGCCCGAGAGCGCCCCCTTGATGGCGCCGCTGTCTTCGAGCGCGCCCGGGGATGCCGTCGCACGATGGACCACGAGGTAGCGCTCGCCGATGACCAGCTGCTCATCGACCGGGTCGTAGATCTCGTGCGCACCGCAGCTCTGGGGGACGCTGTCGGTGAAACGGTCCAAGGTGACCACGGCTCCGTCCGACTCGGCGACCATTTCGAGCATGGGAATGGTGCGGAGGCGACCCGGCTCGGGCGAGCCGACGCGGCTCACGGCGAAGAAGGCGTCGGGCGTCATGCTCTGTTCCTCGCCCGAGAAGCTCAGCGGCTCGCCGTGGATGGCGAAGTCGCTCTCGATGCGAACGTCGCTCAAGCGCGGAGGGCCGCTTTCGATACAGCACCCGGCCAAGACGAAGGCGGCCACCAGCCAACGCATCAGAAGCTTCCCTGCCACGTGAACATGGTCGGCATGGGGCGAGGTTGGCCGGGGATGCCAGGGTCCTGAGGAGGCACGGCGATCTCCGTGATGGTGCCCGCGGTCAAGCCGAAGACGCCGAGCCCCACCCCGATGCCGCCCACCACCCAGGCGAAGGTGTCGTCGTACACGGCCCCGAGCACCATGAAGGTGGCGCCGATCGCCGCTTGTCCCGCACCGAACCCAAGGCTCGCGCGCCCCCAACCGGTGTCGGGGCTTTCGGCGGCTACGGAGGCCAGGGCCACTGACCCCGTGAGGGCGGTGCCCAGTGCCACCTCGAGCATGCCGAGGGCAACGGGCTCCACCCACCTCTCGTCGCCAGCGGCGGCATCCCGAGGAAACAGGGTGACGACGAGGGACACGAACAAGACCAAGAAAGCGCGTCGCATTCCGGACTGCCACTACAACGCGCATGCCAGTCGGTTCGCCCCTCGTCTCGCGGGCTTGAGCCGACCGAGTGTGGGCGACAGTTCATGGCCGCGCGACGTGGATGTCATGCACGCCGATCTTCCCGCGGCAATCGTGCTTGGAGGAATGGTCTTCTCGAGCTCGTTTCTCGTTTCTCGTGCTCGTGCTCGTGCTCGTGCTCGGTCTCGTGCTCGTGCTCGTGCTCGTGCTCGGTCTCGTGCTCGGTCTCGTGCTCGGTCTCGTGCTCGTGCTCGAACCTCGAACCCTGAACCTCGAACCTCAGGCAGAAACGCCGAGGCCGTCGGTGGCCTTCTCGCGGTGGGGGCGGAGACCTGGCTCGGATGCTTGCTCTTCGGGCGTCGCTTCTTCGTTGCGCCCGAGGTGGTCGCGCGCCTCCCAGAAGCCCGCGAGCTGTGGCCACAGGCCCTTGGAGGCCTTGCGGGAGACGACCGCGCCGACGTGGCCGCCGGGCAGGTGCAGGTGCACGCGGTCGGTGGCGCCGATGCGCTCGTGCAGTGCTTTGGCGCTCTTCTCGGGCACGATCATGTCGTGCGCGAAGCTCACCACCATGGTGGGACAGGTGATCTGTGACAGCCGCGCCATCCGGCCGGAGAGGGAAAAACGGTCCTGGATGAGCAGGTTGTCGCGGTAGAGCCCTTGGATGTACCGCTCGTAGCAAGCGCCGGGGAAGGAGACGTTGTCGTTGCTCCACGTCTCGAGGGCGAAGAAGCCGTCGAGGAAGCGGTCGTCCCAGGCGCGGTCGATCACGCCCACCGCCTTGGCGAGGTTCATCGTGGGACGCAGCAGGTGAAAGGCGGTCTGCATCAGGCGCCAACTCACGTTCCCCGTGGCGGCGACCAGGGTCGAGACGTCGAAGGAGGGCACACGCGTCCAGGCCCCCAGCATGCCGTCGTCGGAGAAGTCGATGGGCGCGGCCAGGGTGAGCAAGCTCGCGATCCCCTCGGATTCGTGGGCCGCTGCGTAGATGGCGGTGAGCGTGCCTCCGAGGCAATAGCCGAGCACGTGGGCCTGCTCACTGCCCGCGAGGCGGTTGGTCACGCGCAGCGCGCGACCCAGGTAGCGATCGCAGATGTCGTCGAAGGTGAGGTAGCGGTCCTCGTCGGTCGGCGTGCCCCAATCGATGATGTAGACGTCGTGGCCGCGCTCGACGAGCCACTCGACGAAGCTCTTCCCCGGCATGAGGTCGAGCACGTAGTGACGATTGATGAGGCTCGGGACGAGAAGGATGGGCGTCTCGAAGACCAATCCCTCCTTGCGCGCCCGGTAGCGCAGCAGGCGCCACTTGTTCTCCTGGTGGACGACGTCGGCCGGGGTTTGGCCCACCTCGGGAGGAGAGGTGGTGACGGCGCGGGTGACCAGACGGCTCAGGTTCTGCAGCATCTCAGGCCTCGTAGAGGGACTCGAGCTCGGTGCGGAAGGTCTCGTAGACCTTCTTGCGCCGCACCTTGGGGGTAGACGTCAACAACCCCCGCGCAATGGTCAGGGGCGTATCCATGATACGGAACTTCTTGATCTGCTCGAAGCGCGCGAGGCTGCCGTTCACGCGCTCGATGCCGGCCTGCACCAGCTCGTCGATCTTCGCCTTTCGCTCCTCGCCTTCGAGCTGACCCACGCGCTCGTCGATGGCCTCGGGGTTGAGCCACACGCCCGCGGTGATGAACTTCTTGCCGTCGCCGTAGACGACCACGTGCTCGAAGATGGGGTCGTCGGCGAACCCGCGCTCGATGTTGCCTGGGGCCACGTTCTTGCCGCCGGCGGTGACGAGGATCTCCTTCTTACGATCGATGATCTGCAAGAAGCCGTCGTCGGTGAATCGGCCCACGTCGCCGGTTTTGAACCAACCGTCTTCGGTGAACGACTCGGCCGTGGCTTCGGGGTTCTTGTGGTACCCGCCGAACACGTTTTCACCCTTCGCGAGGATCTCGCCGTCCTCGGCGAGCTTGAGCTCGACCGAGGGCAGAGGCTTGCCCACGGTGTCGAACCGGAACGCGTCCGGGCGATTGAGCGTCAGCGTAGGACTGCACTCGGTGAGGCCATAGCCTTCGATGATGAGGAGGCCCGCACCGTAGTAGAGCTCCTTCACCTCTTGTTTGAGGCCCGCTCCGCCGGAGAGGCAGAACTGGAGCCGTCCGCCGGTGAGCTCGTTGAGCTTCTTGCGACGTGCTTGGGCGTCGGTTTCGGCGAAGGCCGGCTGGGCCAGCTTCTCCCAATAGGCGGGCACGCTCATGAAGACGTTGGGCTTCACCACGGGAAGATGCCCGAGCGCCGCGCGCGGGTCGCTGAGGTAGGTCGTGAAGCCGAGCGTATTGCCGATGCTCGCCGCGCCGAACCCGAAGATGTGGCTCATGGGCAGCCAGAGCAGGTCGACCGCGTTCTCCTGGAGCAGCGGACCATTGCACCTCAACCAGTCGAGGCCATTGACCCCCACGTTGCGGTGGGTGAGTGGCACGCCCTTGGGGTTGCCGGTGGTGCCGCTCGTGTAGAGCATCAGACCCGCTTGGTCGACGTCGATGCCGGCGAGCCGGGCGTCGAAGGCCGAGGGGTCCTCGTCGTCGAGGGCTTTGCCTTGGGCGAGGGCTGCGCTCAGGTGCACGACCTTGTCGCTCACCACGCCCACCGTGGGCAGGCCGTTCTTATCGCTCTCATCGCGCAGCTGCTGGAGGGTGGCCACGGCGTCGAGGTCGTCGCTGAGCAGCACCACGCGCGCGACGTGACCCATGCTGCCGAAGGCCCGCAGCACGTTCTGGAGCAGGGGGAGGGTGTCGACGAAGAGCACCTTGGCGTCGCTGTGCTCGACCACGTAGGCGAGCTGCTCCGAGGTGCTCGCGGGATAGACCGGAACCATCACGCCCCCTGCCGCCTGGATTGCGTAGGCGGCGCTGAGCCACTCCACGCGATTGGGGGCGTAGATCGCGCCTCGGTCCCCAGACGCGAGCCCCACGCTCGCCAGGTAGCTGGCGAGATGGCGGATCTGATCTGCGAAACGACCCCAGGTCACGGCGCGCCAGTCACCGTCTTCGGTGGGCACCATGAAGCGGGGGCGGGTGCGGCGCTCGTCGAGGGCGTCGAACACCCACTGGGGCGCGGTCTTCAACTCGAGGTAAGGCGTGACGTCCACCGATCAGCTCCTCTCGGCCAGCTTCTCTTCGAGATCCATGAGCCGGCTCTCGAGCTGGTTGAGCTTGTGGAGCGTGCGCTCCTGATCGTGCTTGGTGGGCAACCCCATGTTGCCCCACCACGAGGTGCGGGCCTTGTTGGTGGCAGCTTTGACCTTCATCACGGCGGTGAGCATGCCGCCCGCCGGCTGCAGCACGAGCGGGTTGCGCAGCACCTGCTCGAGGTAGGTCGCGGTGGTGGCTTCCCACCGGTAGAAGAGCTTCTTGTAGGATTCCCAGGGATTGAAAGCGGTCATGGGTATGGTCCTCAGTGGGTTCTCAATCGCGCGGCTCAGAATCCGAGCCGACGGAGCTGTTGGGCGACGGTGAAGTCGGCGTTGTCCTCGTCGGTGAGGCTGGTGGCACGAACCACCTCCGCGAAGCACTCGGTGAAGAACGAGACCTGGCGGGTCGACACGGCCTGACCCACGGCGGGCTGCACGGTCACGCGCGTGCGAACACGGTGGCCCTCCTCGAAGGTGAGCTGAGGCGTCCGAACCTCGCCGCGGGCATCGACGCTGACCTCGTAGGTGTCGGTGCCGGCGTAGGGGAGGCCGCGCAGGGTGCCGTTGACGATGTCGCCCTGGCTCACGAAATTGTCGCCGACCTGCACGGGGAAGCGAAGCACCGTGATGGGCGGGTTGTAGACCAATAGCGTTTGGCCCTCGCTCGGGTTCTCATCGCGGGATGCGAGCCCAAGGAGCTCGAGGCCGCTCTCGGAATAGCGATTGATCGAGAGGGTGCGGCCTTCGCCGTCGAAGGACGTGATGAAGGTGTCGGACGGGAAGGAGCCCGCGAACCAATAGTCGTCGATCGTGGTGGGGGTGACGGTGGCCACCTGATCGTCGGCGTAGTCGATGGAGAAGTCCCAGATGTTGAGCTCCCCTTCTTGGCGACCCACCACGTCGACTTCTCGCGTCGTGCCGTCGGGCGAGATGAGGTAGCGCACGTCGACGCCGAACGCGGGCTGGAGCTCGCTACTGTCGATCTGCGCATCGAGGTTGGGCAGGCATGCGAGCGGTTCGGGGTCACGGGTGCGGTAGTCCTCGCGTACCGGCACGGTGAGGTTGTCGCCACAGCCGGTGGCGAGCAGAAGCAGAGGCAATAGACGAGCGCGCATCTGTCAGTACTCCATGAACAGGCGTAGTCGCCACAGCTGGGCCGGCTTGGCGTTGAGGCCGAGGTCGCGGTTGTCGAGGCCGCCGAGGGGGATGAGCGTTCCCTGGTCGAGGCTGGCTCCGAAGCCGATGCGGGTGGTGTAGATGAGGCTGGGGTCGATCTCGACCCCGAGCATGCGCTCACCACCGGGGGTGCTCGAGGGCTCCATGGCGCCGCTCACGATGCCCCAGAGCTCGGCATCGAGCCGGCTGTAGCTGTTCTTGGCAATGGTGATCCGAGCATGGGGTCGCACATAGAAGGCGTC
>JAUHZF010000420.1 GCA_030426145.1 Polyangia bacterium
GCGATGCCGGGGTGCGGTGCCAAGTCGAGCTGGCAGTAGCTGGCCACGGCTCAGACGGGCTGCAGTCGAAGCCGGAGCGCATTGCCGATGACCGATACCGACGACAGCGACATGGCCGCGGCTGCGATCATCGGCGACAGCAGGATGCCCAGCCATGGGTACAGCACACCAGCCGCGATGGGGATGCCCGCCGCGTTGTAGGCGAAAGCGAAGAACAGGTTCTGCCGGATGTTCGCCATCGTCATGTGCGACAGCTTGCGAGCACGAACGATGCCGGAGAGGTCACCCTTCACCAGGGTGACGCCGGCGCTCTCCATCGCGATGTCGGTGCCCGTGCCCATGGCGATCCCCACGGCGGCCCGAGCCAGGGCCGGGGCGTCGTTGATGCCGTCGCCAGCCATGGCGACGGTGCGGCCCTGCTCGGTGAGTTCGGCGACCTTGGCCGCCTTCTGGTCGGGAAGCACGCCCGCCACGACCTCGTCGATACCAAGCTCCTTGGCCACGGTCATGGCTGTGGTCGACGAATCGCCGGTCAGCATCACGACCTGTAGCCCCTCTTCCTGAAGAGCGCGGATGGCGTCGCGAGAGGTCGTCTTGATGGGGTCGGACACCCCGAGGAGACCGGCCACGGCGTCATCGACGGCGACGAACATCACGGTCTGTCCCTGTGCGCGCAAGGCTTCGGCCCGGTCGTCGAGGGGCGAGGGGTCGAGGCCCATCGTCTCCATCATGGTGCGGTTTCCGAGGGCGACCGTCCGTCCTTCGACGCGTCCACGAACGCCCTGCCCGGTGACGGATTCGAAGTCTTCGCCCTCGAGGCGCGGCACGGAGCGCGCCTCGGCGCCGGCGACGATCGCTTCCGCGAGTGGGTGTTCGCTTCGCCGCTCGAGCGCCGCCGCGAGTGAAAGTAACGTGGCGTCGTCGGTGTTGGTCGGCTCGACGCTGCTGAGGGCGGGACGCCCCTCGGTGAGGGTCCCCGTTTTGTCGACCACCAAGGTATCGACGCGACCGAGGACCTCGATCGCCTCCGCATCCTTGAACAGGACCCCGAGTCCAGCCGCCTTTCCCGTGGCCACCATGATGGACATCGGCGTGGCGAGGCCGAGGGCGCAGGGACAGGCGATGACCAAGACGGCCACGGCATTGATCATGGCAAAGGCCATGGCGGGCTCCGGGCCCACGAGCGACCATGCGAGAAAGGTCAGTATGGCCACGGCAATGACCGTGGGGACGAAGATGGCGGACACGCGATCCGCGAGTTGTTGAATCGGCGCGCGACTGCGTTGGGCTTCTGCCACCATCGTCACGATCCGAGAGAGCAGGGTGTCGGCCCCGATGTGGTCGGCCTGGATGACCAAGCCTCCCGTACCATTGACGGTGGAGCCGATGACACTGTCGCCTTGCTGCTTGCCTACCGGTACCGGTTCTCCCGTGACCATTGATTCGTCGATGTGACTGCTTCCCTCGAGGACCGTGCCGTCGACCGGGATCTTCTCTCCGGGGCGGACACGTAGGCGGTCGCCGACAGCGACCTCGTCGAGCGGCACGTCGACTTCGCTGCCGTCTTCTTCGATGCGGCGCGCATGTTTGGCCGAGAGCTCGAGAAGCTTGGAGATCGCTTGGCTGGTCTGGCTGCGGGCACGAAGCTCGAGGACCTGACCCAGCAAGATGAGCGCAACGATGACCGCCGACGCCTCGAAGTAGACGGCGACCTCGCCGTGGTTGCGAAACGAGGCGGGGAATCGCTCCGGAACGAGGGTGGCCAGCACGCTGTAGCCATAGGCGACCGAAACTCCGAGGCCGATGAGGGTCCACATGTTCGGGCTCTTGTTCTTCACCGACCGCACGGCCCGCACGAAGAAGGGCCACGCGGCCCAGAGGACGACGGGGGTCGCCAGCGCCATTTCCACCCATGGGCGCGCACTTCCCAGGAGCTGACTCATCGGGCGCCCCGGCAACATGTCGCCCATGGCGATGGCGAGCACCGGCAAGGCGAAGCCAGTGGCGACGAGGAAGCGTCGAGACATGTCTCTCAGCTCGCCGTCGTCGGCCGGAGCGTCGGGGTCGAACACCTTGGGCTCGAGGGCCATGCCGCAGATGGGACAGTCGCCAGGACCCACCTGCTCGACCTCCGGGTGCATGGGGCACGTGTAGAGCGCGTCGGGCGGCGCATCCTCGGTGGTTTGCTCACCCGACAGGAACCGCGCTGGGTCGTCGATGAACTTGGTGCGGCACCCGGCACTGCAGAAGAGGTAGGTCTCGTGTTCGTGCTCGTGTCGATGGGTCGTGTCGGGGGCGACGGTCATGCCGCACACCGGGTCGATGTGGGTTTTGTCCGTCATGAGCTGGCCTCTTCCGATGCGTGGGGGGCGCTTTTCGGCGCCTTGCACGTGCAGTGCAAACAGCCGTGCTCGGCGCAGGTGGAGCAAGCCTGCTCGAGCCTTTCGCGTAGGGCGCGGCGCGCACGGTGCAATCGCACATTCGCATTGTTGGGCGTGATCCCCAGTTCTGCGGCGACCTCCGTGGCCGCTCGTCCTTCGAGGTCCACGGCGCGTAGAATCTCCGCGTGATGGGGTCGCAGGGTGGGCAGCAGGCCATCGAGACAGGCACAGACCTCTCCACGAAGGCCATCATCGGGCTCGGTCGCGGCGAGCATCGTGGTGACGAAGGTCTCGTGCAGCCGCGAGCGCGCCCCTCGCTGGCGGTAGAAGTCGTGCACAGCGTTCCGGAGCACGCGATAGAACCAAGCCGTGGACGATTCGGCGCTTCGGACGCTCCCGCTCTTCGCCGCCGCCTTGGCGAAGGCCGTCTGCAGGATCTCCTCGGCGGTGTCCCGGTCGTCGACCCGCCGCTCGAGGAACGACAGGAACTGGCGTCGGCTGCCGACGAGGGCATCGAGGATCTGCGCGTCGACGGGGTCGAGGAGCGGCTGGTGGTCGTGCGGGGTCATGTTTGGATCGGAATGCAGGGGGCTGGCCCTCATGAGGATGGCTCCTGGGGTGTGGGTTGCAACGTGCTGACGGAGCCGGGTCCCGATCCTTACCGAAAAAGTCGTTCCGTCATGGCTTCAGCCCCCGCCTTCGTGTGCGTCATGCGCATGTAGTCTGGCAAAAGTTCCATGAAGTCGAATGGATGAGGCACCTGGACGAAGATCTCGAGAGACTGGTGATCCTTTTCCATGCAGCCGGCCCACAAAGTTCACATGACCACCGCCTCGGAGAGGCAGCGCCGCAGTGAAGCGGATTCGGTCACCGCCCGCGCCGTCGCGGGGGATGTGGCGGCGATCCGGCAGGTTCTCGAGCGCGTTGCGCCACGCGTGCATGCCGTGAGCCGCCGGGTCATGGGTCCAGCCGATGGCGAGCTCGAGGACGTCGTGCAAGAGTCGCTCATTGCGCTCGTTCGTGCGCTACCTCAGTACCGCGGAGAAGGACCCGTGGTGGCCTTCGCAGCGCGGATCGCGGTGCGGACCGCCGTCGCCGCGCGTAAGCGACGACACCGGGACCGCGAACGCCGTCGGGTCTTCGAACAACAGGCCGCAACCCGCTCGAGCGCAGCGCCCGCGTCACGTCGTCTCGGGCTGCTGCGTGGACTTCTCGGAGAGCTACCTGCCGGGCAAGGTGAAACCCTGGCGCTACGGGTGGTTCTGGGCGCCAGCATCGCAGAGATCGCGGAAGCCACCGAGGTGCCGGTCAATACCGTTCGGAGCCGACTGCGGCTCGCCAAAGAAGCCATGCGGAAGCGGATCGCCGCCGATCCGGAGCTTGCAGATGCCCTAGAGGTGCGACCATGAGCGAGGTGTCTCAACTTCACCCCGAAGCGTTGCTCGATCGCCATCATGACGGTTCGTTGGACGAGGGCGAGCGAGAGCGCTTGACCGCCCACGTCGCGCAGTGTGAAGCATGCCGGCTCGAGCTCATGCTGATGGACGACCTGGCCGCGGAGGAGGCAGATGCGGCTCCCCCTGCGCTCGACCACTTGGTGCTCGGCGCGGTGCCCGGTGCACGCCCATCGTCGCGCCTTCCATCGACGCGCTGGCTATGGGTGCTCGCGGCCGTGGTGATCGCCGGCACGGCAACCGCGGCCTACGTCGGCGCGAGGGCAGGCGGACCACCTCCTTCGAACACGTCTTCAGCGCCCGTGAGCGTCGCTCCTACGGTGGAGAATGACCATTCAGACGGCGTGGGGCGAGCGTCGGCCGGAGAAGCCGAAGCGAAGGAGGCGGAGTCGTCGAAGCACCGTGAGCTCCCTCCGCGTCCGGAGCCATCTTCCTCCACTGCCCCGCCGAGCGCAGCGAGCCTCTTCTCGGCTGGCAATGCTGCGCGCCGTGCGGGAGAGGCCCGTCGCGCGCTGGCGCTCTACCATCAGCTCCAACGTCTTTACCCCGGCTCGCGCGAGGCGCGACTGTCGAGAGCCACGACGGCCAAGCTGATGGCCGAGACCCAGCCGGAGAAGGCGGTGGACGGATTCGATGCCTACCTCGACGAGGGGGGGCGTCTCGACGAAGAGGCGCTGGTAGGACGCGCCGATGCGCTGGCGAAGCTCGGTCGCCGGGACGAAGAGGCGGCTACGTGGCATCGGTTGCTGGCCGAACATCCCAGGTCGATCCACGCGGCCCGCGCGCGCCAACGACTCGCGATTCTCCGCGAGAATGCGGATGAGGCAGCGACCGGGGATTGAGCCTTCGCCATGGTATGACGATCCTCTTGCGGCGCTTGGAGCTCGTCATCCTCGTGGTCACCTGGTCGTTTGTGGCCGAACCTGCGCAAGCAGACGAGCGCGTGAGCCTCACCACCGATGCCGCGGCCGAGGAGGCGCAGGCGCTCTCGGTGGCGATCGCAGCCACTGTGGCGCCGGCTGCGGTCGAGCTGACGAAAGTCGACCGCGTGAGACCGGAGCAGGTGATGGCTGCTCCGCCATCCGATGTGCTCGCGCAGATTTGGGTGGCTTGGGGTCGTGACGGCGCACTCGTCGTCCTTCTGTCTGGAGGCGGTGAGCGCGGGGTAGCGCGCCGACTTCCGCGCGACGGTGCGAGCGACGAGGTCCTGCGCGAAGAGATCGCGCTCGTGGTGGGGGCCGCGGTCGACACCTTGCGCGTCGACGCGCGTAGCCTCGTGGCCCGCGACACCATCCGCGAAGCGCTGGGTGTGGCCCCTCCTCTGCCACCGCCGAGCCCCGAGCCATCGCCTGTACCGACCCCCTCACCCACGGAACCCACGCCGGAGCCACCTCCGACCATCGCGCCGCGTCCGGCGCCTACCCAAGCCGTGCCGCCCAGCTGGCGCCTGTCTGGTGGCGGGTTCTACGAGGGTCAAGGCTTCGCCGCGGACGAGCTCGTGGTTCACGGACCCGGGCTGGCACTCGGCATCGGCGGCCCTGCGTTGGCCCTGTCACCCAAGCTCGAGTTCCTCGCCCAGTATCGATTTCCGGCGGTTGCGGAGGGCCCCGACGCCGGGTTGAAGTTACACAGCGGAGCATTTCGCATGCTCGTCGAGCTAGCTCCCTTTCGTACGTCGCGGGTGGGGTTTGGGTTGTTGGGAGGCCTGGGGGTCGACGTGCTTCGCATCGAGCCGTTCCTCGTCGACCAACGGACCACCCTGTTGCCGGCGCGTACCCGTGTCGCACCCTTGTTCAGGTTCGGGCTCGGTTTGTCCGTGCGCGTCATCGGAGAGACCTCTGTGCGACTCGGAGCAGGGGCCGACGTCGACGTCATCGGTCCCCGATACGTGGTTCAGGATGGCGAGACGCTGCTGCCGATCCTCGACCCTCTGCGTCTTCGCCCGTCGATTCTGGTCGGGCTCGACACGACCCTGGCCGGTAGGGCATTTTTTCGGGGGCAGCCGTGATCCATTTGGCCGACGGTCGCCCACGTTCTCCATACGTCATGCGTCAACTCGGCTCATCCATCCTGCTCGGCGTCACCATGATGGTCGCGTGTGTGCAAGGAACCGAGGTCATCGCGGTCGCGGCCGACGATGATGGTGGCGGAGGGGCTGGAGGGGAGAGCTCCGCTGGTGGGGGGCTTCCACCGCTGCTGCTTCCGAGTCTGTTGGACGCACCCCCGTGCGGCGGCGCGGCGGATGAGGTGGCGATCGGTCAAGTCGCCGGCTCTGCAGGCCCGGACGTTCTGGTGGGGGGCGACGGGTGCGTGGCGCTCTACACCGCCGAGGGCACAGCCTTGGGAGCGCCCATCTCCGTGGCGTCGAGCTCTGGCGTCGCGCTCGCCATCGGGCGGCTCCACACCACGTCGCCAGAGGGGGGCACCGCGCCGGGCGATATCGTGCGCGCAGGGGATACGCTGGCGGTGCTCGTCAACGATGGCGCGGGCAGTTTCAGCCAAGGCCAGGTTCTGCCGCTCGCCGTGCCCGTCATTCCGGGTGGACTTCAGCTCGCCGACCTCGGCAGCGATGGGGCCCTCGACTTGGCCTACGGCGACATGACGCGTGTCATCGTTCGCTACGGCGTGGGCGACGGAACCTTCGGTGACGAGCACTTCTTCACGGTGGCGGGCGGCGCGCGGCAGCTCGCCGTGGGGGACCTCAACGACGACGGATTCAATGACATCGTCGCTGCGGGGGAGGGGGCCACCCTGCTCCTAGCGGACGGTCAAGGTGCCTTTCATAGCCCACAGCCGCTCGCTGGGGGCGACCATGTGGGAACGGTCACGCTCCTGGACCTGAATGGCGATGGTTGCTTGGACGCTGCTGGTGTGGAGGGGAGCCCTCTCGGCCCCAGCCTTGGCAGCGCGCGCATCATGACGTGGGTCGGCGATTGTGAAGGCCATCTCGATGCCTCCGCGTCCGTGGCAGCGCCGTTTGCGATGGGCGTGACGGCCGGCGACTTCGACCTCGACGGCCACCCCGACCTGGTGGTGCCACGGGCTGACGATATCTTGGTCCTGACGTTGGACAGCGATGGTGCGCCATCCACGGAGCACGTCATCCCTCTGGATGCGACTCCGCGCCGCGCCCAGGCCATCGACCTGGGAGGAGATGGTCGTCTCGAGCTCGTCGTGGCCGCAGGGGAACGGCTGTTCCTGCTCCGTGCTCCCTGATACCACTTTTTTGGTCCTCGCATGATCCTTTCGGCGTGCGTCGCCCCACGTAGTGGGTGTGATGACGATGCGACGCATGGCATGGGGTGCGCTACTCTGCGCAATGGCGGGCTTGGCGACGGAGGCCTGTGGCAGTGACGCCGAAGAGACTGGCTCGGGGAGCAATGGCGGCGGCGCCGGGACGACCACGGGAAGCGAAACGGGCGCGGGTGCCGGTGCCACGGCGGGTGCCGGCGCTGGAAGTGGTGTTGGAGGTATGGGCGCCACGCCGGTGTTCGAGTCCGACATCATCCCCATCTTCGAGCAGCGTTGTGGTGCCAATACGGGGAGCTGCCACGCGCGAGACGCCTATGCGGCGATCTTCGATTCCGACTGTCGGGGCTGGCTGAGCCTCGAGAACGCAGCGATCGGTTCCACTTTCTATACCGGCGACGAGGCCGGCCAGCCTACCGGCTGTCCCGATATCCCTCTCTACGAACGTCTGATGATGATGGCCTGGCAGTGTGGCGCGCCCGGCAGCCCGGGCGAGGCGATGAGGGCCTACGTGGTGCCCTGCGAACCCGAGGCGAGCTATCTGCTGCACAAGATGAGGGGGACGCCGATGTGCGAGGATCCGGGTGGCGTAGGGTTCGACGCGATGCCTCCCGACAAGCCCGCCGACCCCCAGGATGTTGCCGTGATTACCGCCTGGATCGCTGCTGGTGCGCCGCGGTTGGACGGCACGGTGACCGACTGTGGCGGGGGCGGCGGCTCCCCCATAGGCTCTGCGCCAGTTCCGCTCATTACGCACCCCGGCAATGGCGACGTGCGTCCTGCCAATGTGATCGTGCCATTCATTGGGGAGGCCTCCGATGCCGAGGATGGCCAGTTGGCCGGAGCCGCGCTGGTATGGTCGAGTGATCTCGACGGCATGCTGGGAACCGGGCTCGACTTCG
>JAUHZF010000421.1 GCA_030426145.1 Polyangia bacterium
GGCGCAGGAGAAAGCCGACCGCGCCCGTCGCAAAGAGGGCGGCAGCCAGCACCAGGAAGTAGCTGACGGGGACACTCATTCGGCGGCCTCCGGCTCGGGCGCGCGCTTGGCGAGGCGCCGGGTCGGGTCGATTTGTTTGCCGCGCGCGACGGCCATGGCGCCCACGACGGCGACCAGGAGCAGGGCTCCGGTCAGCTCGAAGGGCACGATGCGGGACGTGAAGACCTCATGGCCGAGCTCGGCCACCGTGCCGAAACCAGGCGATAGGGTCTCGGGGGCTTCCGTCTTCTCGGTCGCCGCCCGGATCACCACGCCCAGCGCGCCGACGGCGGAGAGGAGAAACACGCCCGCGCCGAGGTACCTCGGCACCGCCGAGCGTGCATCCGAGGGCGAGACCGCGGCCGAGCCGAGGAGCATGACCACGAAGATGAAGAGAATGACGACGGCGCCCGCGTAGACGATGAGCTGAATGGCGGCGAGGAAGTCGGCCGCGAGCAGTAGGTAACAGCCCGCGATGCCGAAGATCGTCGCCAGGAGTCCCATCGCGCTGCGGATGGGCTTCCGGGAGCCCACCGTGATCAACCCACCCCCGAACGTGAGGAGCGCGTTGAACGCGAAGAAAGCGATCTCGAAGTACTTCACTGCTTCCCCTTGATGGTCCCTCAGGCGGCCCGGTGGTCGGAGGAGGCCGCGATGGTGAGCCGACCGGTGGAGGACTTGCCCTTGGTGCGGACGAAGTCCTCGAACTCCTTGCGGAACTTCTTCAAGAAGCCCAACGCCGGCATGGCGGTGCCTTCACCGAAGGCGCAGATGGTGTTGCCCATGATGTTGCCGGCGATCTCGTGGAGTCGGTCCAGCTCTTCGATCTCGGCCTCGCCCGCCACGATGCGGTCGAGGATGCGCTCGATCCAGCCACTGCCCTCGCGACAAGGCGTGCACTGACCACAAGACTCGTGTCGGTAGAACCGCATGAGGTTGTGCATGGCCAGAACCGGGCAGGCCTGGTCGCTGAGCACGGTGGCGCAGCAGGTGCCGAGCATGGTGCCGCAGTTGCGCAGGGTGTCGACGCCCATGGGCACGTCGAGCACGCTCTGGCCGTGCCACTTGTGCATGGGGTCGTCCTCATTGGGTGCGTGCACCTTCTCGTCGGGACGGAGGATGGGGGTGGAGGAGCCACCGGGGATCACGCCGAGCAGCTCGCCGCCCTTCACGCCGCCACCGAGGTCGTAGATGAGCTCGCGCAGCGTGAGGCCCACCGCGCACTCCCAGGTGCCGGGGTTGTTGACGTGGCCGCTGACGCCGAAGAGGCGCGAGCCTCCGTCGCGCATGTGGTGCAGGTCGGAGAGCTGGCTGAAGTTGTCGCCGCCCATCTCGAGGATCGGCACCGCGGCGGCGATGCTCTCGAGGTTGTTCACCGTCGTCGGCATCCCGAAGGCACCGTACTGGGCAGGGAAGGGCGGCTTGAGCCTGGGCTCACCGCGGCGGCCCTCGAGCGAGTTGAGGAGTGAGGTCTCCTCACCGCAGATGTAGGCGCCGGCGCCGGTGTGCACGAAGACGTCTACGGGATAGTCGACCCCGAAGGGCTTGGCCCCGAGGTAGCCCTTCTTCCGGGCCTCGTGGATCGCATCCCAGAGCCGGGCCTTCGAGAGGTGGAGCTCGTCGCGGACGTAGATGTAGGCGGCGTTCGCCCCGATGCCACGGCAGCCGATGATGCAGCCTTCGACCACGGAGTGGGGATCCTTCTCCATGATCGTCCGGTCTTTGAAGGTCCCGGGCTCGCCCTCGTCGGCGTTGATCGCGAGGTAGTGGGGCTTGTCGCCCTTGGGGGGCATGAAGCTCCACTTCACGCCCATCGGAAAACCTGCGCCGCCGCGGCCGCGCAGGTTGGCGGCCTTCATCTCGGCCACGATGTCCTCGCGGGTCATACGCATGGCGCGCCGCGCCTGCTTGTAGCCGCCGGTCTTCTCGTAGGTCTGGAGGGTCCAGCTCTCGTCGAGGTCGTAGCGCTTGGTGAGGATCTTGGTCTGCTTCAGCATCGTTTCGTTCCGTGGAGGGGTCACCAGCCTCGGTGTCGAACGTTCAGGAGCGCAGCCGATCGAGCAGCACGTCGACCTGATCGAGGGTCAGGTTCTCGTGGTACTCCTTGTCGATCTGCATCATCGGCGCGGTGCCGCAGGAGGCGAGGCACTCGGCGGTGTGCAGGGAGACCTGGCCGTCTTCGGTGGTCTCCCCGATGTCGATGCCCAGCTTGTCTTTGCAACGCTCGAGGATTTCGTCGGCCCCATTGAGCGCGCAGCTCAGCGTGCGACACACCCACACGTGGTGCTTCCCCATCGGGTGGGTGAAGAACAACGTGTAGAAGGTCACCACGCCGAAGACGTGGGCGGTGGGCAGTTCCAACGTGGTTGCGACGTAATCGACCACCTCGTCACTGACCCAGCCGTTCTGCTCCTGGCACAGGTGCAGCAGCGGGATGGTGGCCGCCATCTTGTTGGGATAGCGGGACAAAATGTCCTGCAGCGTTTCCTGTCGTTCAGGCGTGAGGCTGAATGCCATTTCAGCTGTTTCCTTAACGGAACGTGCGGATCCGGTCACTTGGGGGGGTGGCGGTGAGGTAGGCGCGCCTCTTGATAGGGAGCCCTCACCGGCCCGAAGGCGCGCCGACGCTAGTAACCGTCACCAGCCGCTGTCAAGCGGCGAAGGGAGCGGCGAAAAGGCGGGGAATTCAAGCGCCTTTCGCTTGAGGATCCGACGACGGTTCCACTAGGCTTCGCCCTATCTCGACGCGCCACTCCCCAGTGGTTGGGGGGACGCGACGAAACGAGTGGAGGAAGCGTGTTCTGTCCGAACTGTGGCACCCAGAATCCCGATACGGCCACCTCGTGTGTGAAATGCGGTTTCAACCTGGGAGGTCCGGCGCAGCCCAAGTTCAAGGGCACCATGCTCATGGGCGCGCAGGCTCCGGGCGGAGCACCGCCTCCTGGCCCGCCCCAACAAGGGCATGGTGGCCAGCATGACGCCGGACTCGGCGCCACGGTGGCCATCGACCAGGTGCCCGACCTAGGCCTTGGTGGGCCCCCTGGCGGCGCACCCGGTGGCTATCCAGGCGCGCCCGGTGGTGCTCCCATGGGCGGCGCTCCGATGGGCGGTCCGCCTCCTGGCGGCGCACCCGGTGGTTACCCCGGCGCGCCCGGTGGTGCTCCCATGGGCGGCGCTCCGATGGGCGGTCCACCTCCTGGTGGTGCGCCGATGGGTGGTCCGCCTCCCGGTGGTGCGCCGATGGGTGGTCCGCCTCCCGGTGGTGCGCCGATGGGTGGTCCGCCTCCTGGCGGTGCTCCCGGCGGCTTCGGCGCGCCTCCCGGTCAGGCACCCGGTCCCGGCCCTGGCGGCTTCGGCGGTCCTCCTGGCGCTGCGCCCGGCGGCCCGCCTCCTGGCGGCGCGATGGGCGCGGCCATGGGCGGCGCGATGGGCTCGGCCATGGGTGGCCCGGCAGGTCCTTCCGGGATCTCCGAGCGCAACCCGATCATGGTCTTCGGCCTCAGCAACGGTCTGATGATTCTCGCGAACATCCTCACCTCGGCGCTCATCGGCGTCCTGGGTGGCTTGGTTGCGATCTTCAACCTGCTGAGCCTCGCCGGCTTGGTCATGTTCGTCATCTTCATCCTGAAGATGGGCAAGGAGCTGCAGGCGTACACCGGCAGCCCCGACTACGCGCATTGGCACGGCATCGTGCCGATCTGGGGCGGTCTGCAGATCCACAAGACGATGCAGATGGCTTTCCAGAAGGCAGGGATCCAGGAGGAGCCGAAGCACGTGGCCCTCTACATCTTCTTCGCCACCTTTGCGCAGCCGTCCGACATGAACAAGGTCGCCCAGCGCGGCGGCGGTGGTGCTCCGGCCCTCGGTCCAGGCCCTGGCATGGGTGGCCCGCCTCCCGGCATGGGTGGCCCGCCTCCCGGCATGGGTGGTCCGCCTCCCGGCATGGGTGGCCCGCCTCCTGGTGGTGGCTTCGGTGGCCCGCCCCCCGGCGGCCCCGGTGGTCCGCCTCCCGGCGGCTACGGCGGCCCTCCTCCCGGTGGCGGCTTTGGCGGCCCGCCCCCCGGCGGCGGCTACTGACGGCCCCATAGGCACATCGCCTCGAACGACGGCGTGCTCCCCCCAAAGGAGCGCGCCGTCGCCGTTTTGTGCCCCAAAGGCGACCTCGAGCCTCGAGCTCGGTCTCGGTCTCGAGCTCGGCCTCGGTCTCGAGCTGGGTCTCGAGCTCGGTCTCGAGCTGGGTCTCGAGCTCGGTCTTGAGCTGGGTCTCGAGCTGGGTCTCGAGCTCGGCCTCGGCCTCGAACCTCGAACCTCGAACCTCGAACCTCGAACCTCGAACCTCGAACCTCGAACCTCGAACCTCGAACCTCGAACCTCGAACCTCGAGTCCTACTTCAGCTTCCGCTGCAGCTCGTCGAGCAGCGCCAGCGCTTCGAGGGGCGTGGTCCGAGCCACATCGAAATCGGCCAGCGTCTCGAGCACCTCCTCCTGCTCCGGGCTGAGCGCCGGCGGCGGAGGTGCGCCGTTGAAGAGGTCGAGCTGCATGTCGACCTTGGGCTGCTGGTGAGCCTGCTTCTCGAGCGACACCAAGAGCGTCTCGGCCCGCTTCAGCACCGAAGCCGGCAGCCCTGCCAGGCGTGCGACCGCAATTCCGTAGCTGCGCGATACCGCGCCGGGCGTGATGCGGTGCAGGAGGACGATTTCGCCATCGTGCTCGCGGGCGGACACCGAGTAGTTGGCGACCCCCTCGTGCATGGCCGCGAGCTCGGTCAGCTGATGGTAGTGGGTGGCGAAGAGGGCGCGACACCCGACCCGCGTGTAGAGGTGCTCGGCCACCGCCCAGGCGATGCTGAGGCCGTCGAAGGTGCTCGTGCCACGACCGATCTCGTCGAGGATGACGAGGCTTCGGCTGGTGGCGTCGCGGAGGATCTTCGCCGTCTCCCGCATCTCGACCATGAAGGTGCTCTCGCCGCGGGCGAGGTTGTCGCTCGCGCCCACGCGCGACAGCACGCGGTCGACCACGCCCACGCGCGCCTCCCGGGCCGGCACGAAGCTCCCCATCTGCGCCAAGATCACGTTGAGCGCGACCTGTCGCATCAGCGTCGACTTGCCCGCCATGTTGGGGCCGGTGATGATCCACTGGCGCTCGCCGCTCAAGGATAGGTGCGTGTCGTTGGGCACGAAGCGACCCGCGGGCACGAAGCGCTCGACCACCGGATGGCGGGCGTCGGTGAGGACGAGCTCGTCGCCGTCGTCGATCGCGGGGCGGCAGTAGTCGCGCTCGTGCGCGAGCTCCGACAGCGCGGCGTATACGTCCCACTCCGCCACCGCCGCGGCCAGGGCGCGGAGCCCTTCGCCCTGCGCGGCGACCTGGCTCACCAGGTCGGCGAAGAGCGCACTCTCGCGCTCGGCATAACGCTCCTCCGCGCTCGAGACCTTGTCCGCGACCGCCTCGAGCTCGTCGTCGAGGTAGCGCTCGGAGCCCGTCAGCGTCTGCCGTCGGCGCCACGTGTCGGGGACCTTGTCGAGGTGGGCTTTGGTGACCTCGATGTACCAACCGAAGGCCCGCGTGTGCTTCACCTTCAACGAGGGAATGGTGGTCTGCTCGCGGAGGCGCGCCTCGAGGGCCTTGATGACCTCTTTGCCCGAGGTGCGGAGCGAGCGGTACTCGTCGAGCTCGTCGTCGTAGGCCTCGCGGATCATCCCCCCGTCGCGCGTGTTGGCCGGAGGCTCGTCGACCAGGGCGCGCGCGAGCAGGGCCGCGAGCGGCTTCAGTGGATCCACGTCGAGCTTGAGCGCTTCTCCCGCACCCCCGACTTCCTGGCTCACTACCTCGCCGATGATGCGCAGCGCGTCGGGCACGGCCATCAGGCTCTGCCCCAGCGCTCCGAGCTCGCGCGGGGTGGCCTCGCCGAGGCTGGCGCGGGTGGCCAGGCGTTCCACATCGCCGACACGCCGTAGGGCTTCGCGCAGATCCGCGCGCGTCCGAGGATGCCGAACGAAGAGCTCGACCGCGTCGTGGCGTCGACGGATGGCGGCCACGTCGATGAGCGGCGCCAGCAGCCACCGCCGCAAGAGACGCCCTCCGGCGGCGGTCACCGTCTGATCGATGGTCTCGAGCAACGAACCCTTCTTGGTGCGGTCGTCCGCGCCCTTGGTCAGCTCGAGGTGGCGCTGGGCCGTCTCGTCGATGTGCAGGCGACCTCGCGGGTCGTAATGTCCCACGCGGCGAACCGGCAGCTCGGTGTCGGGCAGGTAGCGCCGTGCGAAACGTAGCGCGCGCGCAGCCGCCCTCACGGCGACGTCGGGATGGAGTCGCTGGGCGTCCTCGAACAGCGGAACGGCCACGCTCTCGTCGAGCCAAGGCCGAACATCCGGGGGCAGGTCGTCATCGGTCCTCACGGCGGTGCGTGGCAGCGCCTGTTGAATCGACGGCTCCAAGGTCTCCTTCACCGCGGCCGGGATGAGCGTCTCGCTTGGATCCGCGCGTGCGAGCTCGGCCACGAGCATGGCTGACGACTGCAGCGCGCAGGCTTGAAGCTCACCCGTCGACAGGTCGAGCCAACTCAACCCCCACCCATCCGGGGTGTCGGGGTCGCCCTCGACTGCGCAGAGGAAGTTGTTCGCCTTCGCGTCGAGCTGATCGGTGTCGGTGAGGAGGCCCGGGGTGAGCACCCGCACGACCTTGCGGGGCACGATGCCCTTGATCTGGCTGGGGTCCCCCATCTGCTCGCAGATGGCCACCTTGTGCCCGGCCGCGATGAGCCGCGCGAGGTAGCCGTGGGCTGAGTGATAGGGCACGCCGGCCATCGGCACCGGCTGAGGCGAGCTCTTGGAGCGACTGGTCAGCGTGATCGAGAGCTCGCGCGCGGCGACGACGGCGTCGTCGTTGAACATCTCGTAGAAGTCCCCGAGCCGAAAGAAGAGGATCGCGTCCGGGAAGGCCTCTTTGGCCTCCTTGTACTGACGCATCACCGGCGTCAGCTTCTTCTGGCCGGGGGGGAACATGGCCCTCGGTCCTGCGTCAGTTGTACTGGCGAGTAAAGGTGAGCGACTCGAGATCGAGCATGATGATCCCCTGCAGGGACCCATCGCTCAGGACGAGGTCGCCCGTAGACGGAAGGAACCGAACCGCCGTGGGCTGTACGTCGCCGTCGTTGGTGATCTCGGCCACGTTCAGCGTGAGGGGCTCGAAGGGGTTCTTGGTCGAGAAGGTGAAGCGCATGTCGCGCTCGCTCACCGTGCCTCCCGCACCCGTGCCCGCGTTGATCGTGAAGCGTAGGAAGGGGTTGCGGAAGCTGCCCGCAGCATCGTCGAGCACCACCGTGTCGACGGGGCTCTCACGGTGGCGACTGGTGAGGAGCGCCGCGTCCGCGTCGCAAGCGGGGCGACAACGACCCTCGTCGTCGGTCGTGGTGTGGTGCAGGAAGCCGACCTGATCGCCGACCACGATCCACTGCCGGCCGGCTCGGACGCGGTACTCGATCACGCTCGGGAAGCAGCACTTCACGTCGGGGGTGGCAGCGGCGCCGTCGCGTGGTGTGAGGCTCAGGCGCTCTTCCGTCGCCTCCTCGATGCGAAAATCACGCGCGGTGAGGGGGTTGTCTGGCGTGCCGTAGACCTGCTGGCACTGGCTGAAGCTGCACTGGTTCTGCGAGCCCCAATAGGGGTCGGCCTCCACGGGGAAGCTGGAAGTGATCTGCAGGTAGTCCGCCAGATCGGGAGCTGCCGCGGCTGCCTCTTCGGCCGTCATGCCCTCTTCGACGAGGATGGGCGTCCAGGCTGCGGTGGGGCGGACGCCACGGCTGCAGAACTGGCTCGTGGGCTCGAGCAGCTCGAAGGTCCCGTCGCCGAGGTTGGTGAGCACACCGAAGCGCCCACCAAAGCCGGGCACGCCACCTTCGTAGGTCACGGTCCAGCCCTGATTGAGGATGTGCAC
>JAUHZF010000422.1 GCA_030426145.1 Polyangia bacterium
ACCGAGACGCGCTCGTGAGCGACCTCGAGAGCCAACCCCAACCCGAGGGAGGCACGCCAACCCTGCCCGCCCTCCGAGGGGTGATGGACGCCGCCCTGTCGTGGCAGCAGCAGAACCCCGAGACCCGCATCGGGGTCGTGCTCGCCACCGACGGCTTTCCGTCCGCCTGCGATGCCGACCTCTACACGGCGCCCGAGCTGACCACGAGCAACCTCGCTCAGGTCGCGGCAGAGGGCTTTGCGGGGGGGATCCGCACCTTCGTCATCGGCGTATTCGAGGCCGACGAGGGCAACATCGCGGAGGAACGGCTCGACCCGATCGCCACCGCAGGTGGTTCGAACAAGGCCTTCGTCGTGAGCACCGACGACGACGTCGCCACGAGCTTCCGCGAAGCGCTCAACCAGATCCGGGTCGACGCTCAGGCATGCTCATTCTCGGTCGTCGACGACGAGCCGATCGACTTCGACGCGGTGTGGGTGAAGCTTCAGCGCGGAAGCGAAGAGATCTGGGTGCGCCAAGTGCCGGACGAAGAGGCATGCGACCCCACCGACGGAGGCTTCTACTTCGACCCTCCCCCGGCCCCGAACGGCACCAGCGCGACGGTGGTGCTGTGCCCGACGAGCTGCGACGTGCTCGGCGCGTCGGCCAACCGCCGGGCCGAGGTCTTCACCGAGTGCCCGGATGACCCCACCCAGTGAACGCCGTGGGGACGAGGTGAGCCACTCCGATGGGTCGTAGTCTCGCGCTCATCGCCGGGCCCCTCGTGGGCGCGCTCCTCGGGATCGCCCTCTACATGTCGGGCATGCAGCCGCCGGCCTGCTGGTGCGCCGCCATCACCGGCCTCTGCGCCACCTGGTGGGTCACCGAGCCGATCCCCATACCGGCCACGTCGTTCATCCCCTTCGGCCTGTTCCCCCTCACCGGTGTGCTGAGTCACACCGAGGTCGCCACCTCCTACGGCCACAGCCTCATTCTGCTCCTTCTCGGCGGCTTCATCCTCTCGACCGCCATGGAGCGAAGCGGTGCCCACCGACGCCTCGCGCTCGGCATGGTGCGCCTCGTAGGTGGGGTCGGGGGCCGGCGGCTCGTGCTCGGGTTCATGGTGGCATCTGCGGTGCTCAGCATGTGGATCAGCAACACCGCCACCACCCTCATGCTCTTGCCGGTCGCGCTGGCGGTCATCGATCAGTCGGGTGACGATGGCCTGCCTCGACCCCTGCTGCTCGGAACCGCCTATGCGGCGAGCGTGGGCGGGATCGGCACGCCCGTGGGCACGCCGCCCAACGTGATCCTCATGGGCGTCTACCAGGAGGAGGTCGGCCAGGAGCTGTCGTTCCTGTCCTGGATGCGGGTCGGGGTCCCCGTGGTGCTGCTCATGCTCGCGCCCATGTGGCTGTGGTTGAGCCGAAGCCTGGAGCGGAAGAGCGCCCCCCTCGAGCTGCCCGAGCAAGGACCCTGGCGCCCGGCCGAGACGCGGGTCCTCATCGTCTTCGGCCTCACCGCCATCGCCTGGATCACCCGTAGCGACCCGTTCGGCGGTTGGAGCGCATGGCTCGGGGTGGAGGGCACGGGAGATGCCACGGTCGCCCTGGTGGCGGTGGTGGTGATGTTCCTCGTGCCCGACGGCGAAGGAGGACAACTGCTCGACTGGCCCACCGCCTCCCGCATCCCCTCGGGCCTTCTCGTGCTCTTCGGAGGTGGCATCGCCATCGCACGGGCCTTTGGGGCGTCCGGATTGTCGACGCTGCTCGGCGCTCGGCTCTCGGCCCTCGCGAGCTGGCCTGTCGTGGCCATGATCGCGGCCATCGCGCTATCGGTAACCTTCCTGACGGAGATCACCAGCAATACGGCCACCACGTCCCTGCTCATGCCCATCCTCGCGGCGGCGGCCATCGCGGCCAAGGTCGACCCGCTGCTCTTGATGGTCCCGGCGGCGGTGAGCGCGAGCTGCGCCTTCATGCTCCCGGTGGCAACGGCGCCCAACGCGATCGTCTTCGGCACCGAGCGCTTTACGACCCGAGACATGGCCCGCGAAGGCTTCGTGCTCAACCTCATGGGGGCGGTCGTGGTGACGCTCGTAACCTACGTGCTCTTGGTCCGATGACCCTCTTCGGTGTATCACCGGACCCCGATGGCACTCGGCGCCCGTCTTCTGTGCATGACCGCCCTCGTGGGGGCGACGCTTGCGTGTGGACAGGACGAGAAGCCCGCGCCATCGGGTCCTCCGGCTGAAGTCACGGAGAGCTGGGCCGCATTCTCGGCCTGTGTGGTGGGTGCCACGCCCCTCGCCGAGGGTGAGACCCCCGCCGCGCGCATGCGCGCCGTCGAGATGACGGCGCTGGCACGAGGCGAAGCGAGCTGGCCCAAGAGCTGCGTGGCGTTGGCCGCCCAGCACGTGGCCACGCTCGAGAAGGTCGACCCCAAGATCGAGTCGCTCGAGGCGCTGCGCAGAGAGATGGTCCTGCTCTCGGGACCGGACCTCTTCTTGAGCAAAGACGACGGCATCCTCGTCGACAAGATCTGGGAGCTCGCCGGTGCGGCCGGACTCGAGCCCCTGCCCGAAGGAAGCAAGGCCCCGGACGGGAGCCCGACCGCGCTCGCGCCGTCGCGACCGGCGCCCGCCTCCGCTCGCATCGCGCTCGGCGCGACCACGGCGCTGCTCGATCGCCACGAGGTCTCACCCGATCTGGGCTCACGCCGCGTCGTCTGGGGTGGAGGGGACGTTCCTGCGCTCGCCTGCCGCTTCACCAGCGCCAAGGCGCCCCTCGACACCGTCGCGTGCGAAGCCCCTGAAGGCCGGAGCGCGCGCTTCGTCGCGCTGAGCGGAGAGGCCAACGATGCGACCTACTTCTTCGACCCCGAGCCAGAGCCGACCGTCGCCGGCGGCGTCCTGACCGAGGCGGCCCCCTTCCCGGGAAGCCCTGAGACGTTCGCCTTCGCTGACGGCAGTCTGGGCGAGGTGGAGAAAGAAGGGGCGCAGGCCCAGATGCTGCGGCGTAGGCCCGACGGCAAGATGCTCAAGGCACCGCTTCGCGGTCCCGCCGGTGGCGTCTTCCTCGACTTCTCAGGCGCGGCCGTGACCTGGATCGGCCCTTTGCGCGGAACGGGTCAGCGCCCGGTGTACATGCAGTCGATGGGCGGAGGGCGGGCGGTGATGACCCCCGACCGTGAGGTCGGGCAGGTCCCGCCCGGCGTGAAGCAGATGCTGAGCTGCCGGCGCGGCGAAGACGTGACGGTGGTCCTCGTGGGCGATGAGGTCGCAGACGACGGCACGACCGTCGTCGCGATGACCCACCGCCAGGACGGCAAGTGGAGTCGTCCGGTGTCGGGTCAGGCCAGCTTCGGCAAAGGCGACGAGCTTCCACGTACGCGCATCGCGTGCCACGGCGACGGTAGCGCTTCGCTCATCTGGCGCACCGCCGACGAGCGCGTGGGCAGCATTCGCTGCGGCGAAGAATGCACCACCGCCCTCAGCGAGCCCATCCCGCCCGTGGGCAAGGTCTCCCATCCCGCGGTCGCCTTCATGGGCGACGAGGCCATCCTGGTGCGAACCACGCGCACCCTGAGCCCCATGACTGGCGTGACGGACGCCGTATTGATCCGCCGCGGCAAGGTCGCCGACCTCGCCAAGGTCGGCGACACCGTGCTGGTGGGCGACGAAGACCACGGAGGGCTCGAGGGTCTCGCCCGAGGTCTGGGCATGGTGGCCACCGACGGAGCCGCAGTGGTGCTCGTGCGGGGCAAAGACCAGGTCTACGGGATCCGGGTCACATCCGACGGCAAGACCGGCGGCCTCTCCAAGCCTTAAATACGTTCCCATGGGTTCGCTACACCTCGACTCGCCCCGCTCCGTCCCTTTTTGGGGGAGCGAGGACGAGTCGAGGCTTCGCGAACACACCCCCTGTTCACTCCTTCCTCATTCACTAGGGGCCTTCAGAAGCTTCAGAAGGCCCCTCCCCTCGCTGCGCGAGGGGCCCCACCCCAAACGGCGTCGCTTCGCGACGAATTGTAGCGAGTCCACGCTCAGCCATTTAGAACGACCAACGGTTTGAAGCCGTGAAAGCCTTCGCCTTCCACGCCCAACGTTTGTCGTTCTAGCGGCAGAAGGATCGCTCGACGAAGGCGATCATGCGCTCGACGAGGGCGGCGACCGGCTGGCGCTTCTGGTCCTCGAGCCACTCCACGAGGAAGACCTGGTGGGCGGCGATCATCACCCGCGCCATGTGAGAGGGCTCCTCCTCGACGAAGCTTCCGTCGGCGATACCCGCGCGAAAGACCTCGACGGTGAGGGCGAGGCCCTGTCGCCACTGAGAGCGCTGCGTTTCGGAGATGAACCTCGGCGACAGCGCCCACGGTTGGTCTTCTTGCAGGTGCAGCCGCAGGTAGTCGGGATGCTCGGCGAGGAAGGCCACGTAGCTTCGTATGCCGAGTCGTAGCGCCTCGAGCGGCGACGACGCCTGGGCCGCGGTATCGGCCGCGCGCGCCAGCATCTGCTCGCCCCGTTGCTGGTGGACCGCGCCGTAGAGCTCTTCTTTGCCGGCGCAGATCCCGTACAGTGTGCCGAGGGCCATGCCGGCCTCGGCGGCCACGTCCTGCATGCGGGTCCCCGCGTAGCCCTGCGCCGCGAAGACCCGCTCCGCCGCCTCGATGGCGAGCCGGCGGTACATGGCCTTCCGCGCTTTGGTCTTGCGGTTCTGCTGTTGGGTCTCAGGCACGTGGGAACGGATTCAGTTCGCTTCGCCGTCGATCACACGAATGGCGCGTGTGGGGCAGTACTCGGCCGCGAGCTCGACCTTGTCGCGCAAGGAGGCGGCCGGGAACGGCTCGAGGAGAAGGACCTTGTCGTCGTCGCCTACGTCGAAGACCTCGGGGGCTTCTCCGGCGCACACCGCGTGGCCCTGGCAGAGGTCGAGATCGACGACCACGGTGTAGCTCGCGGTTCCCTCTCCCACGCCTGGAGGCGCCACCGGCTGGGCGTCGGGTTGCGCCTCGACCTCGGCCTCGACGGCGGCATCGGCCTCGGCCTCGGCGTGGAAAGGACACGCCTCGCTCACACGCTTGGGGGCGACGTCGACCGGGACATCGACCTGGGCCGGACGCTGGCGGCGCCGGTAGCGCACACGACAGGGCTGCGTGGGGCCGACCACGAGACCGTGGAAGTCCTCGCCCACGTCCGACGACACGAGCTCGAACTCGAAGCGCCGCAGCAGCACGGCGAGGATGGCCTTGACCTGGAGCAGCGCGAAGGCGTTGCCCATGCACTTGTGGCGACCACCGCCGAAGGGGATGAAAGCGTAGTCCTGCTTGTCCTCGAGACGCGGCGGAGCGTAGCGATCGGGATCGAAGCGCATGGGCTCGGGGAAAACCGAAGCCATGCGGTGGGAGACGGTCGGCGAGACGACGATCCAGGTCCCCGGCTCCATGTCGATGCCCTTGTAGCTGAAGGGCTCCATCACCACGCGGATGAGCATGAAGAGCGGCGGGTGAAGACGCAGGGCCTCCTTGACCGCGTTCTCGGTGAGGTCGATGTGGCGCAGCGCCTGGTAGCTGACCTCGCCGTCTGTGCCGAAGGTGGCGTCGAGCTGGCCCAGCATGCGCTCGAGGTACTGCGGGCTCTTGAGCAGCTCGATGAGGGTCCAGGCCGTGGTGACGCTGCTGGTGTGATGGCCAGCGAACATCGCCGCGAGCAGCATGCCGGTGATCTCGTCGTCGTTGAGATGAACGCCGCTCTTGTACTGAGCGTCCATCATGGTCTGGAGGAAGTCCTCGCCCTCGCGGCCGCTGTGACGGCGCTGGGCGACGATCTCGCTGATCATCTCCACGAGGCGCACGCGCGCCTGGTCGCGCCTGCGGAAGGAGGGGATCGGCAGGTGCGCATTGAGGTAGGCCAGCGGCGTCACGCCACGCTCGAGGTCGTGGTAGACGCGGGCGAACTCGTCGGTCATGCCCTCGCGGAACTCCTTGCCGAGCAGGGTGTGGCTGCTGGTGAAGTTGGTGAGCACGCGACAGTAGTCGACCAAGTCGAGCTCGCCCTCTTCACCCCACTGCGCGATGCTGTCCTCGACCTCTTTGACGATGATCTCGCCATAGGTCCGCATGCGGCGATCCTTGAGCGCAGGGAGCAACATCTTGAGTTGCTCGTTCATCTTGTCGGGTGGCGCGTCGTAGACCATTCCCTCGCCGAAGACGGGGGTCATGATCTTGTACGCTTCCTGCGGGTTCAGCTGCCTGTCGGGCGCGCGGAACACGGCCTGATGCGCCTCGGGCCCGAACATGGCCACCATCGGCAGGTGGGCCACGCGCAATGCGGCGACCTCCCCCATCTCTCGCTGCGCACGCGAGAGGAGCGCGATGGTGTCGCGAACGAACTCCACCGTGTGTCCGAGGATCGGGAGCGCACCCGGGAGTTCGGGAACATTGGAGCGTTCGAGTCCGAGGGCCCGCCTGACGACCTTTTGCACCTGCATGTCGGACGGGGACCTACCACGCGATGAAGCCAGAGGGAAACGCAAATTGAAATGCTCGTTCCACCGAGTGAAACCAGCATTCTATCGCGCTAAGTCACTGTTCTAGCTCGAATCGCACAGCAAGCCGGCGATGCGGTCCGCGGCGGACAGGGCCTCCGGAGCGTCGTCACCCATGCCACGCTGCAGACGGGCGCTCTGCGCGATGTGGACCTGGATGTCGGCGCTCGCAAAGGCAGCTTCGGCGCGCGTGAAGAGCGCGGTGTAGCGACCGAGCGGGAGCCGCAGAGCCCAGTGGTCGAGCACGAGGTGGGGTATGCCGAACGCGCCGAGCTCGGTCCGCGCGAAGTTGACCAGGGCCATGACGAGCGACTGATTGCCACAGGCGAAGGGGTGCAAACGAACGAAGCGCCAGTGCAGCTCGGCCCGAGCTTCGACCTCTTGCCGACGGCACCAAGCGCCATGAATCAGCTCGAGGTGGCGGGGGGTGATGGGACGCGGAGGCAGGAACCAGTCCTGTGGGGCGGCGTCGCCGCTGCCACGACCGACGACGACGTCGCCCCAGCCGCGCTCTTCGGCATGCGCCTCGGGCAGCGATGCTTCGAGCGCGCTCACGTAGGCGTCACTGCCCAAGGCTTTGGCGCGCACGCGGGGGCCGCCCAGCAGGACGACCGCACCCTCGACGCCGTCGCGACGGCGAACCGGATCGAGGAAGAACGCGCCGGGGGCGATGAAGCCGCGTGCCGCGCCAGGACTCGCGGGACGGTAGAAGGAGTCGAGCTGCTCCCCCATGAGCGTCACCACGTGGAGCCGCCGCAGCTCGGTCCAGAAGGCCTCCGCATCTCGAGCGGACGCGAGACGGGGAAGGCGCGAGCGCACGGCGGCCATGTTGTCCCAGTAGGCGCGTTCGACCGCGTAGGGGTCGACGGGGAAACGAACGATCTCCGTGAACGGGACCGCTTTCTGAAGCTGCTTCACCGCCTCGGCGGCGAAGAGCACCTTGCCGAAACCAACCCGGAGCAGCGCCCCGAGCGCCGCCTCGTCGACGGCCCAGGCCACCTCGAGCAGGCATCGTCCATCCATGGCCGCGACGAGGGCCTCGACGACCGTGGGAGGAACGGTGGGCACGGGGAGCCGCGCGCCGGCATCGGCCACCACGAGGGCCGCGCCGTCGCCCTCGGCCTCGACGGTGAGGCCGGGATGCGGAACCACCACGTCACCCGGACGGGGCTCGAAGCGCACGCGAGGTGCGGTGAAGAGGTAGTCACCGCGGGGAGCCCCCTGCTCACGAACCCACGCGCGGTAGGCGTCGAGGGCTGGGGCATGGTGGGCGATGGCGTCGATCTGAGCCTCGATGGCATCGAGGCGCACCTTCATCCCCGCGCCCCGGTCATCATGGCGATGCGCGCCATCTCCAGGCGCTCGATGAAGTGTTCGACCTCGGGCGTGGCCCAGGTCTCGACGAGGCGACGCGCGTCGGGGGCGAGGTTCGCCCA
>JAUHZF010000423.1 GCA_030426145.1 Polyangia bacterium
GTCAACAACATCGCCGAGGTGCTCGCACGCGAAGACCTCGAGCGCCGCGACCAGCGCCGCCTCCTCGCCGTTGCCCGCCGCGACCACGACGCGCCGGTAGCCTTCGTCGAGGGCGTCGGGATCGTCGGCCGCGGAGGGTGGAAAGCCGAGGTCGAGGGGCGCCAGGATGCGGGTGTGCACCTTCACGGGGAGCGGCACGTGGGGTGCGGGGTAGCCGAGCACGAGGCCGTAGGGCAACGCCAACCCGATCGGGAAGACGTTGGAGCGGAAGAGCTGAGGCAAACGCAAGCGCCGGGCGATGGCCTGGCCGTCGCTCAACAGGTACAGCGACTCGTGACCTCCGAGGCTCACGATGGGGACGATCTTCACCCCGGCGCGAATGGCCACCCGCACGAAGCCACGCCGCCCGGAGAAGACGATGCGGTACCGGTCGCGCGTGGGCTTGCACGCGTCGATGTCTCCGCCGGGGAAGACGAGCACTTTCGCGCCTTGGGCCAAGGCCGCGTAGGCGTTGTGCGGTGAGGCTGCCAGCGCACCGCAGCGGTTGAGCCAAGCACCTGCCCATGGCGCGCGGAAGGGGAAGTCGTGCATCAGGCCGTAGGCGGAGGCTTCACTGCCGTACTTCCGCCAGAATGCGGTCATGAGACAGAACATGTCCGGGGTCCCGCTCATCCCATTGTGGTTGGCCACGGCCAGGATCGGCCCGTCGGGCAGCTCCTGCGCGAACTCCGTCACGGCCCGGAAGTAGTGGTCGTAGAAGAGGTCGAGCAGGGGCAAGGCGCGCGCGATGAAGTCTGGGTCGCGCACCCGCAGGTCGTGAGGACGGACCGGCTTCCGCCCCGCCTCTCGCAGGGCCGCCGCCGCCTCCATCAGGGCCGCCCGCGAAGGGACGGGCCGCGCCTCGACCTCGATCACGCCTTCCTCACAGGCCCTCGAGCTTCACCGTCTCCCCGGGCTTGATGTCATGCCGTCGCGCCCACCCTGCATTGGTCTCCAACACGTAGTTGGCGCGGCACCGCACGCCGTAGGTGTTGTCGTTCATGGTGGGCACGTTCTCCTCGATTCCGACGACGAAGCCGGCGCGGTCGATGAAGAGCATGTCCAAGGGAATGCAGGTGTTACGCATCCAGAAGCGCATCACCTGAGGTCGCTGGAAGACGAAGAGCATGCCCTCGTCCTCCGGCATGGCGGTGCGGTACATGAGCCCGCGCTGCCGGTCGGGGGGGCGCACGGCGAACTCGACCTTCACCGAGGTTCCGTTGCCGAAGGTGATCTTGCCGCGCCCCAGGTGCGGTGGTCCGGTCGGATCCTCGGGGCAGTTGGCGTCAGGTCCTGGTGGAGGCTCGGGACGCGCCGGCTCGGGACCGAGCGGAACCATACAGCTCGGACGCGCCGCGGCCGGCTCCGGCGTGGGCTTGGGGCTTGCGGTGGCCGTCGCCGTGGGGCCCGGAACGCTCACCGTGGGAGGCGCCGACGAGCCACTCTTGGCGCCATCGCATCCCGCTCCCCCGAGCAGTCCCAGGAGGACCGTCATCGTCGTCCACCGCGTCATCACCGCGGGACATTGGCCGGGACCGGCCCCGTTTGCAAATGTTCCCCTTTGGCCGGTCTCGGCATTGTCGCTGGCCCTGAGGGGCGAAGGCACTAGAATCGTCCCATGGGCTCGAAGGCTTATCTTATTTTCGGGACCGCATCGGTCCTACTCGTCTTCGCATCGCTCGGGGGAGGTTGTGGCTCGAACGTGTCCTTCACGGCCGCGAGCTCCTCGACGGGCCAAGGTGGTGACGGAGGCTTCATCTTCCTCCAGGGCGGTGGCGGCACCACCGACCCCGGCGTGGGCGGCAGCGGCGGCTTGCCGGGCATCGACGACCCGGGCTGCAAAGACAAGCCCCCGCCGATCGAAGACTTCCAGTGTGATGCCTACAACCAGAACAACGGCGACTGCATGCCGGGTGAAGGTTGTTACATCTACGTGCAGTACCCGAGTCAGCCCTGCGGCCAGGAGGTCTACGGGAGCTTCTGCGCCCCCGCGGGGACGGGCCAGCAGGGAGACCCTTGCGGCGGTGGCTTCGACTGTGGGGCTGGCAACGTCTGCGTCGTCACGGGGTCCGGCACCCAGTGCGTGCAGCTCTGTCCCCTCTTCGGTGACGATGGCTGCCCGGCGGGTCTGGTGTGTGAGCCCATCGACGTGGAGGGCTTCGGCGGATGTCTCTGACCTGGAGTGGTCGCGCATCCTTCGTAGCCCTCCTCCTCCTCGCGACCGTCGTCGACTGCGGCGGCCGCACGGAGCTGGAAGTCCCTCCCCCGCTCCCGCCCAAGCCGGAGTGTGAGCTCGACGCCGACTGCCCCGGCGCGGACGACCTCTGCGCGCCCGTGCGCTGCATCGACCCCGAGAATTTCGACGGCGAGCTCCCCGAGCTGCCGCCGGGCGCGGTGCTGCCACCGCGGGTGTGTCTCGTCGTCGACCCCGTCGACTGCGACGACAACGACCCCTGCACCAACGACAGCTGCGTGGCCGAGACCGGCCTCTGCAGCTACTCCGACGCAACCCTCGACCTCGACGGCGACGGCTTCCGCGCCCCTCGTGACGGTTTCCTTCCCGGCGCCCCCGACTCTTGCGGCGACGACTGCAACGATGCGAGCGCGCTCGCCTTCCCTGGCAACCCGGAGATCTGCGACGGCGTCGACAACGACTGCAACGGCATCGTCGACGACGGTTCGATCTTCGAGCCCCTCAACCCGAATCCCTTGCGGTTGAGCAGCGACATGCTCGCGCCGGCTGGCGCCAATGGGCTGGCCTTCGACGGCGACACCTACCTCTCGCTCTTCGCGGGCGGCAACGGCGAGACGAACATGTTCTTGTCGCGTATCACCCAGCAGGGACAGCTCAGCTCACCCAACGAGGAGCCGTTCACGTTCCAGAACGCCGACGCCTTCGGGGGCGAGATCTTGTGGATCGGCGACCGCTACGGGGTGCTGTGGCAAGAGCGTCGTGATGGCGACTACGAGGTCTACTTCACCCTTCTCAACAAGGCGGCCGAGAAGGCCATCCCCGACACGCGCCTCACCAACGCGCCCGGCTTCTCCATCAACGGCACCCTCGCTTGGACGGGCAACGAGTTCATCGGCGCCTGGCAGGACGAACGCAACGGGAGCTTCGACGTCTACGCCCAGCGGATCAGCGTCGACGGGGTGCCCATCGGCGCCAACGTGCGCCTCACCGACGCCCCCTTCGACGACGAGGCGCCATCTCTTGCGGTGGGGGTCACGACGGTGGCCCTCGCCTACGGCAACAGCAACGCGGGCCAGAACGTACGACTCCGGCTGTTCAACCTGAGCGACCTGAGCCCGATCACAGGGGTCATCGAAGTCACCCTCGGGGTCGACGCCGTCTATCCCGACGTCATCTGGAACGGCGACCGCTACCTCGTGACCTGGTTCGTCCGCACCGGTAGCGAAAAGGCGGTCTTCGGCGCCACGTTCGACGAGGCCGGCAATGCCCTCACCCCGCCCACGGCCATCTCCAACCCGGGCCCATTCCGGTCTCGCTACCCCACGGTGCTTCCGCTCGGCGACCGGTCGCTCTTCATCTACTCCGACGACCGCGACGGCAACGATGGCTACGAGCTCTATTCCCGCATGGTCGACCAACAGCTCGCGCCGATCGGGCCGGAGCAGCGGCTCACCAACGCCCCGCGCGACTCGATCGACCCCATCGCGACCTTCGGCGCCGACGGCAACGTGGGCATCCTCTTCCGCGATGACCGCGACAACGCCATGCACGTCTGGTTCGACCAGCTCGCGTGCGTGACGATGCCGCAGTGAGTCGCGGGCTCAGGCGCGGACCCGGAAGGGTCCCGCCTGGTGCACCTTGCCCGGGAGCGGTCGCCCCACGACCCGCTCGGCCACCCGGCCCGCCTCGACGAGCAGGTCGAGATCGATGCCGGTCTCGTAGCCCATGCCCTCGAGGAGGTAGACCAGGTCTTCAGTCGCGAGGTTGCCCGAGGCTCCGGGCGCGTAGGGGCAGCCCCCCATGCCTCCGACGGAAGCGTCGAAGTCGCGGATCCCCATGTTGAGCGCGGTCACCACGTTGGCGAGGGCCGTGCCCCGTGTGTCGTGCATGTGGAGCGCGACCTTCTCTGGCGGCAAGACGTCGAGCGCCCGACGAACGATGTCTTCGGTCTGCCGTGGGTTGCCCACGCCGATGGTGTCGCCGAGCGACACCTGGTAGCAGCCGAGCTCGATGAGCCGCACGGCGATCTCGATGGCGCGGGCGGGGTCGATCGGTCCTTCGTAGGGACATCCCCACACCGTAGAGACGTAGGCGCGCACCCGGAGACCGCCTTCGAGGGCCGGTGGCACCACCTCGTCGAAGACCTCGAGCGTGCGGTCGATCGACTTGTTGATGTTCTTGCGGTTGTGGGTCTCGCTCGCGCTCATGAAGACCGCGATCTCCGGCAACCCCGTTCCGAGCGCGCGCTCGAGTCCCTTCGCGTTGGGCACGAGGGCGCTCAGCGTCACGTCGTCGGGCACCTCTACCTCTCGCGCGAGCTCCTCGGCGTCGGCGAGCTGCGGCACCCACTTGGGCGAGACGAAGCTCGTGAGCTCGATCCGCTTCAGCCCAGCGGCGATGAGCGCGTCGAGGATGGCGCGCTTGCTCTCGGTGGGGAGGACCCCCTTCTCGTTCTGCAGGCCGTCGCGGAGGCTCACCTCGTAGACGCTGACCTGCGATGGGTTCTTCACCCCCGCACTATGTCACGGCTCGTCGGGCCGGACCAAGACCACCAGACGGTACGCGTCGAGGGGGCCGAACTTCTCCTGCCGGTCGAGGGGCGCCAGCGTGGGCCGATAGCCTCCACGGCCGTCCCGCCGCACCACCCCCATCAGAATGGCCCCATGGCTCGCCACCGCTGCCGAAAGCTGGGCGAAGCTCGCCGTCTTGCTCTCCACGCCGAACTGACTCGCTGGCTCGCTCGCCATCTCGGCGCCTCCGACCCCGAGCATCTCGGCGTAGACCGAATTCAGCTCCGGCCGGAGGGCGACCTGGGCCAAGAGCTGGCCCACGATGAGCGGCGTCACCAAAACCTCCACGTCGGGCGCGTCGAGCAGCTCTGCGTTCGAGGGCTCACCCAGCTCGACGATGATCCGCGGGCCCGCCGCCCCGTCCGCCGCAGGACGACGAAGGGCCTCGCGCAGCATGAGGTAGCCGACGACGGTGCGTGCATCGCCTTCCTCATCGGTGCCGGCCCAGTCGCTCTGCACGATGACCACCTGGTCGAAGGTCTCGGGCTCGAGCCCGTTCATGCCCGACGACACCGTGTAGTCCACGACCCGGTGGGTCACGTCGACGTCCGACAGGTCGCGCTCGTAGGTCGCCAACACCTCTTCCCGCTCGGACGTGGTCACGATGGACGCCACCACCACGTGACACTTCACCTGCAGGTGCGCCGCGAGCTCGCTCACGATGGCGGGCACGTGGCTACTCCATCCGAGGATCAACACACGTTGGGTGCGCCGGCGCGCCGGGGTCGACGCCTCCGCCTCCGTGACCAAGGGACGATCGTCGGGTACCCGCGGGATGACGTCGTCGTGGGTCCTCGCGACCAGCACCACCGCATCACCGTCCATCACCTCCGTGTCGAGCGGCGGCACGAGATGGGGCTCGTAGGTCTGGTCGCGGGGTCGAGCCAGGCCGAGCGGCACGGCACGTGGAAAGAGCGCCGGCAGCTCCCCGAACTTCCTGCCGACCACACGTTCGTCGGTACAGATGCGGAGGATGCAGCCGTCGTGCTCCATCATGAGCTCGGCGAAGACGTCGCTGAGCCCCTCGTGCAGGACCGACTGGGCGAGCATGCAGCCGACCAAGAGGTCCGACGCCAAGATCTCCGCCGGACCGCGGTAGGCCCGCTCCCCCACCTTCACCTTTCGCAGGTCGAGCATCTCGGTCACCACCTGCGGCAGCTCCTCGTCGTCGGCGTGTTTGGCCATCGAGAGGAGCGCCTTGATGGTGCGGGTATCCGCCGCCGCCGCCGCGTCGCCGGTGAGGTCGTCGCTGGGGAGGATGATGGCCGCCGCGTTCAGGAAGTCGACACGGCGTAAGTGGTCGATCCGCAACGGGTTACCGGAACGAAAGATCACCTTCGCGTCGGAGTAGAGCTCGCCGAGGAACTGTTGCACTTCGAAGCGCAGCCCCGCTCCGAGCTGCGGCACCATGACGACGATGACCAGTCGATCTGCGTCGTGGCGCTCGAGAAAGCGCTCGACGCGCCCCTCGGCGAGCAGCAACTCGCGCAAGATGGTGCGGTGGCGGCTGGTCCAGCCGAGCACGAGAACGTGCCCATTGATGGCGATCGGCGTGTAGCCGCTCTCGAGGTCGTTGATGGTCTTGTTGAGCCACTGGGTCAAAATCGCGACCAGCGCCCCGAGAAAGACCACGTAGCCGAGCATGGTGACCACCGTCGACACGGTGCGCCGGGTCGGACCGTGGTCGTCACCGAGGTAGCCGGGGTCGGTGAGACGCAAGAAAGCCCACCAGATGGCCTCGAAGGGGTCCTCGAAGCCGTGATCGACCGCCTGCACGAAGAGACCGGCGGTGACCGATACGACGACGATGAGGGCCCCGATGAGGAGGAGCCGCACGAGGGTCCCACGCAGCAAGAGGCGCTCGAGGCGAAACTTGATGAGGTTTCGTGTGCGTCCTCTCACCGGCCCATTCTTCTGCCGGAGCCGCCTGGGGTGGCAACATCTCGTTGCGATCGCGCCGGAAATAAATCGGAGGGGTCACCGGTTGTGCACCGTGATGACTGCCAAGACCACCGCCTCCGTCCCGACGGGCCGCCGTCGGTCCCCCCGCATCGCCCTCGCCCTCGCCGGCTGCCTCACCATCGGCTCTGCCGTGGGCGCCGCCGCCGTCTCCGTGGCTGGAGCCGCCCCATCGGCGGGCCTGCTCGGGGGGCTCCAGGCCGAGCCCGTCGAGCCGGCCATGGGGGCCGCCCCCGACCGCACGCGCAGCCTCACGGGCCCGGAGCAGCACACCATCGCCATCTTCGAGCGTGCTTCACCGTCCGTGGTCTTCATCACGCGGCTGTCGCAGCCGCGGCTCTCCCTCAACGCAACCGCCCAGCCCAGCGGTACCGGCAGCGGCTTCGTCTGGGACGACAGCGGCCACATCGTCACGAACTACCACGTGGTCCAGGGCGGCTCGGGCGCCAAGGTCACCCTGAGCGACCGCTCGACGTGGGAGGCCAAACTCGTCGGTGCAGCCCCCGACAAGGATATCGCAGTCCTGAAGATCGACGCCCCGAAAGAGCGCCTGTCCGCCCTCCCCCGGGGCACCTCCGACGAGCTTCTGGTGGGCCAACACGTCTACGCCATCGGAAACCCCTTCGGCCTCGACCACACCCTCTCCACGGGGGTCATCAGCGGCCTCGACCGTCAGATCAAGTCGATCTCGGGTCGACCCATCACCGGTGCCATCCAGACCGACGCCGCCATCAACCCCGGCAACTCCGGCGGCCCGCTGCTCGATTCGGCAGGACGCCTGATCGGCATCAATACCGCCATCTACAGCCCCTCCGGCGCATCCGCGGGCATCGGCTTCGCCGTGCCGGCCGATTCGGTCAACCGGGTGGTGCCGCAGCTCATCCGCCATGGCCACTACGACCGGCCCGCCATCGGCGTGAGCATCGCAGACGCCAAGCGGGTCAAGGAGAAGGGCGTGCTCATCATGGAGGTCAGCCCCGGCACCGGTGCCGCCGCCGCCGGCCTCATCGGTACCCGCCGCAACCCTAAGACGGGCGAGATCGAGCTCGGCGACATGCGCCACGAATCGTTGCGCTCACTCTTCGCCATTCTCGACGACAGCGACATCGAGGCGGCGGCCCAGGCGTGGGCCATGCAGGTCATCCCCGGTATTCGCGGCCGGAACGAGCTGGTCGAGGAATTGCT
>JAUHZF010000046.1 GCA_030426145.1 Polyangia bacterium
GTGACGTGCCGGCGACGGTCTCCCCGTCACCCGCTTCCCGATCAGCGAGTCCTCGAGCCGGGCGATGTCGACCACACTCGAGCCCTCCATGATCACCGAGTGGTCGACCCGTGAGCGCTCGATGGAGACCTCGTCGCCGATGGACGTGAAGGGTCCGATCTGGGCATCGATGATGCGCGCGTTCCGGCCCACGACCACCGGCCCCCGGATCGTGCTTCGCTCGATGACCGCCCCCTTTTCGACGCGAACCCGGCCCACGAGCTCGCTCGCGTCGTCGACGCTGCCCTCCACCGAGCGCTCGAGCCAGTCGTCGAGCACGGTGTCGTTGGCGAGCAGCATGTCGTCCTTCTTTCCCGTGTCGAGCCACCAGGCGTCGATCCGGTTGAAGCGCACCCTCCGGTCGAGGTCGATGAGCTTGCAGATGGCATCGGTGATCTCGAGCTCGCCGCGCGCGCTCGGTTCGATTTGGTCGATCGCATCGAAGATGGTCTTGCGAAAGATGTAGATCCCCACCAGCGCGAGGTTGCTCGGGGCGACCTTCGGCTTCTCGACCAGACTCACCACGTCACCATCGTCGCCCACCACGGCCACTCCGAAACGCGTGGGGTCCTCGACCTCCTTGAGCATGACCCACGCCCCGAGCGAGTCGTCCTCGGTGAAGGCCTTCACCGCGGTCGCGATCTTGTCGCCGATGAGGTTGTCGCCGAGGTACATCACGAAGTCCTCGTCACCGAGGAAGGGACGCGCCGTCGCCACCGCATGCGCAAGGCCCGACGGCTTGTCCTGCACGATGAAGGTCAGCTTCGCACCGAACTGGCTCCCGTCACCGAGAGCCGCGCGGATCTCGTCGCCGGTCTGCGGCGAGATGATGATCCCGATCTCCTCTACCCCCGCGTGCACCAGGTTGTCGATGACGTAGAAGAGCACCGGCCGGTTCGCCACCGGCACCAGCTGCTTCGCCCCCGTGTAGGTCAACGGCCGTAGCCGCGTTCCCGAACCACCCGCGAGTACCAATCCCTTCACGACGACCGATCGTAGTGCGGCCCGCCCCTCGACGGCCAACCCTAGCCGCACACCTCACGCCACCGGGGTGAAGCAAGGTGCGCATTTCGCCCCTCCTCGCGCCCGGACCTCGATTCTCGGGCCGTCAGCCGTCGAGCCCGAGGCGTTCGCGGCGGTAGGTGCCTCGTGTGATCCGCTCGCACCAGTCGCGATGCTCGAGGTACCAGCGCACGGTGTCGGCCATGCCGTCGTCGAAGACCACCGACGGCGTCCACCCGAGCTCACGCTCGATCTTGCTCGCGTCGATCGCGTAGCGAAAGTCGTGTCCCGGCCGGTCCTTCACGTAGGTGATGAGGTCGCGGTAGCTCCCTTCCTCACGCGGGCGCTCCTTCTGGAGGGCATCGCAGATCGCGTGCACCATCTGCAGGGTCGTGCGCTCGGTGTTTCCCCCCACGTTGTAGGTCTCCCCCGGCACGCCCTGCTCCGCCGCCAACAGCAGCGCCTTGCAGTGGTCCCCCACGAAGAGCCAATCCCGGATGTTGGTGCCGTCGCCGTAGACGGGCAGCGGCTTGCCCTCGAGAGCGTTGAGGATCATCAGGGGGATGAGCTTCTCGGGGAACTGATAGGGCCCGTAGTTGTTCGAGCAGTTGGTGGTCACGGCGGGCAAGCCGTAGGTCACGTGGTAGGCACGGACCAGGTGATCGGCTGCTGCTTTGGAGGCGGCATAAGGCGAGTTCGGCGCGTAGCGCGTGGTCTCGAGAAAGAAGCCTTCCGGGCCGAGCGTGCCGTAGACCTCGTCGGTAGAGACGTGGAGAAAGCGGAAGGCCTCGCGCGCTTCGCCCGTCAACGCGCCGTAGAGCCCCCGCGCCGCTTCGAGCATCTCGAACGTGCCCACGACGTTCGTGTTGACGAAGGCGCCAGGCCCGTCGATCGATCGATCGACGTGGGACTCGGCGGCGAGGTTGAACAACACGTTCGGGCGGTGCTCACCGAGGGTCGCGCGCAGCGCATCACGATCGCAGATGTCGCCCTGGACGAAGGTACAACGCTCACCCAGCAGGTGCTCGATGTTGTCGAGGTTGCCCGCATAGGTGAGTGCGTCGTACACCACGACACGGCACTCGGGACGGGCCTCGAGCAGATGATGAACGAGATTGGATCCGATGAAGCCGGCGCCGCCGGTGACGAAGAATACCGTCATGTGCCCCTCTCTCTGCTTCTACCACGGCCATCTTGGCGCCACCTGAAGCTGGCCGTCGCCCTGTTCCTAGCCGGGTGCCCTGCCCCACAGCCCCGCCCCACGGCGACTCCACCGCCTCCGGCGCACGCTTCCTCACCGGCGTGGGCCGAGCTCGACTCCGAAGAGGCGCGAGCCGCCTTCATGCAGCGCCGGGTGCTCCCCCGCATGCGCGAGGTTTTCACCGGCTTCGACCCCGCCATCTTCGCCGAGGTCACCTGCGAGACCTGCCACCGCAGCCCGGGTCATCAGATGCCCGACCCCCGCCTCCCCCACCTCTCTCCCGACGGCCGCTTCGACCTCGAGTTTCGCCACAGCCCCGAGCTGACGATGTTCATGTACCGCGACGTCGTGCCGGTGATGCGGTCGGTCCTCGGTGACCCAGACCTCGACTGCTTCACCTGCCACCTCCCGCGCGACGAGCATTACCAGTGAGCGCAGCCCGCCCAGCGGCGCGTGTATTGGCCGGCAACCGCCATCCGAGGCGCTGTCCTCCTTCGTACTCGGGCCACCGCCGCTACGCGTCACGCTGTGGCTTCAGCGCGCGGCGCACGTGGTCGGCGGTTTCGTCGTCGACCTCGCAGTAGGCACTCCACTTGAAGCGGTCGTGCTCGACCACGCCGCTCCCGCCCAACGTCAACGCCTCACGCTCGAAGAACTCGCGCAGGTGCCGTTCGAAGTGGCGCGCCGTACCCTCGGCGCGGGGCCCGAAGAAGTCCCAGTACAGCCGCGGCATCAGCTCCGCCACGTCTCCATGTTGGCGGATACCCAAAGGCATACGGGCTCGCCGTTCTGGGCGGTGGTCAGCAGGGTCACGTCGCGCACCTTAGCAGCGTCGAACGACATCTGAGCTAGAGCAGATCGGCGAAGGCACGGGTCAGGGGCCGGCCCTGATCACCGCGGGTCTGATGGGCGGCGGCCACCGTCTGGACCCGGCGCACCAGCTCGTTGAGCTCGGCCTGGCTCGCAGCGCCGCCATCGTGTTCGGCGCGATGGCACCAGAAGGTGCGGCACCCCAACGGCCTGTCGGCGTAGACGCAACACCGGCCTCGCTGGTCGAGCATGGGGCAGGTGCGCTCGTCTTCGTCCTTCAGCAGAGGCAGCGCCCGCTTCTTCGGCCGCAGCGCACCGCCGCGCTGCGCGAGCGCCCGGCGCACGGCCAAGACCTCGATGCTCGTGACGTAGGGCTCGCGACCGGTGATCCCGAAACGACAGCACTCCGTGGAGCCTTCGCAGCGCGAGCCGGCGAACCGCGCTTCGGCATCGCGATAGATCGCGGCCAGCTCGTCGAGCCGGTTTCGGTCCGCTTCGTCGAGCTGCATCCGCCCCTGCTTGGGGCTCTTGGTGGCACGCTTGGCCACCCCTCGTCCCCGCTTCCGAGGCATCGACGAAACCCTACACCAAAGGCGCTTGACACCATGAACCTCGGTGACTAGTTATTCCGTCTCGCTTCGCGGGAGTAACTCAGTGGTAGAGTGCAACCTTGCCAAGGTTGACGTCGCGAGTTCGAATCTCGTCTCCCGCTCCAAGTTCTTCGAACCATTCGCGAAATCGAGGCAGAAGCGCTCTCTGGAAACAGGGGGCGCTTCTTCGCTTTGTGGGGTCCCAGCGTGAGAATCGTCGTCGTCGACCGAGCCACTGGATCTGCGTACGTGCTCGTCGGTGCGGGCTACGGCGCCTTCGCCAGCAGTACCCCGGGGGTGGTGCTGGGAAACCTGATGCCGCAGGAGCAGCGGGGCTCGTACTCCATGGTCGCCGTCACGGGGCCCAACGGCGCCATCGCCTGGTATCGCAGTGAGAGCTTGGTGGTGGTGAGCGTCGACGACCACACGCCGGCCGACATCCTCCACCACCAGCGTGAGGTGGGAACGGTGATCCAGCAGCTGCGGACGGGTGCGTTCTACCTCCTGCTCGGCACGGGCTTCGGCGCCTTCGCGAGCGCACGCCCGAGCGCCCTCATGGGCAACACGCGGCCGGTGGAGACCCGCGGCCAGCAAGCGATGGTCTGCGTCTGCGACGACCGCGGCAACATCGGCTGGATGCCATCGCACGAGGTGGCGATCTTCCAGGTCGACGGCCACTCCGTCGACGAAGCCCTCACGCCGCCCAAGCAGCGCTAGGCGGGGTCAAGGCGTTGTAGTGCGGGCGACGCGCATGGCCGGTCGGGACGAGCGGCTATCTCTTCGAGGTTCGAGGTTCGAGGTTCGAGGTTCGAAGTTCGAAGTTCGAGGTTCGAGGCCGAGCTCGAGGCCGAGTTCGAGGCCGAGTTCGAGGTCGAGCTCGAGGTCGAGCTCGAGTTCGAGGTTCGAGCTTCGAGTTCCGAGCTCGAGGCCGAGTTCGAGGTCGAGCTTCGAGTTCCGAGCTCGAGGTTCGAGCTTCGAGTTCCGAGCTCGAGGCCGCCGCTATCCGTGTCCTTGAGGACTAGACGCGGCTGACGTCGACGACGCCTTCCACCTTCTTCAGCTGTCGCATCACGTCTTTGAGGCGCGGCAGGTCGGAGCAGAGGAAGGTGAAGGTGTTGCTGGCACGGCCGTCGTCGCCTGCGCGACAGGTGGCTTCGCTGATGTTGACCCCTAGGCCATGGAAGGTCTGGCCCACGGTAGCGAGGATGCCGGGTCGATTGGCCGTGACCACCGTCAGGGTCACCGGCCGGTTGATCTTGGCCTTGGGGTCCCAGCTCACCTGAACCTTGCGCTCGGGGTCGGCTTCGAACCCCTTCACACAGTCGCGGCGGTGCACGGTGATGCCTCGTCCCCGGGTCATGTAGCCCACGATCTCGTCGCCGGGGATGGGGTTGCAGCACTTGGTGAAGCGCACCAGCACGTCATCCTCGCCGTTGAGCAGGATCCCGTGGGAGTTGCGCCCGGTCACCCGGCGCACGAAGGCCTCGATGCGCCCCTGGCGCAGACTACGTGGCGGCTGTGAGCGCCGGTTCTCGGCTTCGGCGGGGGCGAGGAAGTCGACGACCTGGTTCGTCTTGATCTTGCCGTACCCAATGTTGACGAAGAGCTCCTCGAGGCGGTCGACCCCGAAGCGCTCCTGCACACGGTCACGCTCGTCGTCGCTCTTTTCGAGCCGATCGAGGGTCATGCCCCCGTCGGTCATGGCGCGCTCCAGCAGCTCGCGACCGAGGTTCTTGCTCTTCTCGCGTTGGATGAGCCGCATGTGATGGCGGATCTTCGAGCGCGCACGGGCGGTCTCGACCCAGTCGAGCCACTCCTTCTCGGGCTCTTGCTCTGGGTTGGTCATGACCTCGACCAGGTCGCCGTTCCGCAGCCGGTAGCTCAGCGGGACGACGGTGCCGTTGACCCGAGCCCCCGCGCAGTGGTTGCCCACCTCGGAGTGGATGGCGAAGGCGAAGTCGAGGGGCGTGGCGCCGCGCGGGAAAGCCCGAACGTCTCCCTTGGGGGTGAAGACGTAGACCTCGTCTTGAAACAGGTCGACCTTCACGCTCTCGAGGAATTCGGCCGGGTTGCTCAGCTCGTTCTGCGACTCCATGAGCTGCCTCAACCAAGCGAACTGCGCCGCGTCGCGCGGGTCGATGCCACCGCTCGCCGCCTTGTATCGCCAGTGGGCCGCAATCCCCATCTCGGCCACCTCGTGCATCTCGTGGGTGCGGATCTGGATCTCGATGCGCTGATGCCCGGGGCCGAAGACCGTCGTGTGAAGCGACTGGTACATGTTCGGCTTCGGGAGCGCGATGTAGTCCTTGAAGCGGCCGGGGACTGGGGTCCACATGGAGTGGATCACACCGAGGGCGGCGTAGCAGTCAGCGACCGACTCGACCACGACGCGGAAAGCCGTCAGGTCGTAGACCTGTTCGAAGCTGCACTGACGGTCCTGCATCTTTCGCCAGATGCTGTAGTTGTGCTTCACGCGTCCGGAGATCTGCGCCGCAAAGCCCTGCGTCGCGAGCTTGGCCTTGAGAAGCTTGCACACCTTGTCGATGTGGTGGTCGCGGCTGCTCGCACTCTCTTGCACCGCGTGGGCGATCTCCACGTGGGCGTCGCTGTGGAGGTAGCGGAACGACAGGTCCTGGAACTCATTCTTGAACTGTGCGAAGCCCAGCCGGTTGGCGAGCGGCGCGTAGATGTCCATCGTCTCCCGCGAGATGCGCTCCTGGCCGTCCGGCGACATGAACTCGAGGGTGCGCATGTTGTCGAGTCGGTCGCACAGCTTGACCACCAGCACGCGGATGTCGCGCGCCATGGCCACGACCATCTTGCGGAAGCTCTCCGCCTGACGGTCCTGGCGGGAGGTGAAGTTCATCTTCGTGAGCTTGGTGACGCCGTCGACGAGGAAGGCGACCTCGTCCCCGAACTCGCGCGCGAGTTGCTCGGTGGTGACGGGCGTATCCTCCACCACGTCGTGCAGCAGCGCCGCGCAGACGCTGGCCACGTCGAGCCGCAGGTCGGTGATGATGCCCGCCACGCTCACCGGGTGGCAGAAGTACGGATCGCCGCTCTTGCGCATCTGCCCGTCGTGCGCCTCACGAGAGAAGTCGTAGGCGTGACGGAGGAGGTCGAGGTCTGCCGTGGGGTGGTAGGACTCGACGCGGGTTGCGATCTCGTTGGCCGTGAGCACGTTGCCGACGTCTGAAGAAGAGGATGCTACACCGTTCTCCGGCCGAGCGGCGCCTTTCTGACGTGGGGCAGAAGCCCGAGTCTCCATGATGATCAACTTAGACCCACCGGCGCAGGAGACAAGCCAGTCGCTCGGTCAGGTGGCGCGACCACCGCTCGCGGTCTACGTGCACTTTCCGTGGTGCCTCAAGAAATGCCCCTACTGCGACTTCGTCTCCTTCGAGAAGGATCCGCCCACCATCGAGCATGAGCGGTACGCCGCGGCGGTGCGCCAGGAGATCCTTTTTCGCCAGGCAACCTTCGAAAATTACGAGCTCATTTCGGTCTTCTTCGGGGGCGGGACCCCTTCGTTGTGGGCTCCGGAAGCGCTCGGCTCCGTGCTTCGGGCGCTGCTCGCCGCGGCCCCCCACCGTGCCGACGACGTCGAGGTCACGGTCGAGTGCAACCCGAGCTCGCTCGACCGAGAGCACGCCTCGGCCCTAGCCGATCGGGGAGTGAACCGACTGAGCGTCGGCGTTCAGAGCTTGGATGCGCGCCGGCTCCGCTTCTTGGGTCGATGGCACGATCCGGACGAGGCCCTGCGAGCGCTCGAAGCGGCGGTCGACGCGGTCCCCAGGGTGAGCGGCGACCTCATCTACGGCGTGGCAGCGCAAGACCCCGCGCACGCCCAGCGCCCCGAGGAAGCTGCCGCCGACGTCGCGCGCGTGGCCGACACGGGGGTCGAGCACGTCTCGGCCTACGCCCTCACCATCGAAGAAGAGACCCGCTTCGGTACCCTCAAGCGCCAGGGGCGTTTGCCCCTGCTCGGCGACGACGTCGTAGCCGAGACCTTTCTCGCCGTGCGTGAGACCCTCGAGGGTCGCGGCATGACCCACTACGAGGTGAGCAACTACGCCCTCACGGGCCAGGAGAGCCGCCACAACGCAGCCTACTGGCGGGGTCACGACTACCTGGGCCTCGGGTGCGCTGCCTTCGGTACCCTGAGCGACGAGGACGGCGTCGGCCTCCGCTACCGCAATCCCCTCACCCCCCGCCGGTACTTCGCGGCGGCCGAGGCCGGTACCTTCGCCCCCTCGTTCGAAGAACCGCTCACCCCAGAGACGAGGCTCCTCGAGCGGCTCATGCTGGGCCTCAGAATGCGCGAAGGCGTAGATCTGCACCGCGCGGCACGAGAGCTGAAGCTCCAACCGCTGTTCGAGGCCGACCGGCAGCGCACCGTGCATACCCTCATCGAAGCCGGCAAGCTCGAGCTGCACGAAGGCCGCCTCCGCATCCCGCCCGACATGTGGCTTCACGCCGACGGCATCGTCGCAGACCTCTTCTGAGGCTCGGGCTCGTCCTCGGTCTCGGGCTCGGGTTCGGTCTCGGGCTCGGCCTCGGCCTCGGGCTCGGGCTCGTCATCGGGCTCGGGCTCGGGCTCGGGCTCGGCCTCGCTCTCGGTCTCGGGCTCGTCATCGGGCTCGGGCTCGGGCTCGGCCTCGCTCTCGGTCTCGGGCTCGAGCCTCGAACTCGAGCAACCGTCCAAATAGGTGACCGTCTATTCGCTACGAATCGTCGCGAAGCGACGCCGTTTGGGGAGGGCCCCCTCGCGCAGCGAACCCATGGGAACGTATTTAGGCGGCTGCCGTCTTCTCTTGTTTCTTCGACTTCTTGGGGCGGGCGTTCAGGTCTTCGTAGCTGTTGAAGACGAAGTCCCAGAGCGGTTGTGAAACGCCCCAGAGGCCATCTACGCCGGCATGGTGGTGCACCATGTGGAACTTCTTCAGGTACTTGCCCAGCCGCGTGCGCGCCTTGAGGTGGTGCGTGAAGTAGTGGATCCCGTCGTAGAGCAGGTAACCACCGCCGAAGCCGACGAGCGACGCGAGCGCGACGCTGCGGTCGAAGAGGAGATCGGCGAAGAGGAAGAAGAAAAGACCCAGGGGGATGCTCACCCCGAGCGGCATCACCAGGCGGGCCGCATCCTGCGGGAAGTCGTGGTGCATCCCGTGAGCGATGAAGTGGAAGCGTCGCTGCCAGGGCCGCGGCTTGATGTAGTGGAAGACGTACCGGTGCAGCAGGTACTCGAAGAGCGACCAAGCCAGCCAGCCGGCGAAGACCAACCCCACAAACACCAGGGGAGACATGCCCTTGTAGAGGACGTACCCCGAGAAGAAGCCCAGGGTCGGAACCCAGAAGGCAAAGGGCGAGAGCGGGTTGATGCGCGAGAAGAACTCGATGAGCGGCGTGTCGAACATTCGACACGTCGTCGGCTTTCCGCGCTTGTCGGTCGTCCGCATCGCACGGGGACATACCCCATCGAGGCCGCGTTCGCCAACGCCGCTCGACAGGTATGACTTTTTGTCACACCTGTCGAAAGCTCGTCAGCTCACGCGCTCGTAGAGCCCACGGAGGTCGGCACGGGTGCAAGGCCGCGGGTTGGCGCGGTGGCATCCGTCTTCGATGGCCTCGTCGGCGAGGGCATCGAGCGGCACCTCGTCGAGGCCCGCTGCCTTCAGGCTCGCGGCGAGGCCGACCTCTTCGCGCAGGGCCGCGAGATCGTCGGCACACCTCGCCGCGTCGGCCGTGCCACCCAGGATCCCGGCCACCTCGGCGTAACGCGCCTCGGCCGCCTCGAGGTTGAAACGCACCACCTCCGGAAGACAGATGGCGTTCGCCAGCCCATGGTGGAGGTCGCACTGGCTGCCGAGCGGGTGGGCCAGCGAGTGGCACGCACCCAGCCCCTTCTGAAATGCGACCGCGCCCATCATGGCCGCCTTCATCATGTCGCCGCGCGCATCGAGGTCGTCTCCTCGGGTCACGGCGCGCACGAGAGCGCGCCGCACGAGCTTGATCCCCTCGATGGCGATGCCGTCACACATCGGATGGTCGCCGTTGGCCACGAGGGCCTCGAGGCAGTGTGTGAGTGCGTCGTAACCCGTGGCGGCTGTGATGTGAGCGGGCAGCCCCTTGGTCAAAGCCGGATCCAAGATGGCCGTGCGCGGCAGCAGACTCGGGTGAAAGATGACCGTCTTGCGCCCGGTCGAAGCCACCGTCACCACCCCTGCACGCCCCACCTCGCTCCCGGTGCCCGCCGTCGTCGGCACCGCGATGATCGGCGGCACCGGTTCCGTCACGTAGCGGTCGCCCCCAGTCGCGTCGTCGTAGTCCGCGAGCGGCCGGTGATGGTTGACCCGCATGGCGATGACCTTCGCCGCATCCATGGGCGAGCCGCCGCCGACCGCCACCACGCAATCTGCCTCCGCTTCCCGATAGGCGGTGAGTCCCTCGTCGACATGGGCCTCGGTGGGGTTGCCTTTCACCCCATCGTAGATGGTGTGGGCGATCCCCGCCTTCTCGAGGGCGCCCACGACGGGCGCGATGAGCCCGGCGCCTTTCACCCCCGCGTCGGTGACGATGAGGGCGTGTTTCGACCCCGGTAGGGCGGCACCCGTTTCACTCACGGCGCCAGCGCCGAAGACGACCCGCGTGGGGAAGCCCCACACCACGATGCTCTTCATCTCAAATCACCTCGAAGTAGCGGCGGAGCTCCCAATCGGTCACCGCCTTGTCGTACTCGCGCTGTTCCCACCGCCGGGTCAGCGCGTAGTGATCCACGAACGCGTCGCCGAAGATGGCGCGCACCCGATCACTCGCCGCAAAACGATCCGCCGCGGCCCCCAGGGTCCTGGGGAGCGGCTCCCCGACCTCGGTCGCGTCACCCTCCACCGCCGCCGGTGGCTCCACCTCGTTCTGAATTCCCCATAGGCCCGCGCCGAGGCAGGCAGCCATGCCGAGGTAGGGATTGATGTCGGAGGCGCTCTGGCGCATCTCGATGCGGGCCGACTTGGGGCTATCGAGCCCGATCACCCGCACCCCGGTGGTGCGATTCTCGATTCCCCAGCTCGCGGTCAGTGGCGCCCACACCCCGGGAACGTAGCGCTTGTAGGCGTTGATGCTCGGCGAGATCATGGCCGTCAGCTCGGGGGCGAGGGCCACGAGCCCGCCGATGTAGTGCCGCATGGTGTCGCTCGGCTTGCCCTCGCCGAAGAACACGTTCTTCCCGTCCTTCCAGAGGCTCTGGTGCAGGTGCCCGCTGCACCCCGGCAGCTTGGCGTTCCACTTGGGCATGAAGGTCACCATCACGCCGTGTTCGGACGCGATCTGCTTCATCGCCACCTTGAACAGCGCCGCCTTGTCGGCCGCCTTCAGAACCTCGTCGTACTTGATGGCGGCCTCGAAGACGCCGGGCCCCGTCTCGGTGTGCAGCCCCTCGACCTCGATGTCGAAGGCGGCCATCCCGTCGAGGATGTCGCTCATGAGCTGACGGTTCTGGCCGGCGCGCACGAAGGAGTATCCGAACATGCCCGGCGTGAGCGGCTTGGGATCCCGGTAGCCCTTCTCGGCGATGCTGTCCGGGGTCTCCTGAAACATGAAGAACTCGTACTCACAAGAGAAGGTGGCCGAGAGTCCCATGTCGGCCGCGCGGTCCCGCATCGTCTTGAGCAGCGAACGCGGGCACGCAGGGTGCGGGCCCCCGTTCTCGTCGCGGAAGTCGGCGATGATGGTGGCCACGCCCGGCTCCCAAGGGAGGTCGCGCAGGGTGTCGACGTCGAGCACGGCGAGCGCATCGGGGAAACCGCGATGCCACCCCGTGACGCTCGACTGGTCGTAGAGCGCGTCGGCCACGTCCCAGCCGAAGATCACGTCGCAGAAGCCGAACCCGCCATCGAGGGCCGAGGCCAGTTTGTCGAGGGACATGTACTTGCCTCGCAAGACGCCATCGACGTCGAAGCCCCCCACCTTGACCCGCTTGATCCCGCGGTCCCGCAGCTCGTCCACCAGCGTCTTCGTCACCTCAAATGCCTCCTCAACTGATACGCACCCACTCGATGCCCCGGGCCTCGTGCAGCGGCAAGAGCACCCGCTCGACGATCGCCTGAACCCGCAGGTAGCGCCGGCGATGGGCTGCCCTCGGATTGCGACGGCTGTCGCTCACCCCGATCTTGATCCCGAGCTCGTTGTCCTCCTCCTCGTAGAGGAGCGCAAAGCAGTCGGGGTCGACGGCCTCGAGCATGGCATTGAGCTCGTCGCGCGGCGGCAGGTCGCCCACGAAGCGAACCACGAGCGCCTCCCCCACCCCATCGAGCAGCCCGTTGACGTTGACGATCTCGAAGGGCAGCGACGCCATCCAGGCCACCACGCGCCCTCGCGCGTCTCCGATCGCGATCGTCGCCAGGATCGAGGCCACCACCGGGGTTGCACACACGGCGACCACGACCGGCAAGAGAACACTCGTGACCTTGCCCATCGCCCCGAGGATGGTCGCCCCGAGTACGAGCACTGCGGTGGGTATGCCCACGAGGTACGGGTCTGTGAGCGGCCCGAGGGGGGAGGTGGTGGCCCGCATGTGGCGCGTGAGCCGAGTGGCGATGGCCTCCTCAGCTCTGGCGTGACGGTCCCCGGCCGCGGGGTCCGGCGTCACTCCTCCTCGCTTCCGCCGACGAGGTTGACCATGGCCAGCACGACGCCGATGGCCACGAGGGCCGCCGCGATCCAGCGAATGCGAATGGGCCCCAGCGACAAGGTGCCGCTCATGACGCGCGCGAGCACCATGTCGACCACCGTGAGCACCAGACCGAGCCCGATGACCATCATCGGAGCCCGCAACCGCGCCCCGAGGCTGGGTTCGTCGACGGGGGCCACGATGGGATTGGCGCCCGTTCGGGTGAGGGTCGCATGCGCCCCAGAGCGAGCCGCTCCGCGCTGGCGACTCGAAGCGGGAGCGCTCGGACGACTCGCAGGAGGCACACCGGGACGCGACATCGCGGGATGCGCACCGCTCTGCGTGAGCGCGCTCGGCACTGCAGTCGACGCCGCCGGGGGCTCGGTCCCGAGGTCCAAGTCGAAGGCATCGGCCGAGAGCGCAGGCTGCTCGGGCTCGGGCTCGAGGATGAACTCACCCGACTCGAAGCCGCGCGACGAAGGAGAAGGTTGGCTCACGCGCGACGAGGACGGCGGTGCAGGGGGTACATCCTCCCCGCTGCCCTCCCACCCCTCTTCATCGCCCCATTCGGCGCCTGCGCTGGCGGGCGGCTGTCGTTCGGACGCTGGCGCACGCTGCGGGCGCGGCTCGAGGGACGGCACCATGGCCGACGGGTCCGGCGACCGTCGCGGCGGCACGGACCGCGGAGGCGCCTCTTCGAGCTCGAGGCCGAACTCCTCGGGCCCGTCGATCGGATGCTCCGACCTCGGTCGCGGTGGTGCGGCGTCGTGCGACTCGTCGAGCTCGTCGAAGGACGGACGATCACCGCCGTCGCTCGGGAAGGTTCGCTTGAGCCCCGCCGCGTCTTCGAGGTCGTTCCAGAACTCCTCGATGGTGTTGTACCGATCGCGCGGATCGACGGCGAGCGCCTGCTTGAACACGCGCTCGACGTCGTCGCTGACCTCGATCCCCTCCGTGCGAGGCGTCGGGCGGCGACTGCGGTCGAGGGCGGTGCCCATCATCGCGTGCATCTCCCCGTCGATGGGAGGGTTGCCGGTCACACACTCTACGAGGGTGAGGGCGAGGCCCCACACGTCGGTCCAGGGGCCGCTCTGGCCGTAGCGCTTGGGCACCCACTGCTCGGGCGCGCCGTAGCTGGGCGTAAAGGGTCGCGACTGCTCGGTGGCGGTGATGCGCCCCACGTTCTGCCGCATCGTGTCGCGCGCCTTGGCGATACCGAAGTCGAGGATCTTCGCCCGGACGGGGTTGTCCCGTTCGGTGATGACGATGTTCTCGGGCTTGAGGTCGCAGTGGGTCACGCTCACCACGGCGCCCCCGGGAACCTGGAAGTGGTGGGCCCGAGCGAGGGCTCGCGCGATGGGCGAGAGCATCTTGATGACCTTGCGTATGCCGAGGGGTTTGAGCCCCTCGTCCTCGCGCATGATCACGATCGAGTCGAGTGGCTTGCCGTCGATCCACTCCATCGCGATGTAGGGCACGAAGGTCCCATCTTCGAGGGTCATGGCGTCGGCGTGCAGCGGGCGCACGACCTCTGGGATCTGGGCCGAGAGGTGGAAGAGGATCTCGGCCTCCTCGCGGAAGTTCTCGACGAACTGCTCGCTCTGTTCCGGGGTGATGGTGCCCGGGATCTTGAGGCACTTCAGCGCCACGGGCGCACGGAAGGCGACATGCTCGGCGCGGTACACGACGCCGTACCCGCCTTCTGCGATCACCTCCTCAACGTGGAACGTGCCCGCCAGGGTCGTTCCGAGGATGCCGAAGATGTCTTCGACCATCGTCTAGGGCCTCACCATAGCGCCGCTGACGTCGCGTGGGGGTAACATCTCACGGGGCTCCGCGGAAACTGAAGCGGGACAGGTATTCCAATAGTTCCGCCTCTCTGCGCTTGGGCCACCGCTGGTGATTGGCCTTGCCTTTCTTCGGTCCGCATGCCCGATCGCTCAGGGCGCAGCTCGGCTCCTCCTTCGACGCGCTGCCCAGTCTCAACGACATCGTCGGGGCGCGGATCTTCTCGCGGGAGAGCAACCACCGCTCCACGTCAGCACAAGGCACGTCGGCGTCGCAAGCGCGGTAGAGCATCGCGGCCGGCGGGGCGGCCACGTCACACGTCCACCCGTAGCTCGGAGCGGCGGCAAACCCGCCGAAAGCGACCACCTGCTCTGGATACAAGTAGGTGTAAAGATTCGCCATCACCGCGCCCCGCGATTCGCCGATGGCGTAGATCTGTCGACGGTCGACGATGCCTTCCCCCACGAGGGCATCGACGAAGGTGCGAATCGCCACCACGTCCGCGTTCTCGCGCGCCACGTGGTCGACGTCCCACCGAAGTGAGCTGCCGATGCGTCGGGCCTGGGGGGCCAGGGTCACGAAGCCGACGTGGTCGGGATCCCCGGTGAGATCGAGCTCGTGGTCGCGACGCCGGAGCCGGGTTTTGCGATGCACCGCAGTGGGGTCGTCGTACTCGCCGTGGAGGAAGATCACGAGCGGCACCGGCTTCGTCTTGGAGAGGTTGCTCGGCTCGAACACGCAGGCGTAGCGGGGGATGCGGCCATCGTCCTCGTGCTCCATCACCCTTGCTCTGCGGCAGGCCGGACGCTTCCCCACCCGGCTCGCCAGCTCGGCCGGCTCTCCCGCCGGCGCCACACAGGGCCCCGCGACCCGGTCGCGCTCACGCACCGGCGGACGCACCGGTCCCGTCGCAGAAGCGGCGGGTGGCGCCGAGGAGGAGGCCGTCGCGCTCGGCACCGCGCTCTTCCCATCGAACACGCCCTGCAGATTTCGCCCATCCGTCTGCTCGGAGGTGCAGCTCTTGCCGCAGCCCACGAGTAACAGAAGCGCCCAAGCCGCCCTCACGCGTCGGCCTCGAGCGACGGCGCCTCTTCGAGATGACACGACGCCTCGTGCCCATCTCCCCGCACGGTCAGCTCGGGTGCCTCTTGGCGACAGCGATCGAACGCGTGGGGGCAGCGAGGATGAAACGTGCAGCCCGACGGCGGCGCCAACGGGCTCGGTACGTCGCCGGTGAGCACCAGACGTCGCCGCTTGCGTTCGCGCTTCGGATCGGGGACCGGAATCGCGCTCAACAGGGCCTGGGTGTACGGGTGCTGAGGCGACGCGAAGAGCGCCACTGCCGGCGCCCGTTCCACGACGCGCCCGAGGTACATGACTGCGATCTCGTCGGAGATGTGACGCACGACGGCGAGGTCGTGCGCGATGAAGACGTATCCGATCCCCTGCTCCTTCTGAAGGTCGACGAGCAGGTTGATGATCTGCGCGCGAATGCTCATGTCGAGCGCGCTCACCGGTTCGTCGGCGATGATGAGCTTGGGCTCGAGCGCGAGGGCCCGCGCGATGCCTACCCGCTGTCGCTGCCCCCCTGAGAACTCGTGGGGATAGCGGCGCATGTAAGAGGGTGACAACCCCGTCCGCTCCATGAGCGCCCCCACCTTACGTACCAGCGCCTTCTTGTCCTTTCCGGCTCGGCCGTGGGTACGGAGGGGCTCGGCGATGATGTCGAGGACCGTCATGCGCGGGTTGAGGCTCGCGTAGGGGTCCTGGAAGATCATCTGCATCTTCTGGCGCGCCGCACGCAACTCCGCCCCGTTGAGCGCAGCCACGTCCTGCCCGTCGACGAGGACCTTGCCCCCGGTCGGGTCGACCAGACGCAGGATGGCGCGGGCGGTCGTCGACTTGCCGCAGCCCGACTCGCCCACCAGCCCGAGGGTCTGACCCGGCTCGAGCTTCAGTCGCACGCCGTCCACCGCTTTCACGGTGGCCACCGTGCGCTGCAGCAGCCCACGTCGGACGGGGAAGTGGACCTGTAGGTCCTCGACCTCGAGCAGGCTCATCCGCGCTCCTTCGGTGGCACGTGGCAGCTCACCTGGTGGGCGTGGCCATCGAGCTCTAGGTCTCGACGCTCGGGGAATCGCTCGCGGCAGCGGTCTTCAGCGTAACGGCACCGGGGATGAAAGGGGCACCCCGGGGGAAGCTTGGCCGGCGAGGGCGGCAAGCCATCGATGGCTTCGAGCCGGCCCCGTCCACCGTCGGTATCGACCCGCGGAATGCTCCGCAACAAGGCCTCGGTGTAGGGGTGCTGTGGCTGCTCGAAGATCGCGTCGACGCTCCCCTGCTCCACCAAACGACCGGCGTACATCACGGCCACGCGGTCGGCCATCTTGGCCACCACCCCGAGGTCGTGGGTGATGAAGAGCACCCCAACCCCCATCTGCTCCTTGCGCTCTTCGATGAGCTCCAAGATCTGCGCCTGGATGGTCACGTCGAGGGCCGTCGTGGGCTCGTCGGCGATGAGCAGATCGGGTGCGCAGAGCAGCGCCATCGCGATCACCACACGCTGCCTCATGCCGCCGCTGAGCTGGTGCGGGTGATCGTCCAGGCGCGACGCCGCGCCGGGGATCCCCACCGCCTCCAGCATCTCGAGACACCGCTTTCGCGCCTCGTCGCCGCGCAGGTTCTGATGGACCTCGAGCACCTCGGCGAGCTGCTGGCCGATGCGCATGTAGGGATTCAGCGAGGTCATCGGATCCTGAAAGATCATCGCGATGCGATCGCCGCGAATCGACCGCATGCGCGCCTCGCTCGCCTTTGCGAGGTCTTCGGTCTCGTCGCCGTGATGGAAGCGGATCGCCCCCCCCACGATGCGCCCCGGCGGATCGGGTACCAGCCGCAACACCGAGAGGCTCGTCACACTCTTGCCCGAGCCCGACTCGCCCACGAGGCACACCACTTCGCCGCGGTCGACGCTGAAGCTCACCCCGTCGACGGCCTTGACCACCCCTTCTTCGGTGAAGAAGTGAGTCTGCAGATCTTCCACCTCGAGGAGCGCCATCAGTCCTTCCGGATCCGGGGGTCGAGGGCGTCGCGCAAGCCGTCGCCGAGGAAGTTGAAACAGAAGAGCGTGAGCGCGAGCATCACCGCGGGGAAGACCAGCATCCACGGGTAGAGCTCCATCACTTCGGCGCCCTTCGACGCGAGCAGGCCCCAGCTCGACAAGGGCTCCTGTGTGCCCATGCCGAGGAAGCTGAGGAAGGCTTCGGTGAGCATGATCTGAGGGATCGTGAGCGTCGTGTAGACGATGATGGGCCCGAGCGCGTTGGGCAGGAGGTGGCGAAAGATGATGGCCGTGTGCCCCACCCCGATGCTGCGCGCCGCCTCGACGAAGGGCTGCTCGCGCAGGGCGATGACCTGCCCGCGCACGATGCGCGCCATCGTCAGCCAGCTGATCCCCCCGAGGGCCGCGAAGACGAAATTGATCTGGAAGACCGGAAACCACGAGGGGTCGGTCGCGTCGGTCACGAAGGGGCCGATCGCCTTCTGGAACAGGTGATGAAAGGCACCGTCCTTGTTGGCGAAGAAGACCTGCAACAGGATGACGAGGATGAGGAACGGGAAGGTGTAGAGCACGTCGACGGCGCGCATCATGACGCTGTCGACGCGGCCCCCGAAGTAGCCCGCCACCCCGCCCCAGGTGACCCCGATCGCGAAGCTCACGAGGGTCGCGATGATGCCGACCGCAAAGGACACGCGCCCCCCGAGGAAGACCCGGGCCATGATGTCGCGCCCGAGCGGATCCGTCCCCATCCAGTGCGCGCCCGAAGGCGCCGTGGCTCCGAGCGCGAGGTCCTGCGTCGCGTAATCGTGGCTGCCGAAGACGGGCACGAAGATGCAGCCGAGGATCATCACCGCGAGGATGACGGCCGACACCACGGCCGCGCGGTTCTTCTTGAGCCTGCGCCAGGCATCGCGCCAGAGGCTGGATCCCGCCTCGGCCTCGGGGGCGGTCACATGGTCGACGGTGGCTTCGCTCACGACAGCTTCACCCTCGGGTCGAGCCACGCGTAGGCCATGTCGACCGCGGCATTGAGCACCATGAGCAGGGTCCCGTAGACCAGGGTCATCCCCATCACGAGCGTGTAGTCGCGGTTCTGGGCCGCCTCGACGAAGTAGCGCCCCATGCCGGGGATGCTGAAGATCTGCTCGATGACGAGCGAGCCCACGAGCAGGCCAGAGAAGCCGGGGCCGAGAAAGCTCACCACCGGCAAGAGCCCCCCGCGCAGGGCGTGGCGAAGCACCACCTGCCGCTCGGTGAGGCCTTTGGCCCGCGCGGTGCGGATGTAGTCGGCCCGAATGACCTCGAGCATGCCGCCCCGCGTGAGGCGCGCGACGTAGGCCATGGTCGGGAGCGCGGCGCAAATGACGGGCAGGACCATGTGCCGCCAGGTCTCCCAGCGCGCCACCGGGAAGAGGTAGAGCCCCAGCGAGAGCCACAAGACCAACAGTGGCGCGAGCACGAAGCGTGGGATGCTGATCCCCACCATGGCCACGGCCATGGCGGCGGTGTCCTTCCAGGTGTTCTGCCGAATGGCGCCGATCATCCCGAGCGGGATGCCGAAGCTGAGCGCGACGATCATGGCCCAGAACCCGAGGGTCATGCTGACCGGTAGGCTCATGCCGATGATCTCGTTCACCGTGCGGCCCGGGTACTTGAAGCTGTAGCCGAGGTCGCCCTTCAAGAGGTCGCCGAGAAAGCTGAGGTACTGCTCACCCAGCGGCGCATCGAGGTTGTATTTGGCCTCGAGGGCCGCGATGACCTCCGGGGGCGCCGCGCGTTCGGCGTCGAAGGGACCTCCGGGCGCGAGCCGCACGAGGAAGAAGACGAGCGTCACCACCAAGAGCAAGGTGGGGATGAGCCCGAGCAGCCGTTTGACCGCGTAGCTACCCACGGCGCCTCACATGCTCCCCGGCGGCGGAAAGGTCCCCGGATCCATGGCCGGTCGGTTCTCGACCGGGCCGCGCGCGGGATCGAACGCGGGGTCGATCCACATCCAGCAGATGTTGTGACGGTTGGCCGCGTTCGGGTAGTAGCCACGCACGTAGGGCTTGATGAGGGTGGACTTCGTGTAGAAGTAGATCGGCATCCTCGGCATGGCCTCCACCGCCCGCGCCTCCGCATCGCGGTAGCGCGACATGCTCACATCGGGATCTTTGGTCGCCGCGGCTTCGGCCAGCATTTGGTCGAACTTCGGGTCCTTCCAGTGGGTCCAGTTATTGCCGCTGTAGCCCGCGAAGGTCTCGAGCCACGAGTGCGGGTGGTTGTAGTCGCCAACCCAGCCGAAGCGCGCGATCTGGAACCGGCCGTCACGCAGGTTCTTGATCATCACCTTCCACTCCTCGTTGCGGAGGGTGACCGAGACGCCCAGGTGCTGCTTCCACATGCCCTGGATGGCCACCGCGATGGCGCGGTGGCCTTCGCTGGTGTTGTAGAGGATCTCGAGGTCGGGGAACCCCTTGGCGCGCCAGCCGTCGCCGTCCTTCACCACCTCGTAGCCGGCCTCCTTCAGGAGCGCGCGCCCCCGGGCCGGATCGAAGTCGTGCCCAGGTCCGTCGAATCGGCCCTTGCCCGCGGCGCGCTCGGCCTTCGACTGCTCGGCGTAGCCCCCGCCCACGAAGTCGGGGACGAAATGCGTGGCCGGGACCTGCCCTCCTTTGGCGACGCGCTCGACGATCGCCTTCTTGTCGACGGCCAGATCGAGCGCGTGGCGAACGCGCACGTCGTCGACCGGCTTCTGGTCGACGTTGAACTCGTACCAGTAGGTCGAGTTGTACATCGCCTGATCGAAGTCTTCGAAGCCTCCCAGTCGAGGGAGGAACTCGGGCGGCAGCGAGAGGTTCTGGCCGATGTAGTCGACCTCACCCGTCTTGTAGAGGTTCATCGTCGCGAGGTAGCTCTCGACTTCCATCACCACGATGCGGTCGATCTTCATCTCGGCCACGCGGTGGTGGTGGGGGTTCTTCTCGAGCGTCATCTCGTAGCGGAACTTGTGCTCGGCGAGGGTGTAGGGGCCGTTGGACACGATGTTCTCGGGCCGGGTCCACTCGTCGGGTCGGCCCTCGGCGGCGAAGCGCTCGACGACGTCCTTTCGAACGGGAAAGAAGGTCGTGTAGGCGAGCAGCTCGAGGAAGAAGGGGGTGGGCTTGTCGAGCTCGACCTCGAGCGTGTGGTCGTCGGTGGCGCGCACCCCCACCAGCGATAGGTCGGACTTCAGCTTCGCCGACGACACGAAACCGCGCCGCATCGGACCTCCGAGCGCCTTGGACGCCTCGCTCGAGAAGGTGGGGCGGTCGTCGAAACGCTCGACCACCGCCACCGTGGGCTTGGGGTCGCTCTGCAGGGCGCATCCGGGGAGGAAGCCCGCCTTGCCGTCGACCTTCACCGCAAACCAGCGGTCGTCGGCGCCGTTGCATTTACCCTCGGGACCGATGCCGGTCACCTCGACCACGACCGGCTCCCCACCTCGAGAGGTCATGTCCGAGGCCCCAACGCTCTCGATCGCGGCTTCGAGGGGCAGGCTGGTCGTCTTGGCCGGGAGCTGCAAGAGGACGCGCACCGCCTGCCCCGCAGGCAAGCTCTCGCCTCCCACGAGGTCGGGCTTGGGACTCAACGCCACGGTCTCGGACAAGGCCTTCAGCTTGCCTTGGTGAAAGCCGCGTCCGTTCTTGAAGTTGTAGAGCAGCTCGGCCATGCGTGCGCCGGTGGCCGGCGTCAGAGCCCGGTGCCACGCGTAGAGAAAGTCGCCTGCCACCACCGGCTTGCCGTCGGACCACTTGGCGTCGTGCCGCAGGTGGAACCGGAAGATGCGGTTGTCTTCGCTCTGATCGTAGCGCTCGGCCACACCCGGGACGGGCGCGAGCGTATCGGGGTGTTGCTGGACGAGGCCCTCGAAGATCTGGGCCACGATGAAGGCGCCACCGCTCTCCGACGTGAGCGTCGGATCGATGTACTCGGGCTCCTGACCGTTGTTCAGGTAGATGGTCGTCGGCGCACGCCCGTGGCGGCTCGTGGTCCCGTAGTACCGTTCGTTCTTCTCGCCGCAGCCCATCATGAGGGCGGCAGCAGCGAGCCATGGGACTGCCCACCGGCCGGTCATCGGGTTCGGGGTGTAGCACGGCCCGGCCAACGAGCGGCTATAACCCAGCCCATGATGAAGCACGCGCGCTGGGTCGTCGTCGGCTGGGCCCTGGGGCTCGCCCCCGCCTGTGGGCCGCAGACGCCAACCGCTCCGACCCCCTCCGGCGACGTCTGCGCGACGTCGGACGGGTGTGCCGCGGCCATCGTGCAAGCCAAGCCGGCCGAGGTCGCCGCCCTCGTGAAGACCTACGCCGAGCGGCACGCTCCGGGCTGGGACCGCGTGTTCGCGGCGATGGACGACGACGCCGCCGTCATCGGGGAGTCGGTCCCCTGGCCCGGCGATCCTCGAGGCGCGAGCGCCGACGCCCTGCTCCTCGCCCTCGGCCGGGCCAAGGGCCGTGCCCATCTGGTGGTGGCCAGCGGTGTCCCCCGGATCCTCTTCCCTCGGGATACGCTGGCCTCCGCGATCCCCTTCGCCGACGCCGTTCTCGCGGCGGACCCGGCACAGCGCAGCGCCGACCTCGGGCTCGTCACGGGCGTCGAAAAGGCCTACGCCGCCGCCGATGCCTTCGACTACGTGAGCGCGGCCCAGGCGGCCGACCGCCTGCACGACCAGCTCCTGGCGCAGGGCGGTAGCCGCGAGATTCGATGGCGCGCACGGCTCGCCCTCGACGTGCTGCAAAAGACGGGCATCGCGCTCGAGGAGCCCGAAGGCCGCGAGCTGCCGGACCTCGCGCCCGTGGTCCCCGGAAGTACCCCCTACGCCGATCTGCTCGCCTTTCGCCTCTACAAGCGCGAACAAGCCCACTGGGACGCGCGCCAGAAGGCCATCCTCGCCGGGATCCCAGAGGACCGCCGCGGCGCGGTGCGGCAGTACTTCGCACCCGTTGCCTGCCCGGACCCTTTCGTGCCTCCCATGGAACGCCTCGGCGATCTCGTCTTCTCGAGCCGCTACGCCAGTGCCCTCGATCGCGAGGCCGCGGCCGGCGCCGAGCCCGCGACGGGCAAGCTCGCCCTCCCCGCGTGGCGCACCGGCTACGAGCGCATGGTCGAGCTCGTGGAGAGCAGCCACCCCTGGATGCACGTGAGCTTCCTCCTCACGCAGCGCGGCGAGCTCGACGGCATGAGCGCAGCCTCTGGCGCCACCTACAAGCGCGTCACGGCGCTCGCCAACAAGCACATCGAGGCGCTTCGCAAGCTCGTGGCCGCCAAGCCGGCTCGCTTCGACGTGCTGGGGCTGATGCCGCTCTACTACCAGCCGGGCACCCTGTCCGACCCGGCCCTGCGCCAGGCCCTCGCGTCGCTCGTGCGCGACGTGGTGAAGCAGAAGCTCGCCGCCGCCGACGACCCGATGGTCTTCTTCAAAGATGCAGGGGTGGCCTTCATGACGGCCACCTCGCTCCCGGGCCCCATCCAGGCGGCCCAACTCGCGGCGCTCAGAGAGGCGCTCGACCAGAAGCTGGGTGGCGCTTTCGGGCAACGCGCGGGCTGGCCGGTCGCGGCCCTGCACGCGGGCCACGCCGTCACCGGTCTTCTGTTCGGCGACCCCTCCTGGCTGCAGCGAGCGTCGGGCCGGATCGATAGGTCGCTCGTGGGCGAGCTCCCCTACCCGCAGCTCGCGGCGTTGGTACGGGCGGGCACGAGCTACGCCGAGCTCTCGGCCTCCGGGACCCTCGACGCCGACGTGCTCAACCCGGTGCAGTTTCCGCTGGTACGCACCGAGGCCCGCCGCAAGCTGCAGGGAGCCATCGAGGGGCTCGCGGACACCGGTCCGCAAGGCGGCAACGAGCAAGCCCTGGCGCGACTCGTGGCGGACATGACGGATGGGCTCATCGCACTCGCAGCCGCCAAGCTCACTCGGACCGACGACGGGCCCACGTGCGAAGACGCCAAGTCGGTGCCGCACCAGGCTTCGTGGCAACGCATGCGGCAGCGGCAGAAGCGCCTCCTTCGCGACCCGGTCTTCGCCGGAAAGGGCGATGGGCCCTGGGCGCGTCGGGCACGTTTGCTCGCGTTGATCGTGAGCGACCTCACCGATCTGATGGCCCCCGATGGCAAGGGCGCCACCGTGCCCGGCGGACGGGCCGAAGTCATCGCCAACGGGGGGCTGAAGGGCTGGATCGAAGGGCCGGTCGCCGAGACCGGCACCGCGGGTTACCTGTTGGTGCGCCGCCTTGCGGGCGGGGAGCTCGACAGCGAGCGCTTGCTGCAACAGTCGGTCACGGTGCTCAGCGGCCTCAGCCAGCTGTTCGAGAACGACGGCCAGGGCCTCTTCGGAACCCTCGCCGGCATCGGCAAGGACGTCGAAACCAGCGCGGCCCAGGGCGACCTCGCCGCCCTTTTCGCGGCCTATGCCGACCGGGCCTACGAGGCCGACGCAGACTCGCAGGGCGACCTCCTGCTTCTCCTCGCGTTGAGCGTGAGCCTGTCGCGCGAGAGCCCCATGGCCCCCCTCGCGGTGGAGACCGCCCGTAGCCACGACCGGCCCGTGCTGCTCCCGCTGCTGATGTACGACCGCAAGACTGGGGGGGCGACCGTCGACCCGGCACCGCTCCTCGCCGCCATGAAGAGCGCGGGCAAGACAGGGTGCGCCCCGCCCGATCCCGCCATGGTGATCGCCGTACGCCGCGCCATCTACGATTTCGGTCACGGCGAGCGGGAGAACGCGCTGCGCCGTCTCGACCGCGTCGTCGCCGACGCGACCCGCAAGGGCCTCGTGGTGCCACGGCAGACCTACTCCTATCTCCAGCAGGCCGGCACCCGCTACCTCAAAGCGGTGCAGAGCGTCTCGCTCGGCGAGCACCTGTTGGAAGAGTCGGGCACCTTCAACGTCGGCCTCGGCTACGCGAGCCGCGGTCCCGAGGGGGGCAAGCTCGAGGTCGAGCTCGCCGGCGCCTCGACGCCGGAGGCGCTGAAAGAGGCAGCGCGGTACTACGCCCACACGGCCGCCATCTCCGCGGCCTACCACTTCGCGCTCGACGAGGACGCTCGAGCCATCGCCTCCGCGCGCGTCGCGGTCGGTGCTTGGGCCAACGGCGTCAAGCTCGGCGACGTCCGGGTGCCCGTCGGTCCCGAGACGGCCCGCTGGGCCAAGGACGCGACCGGGACCATCGCGGTCATCGCCCAACGTGCGGCGGAGCGGGGTCATGCGCTCTTGGCCGGCGACCTGTGGACCCTCGCCCGCGCCTCGATCGCGCCCGATGCAAGCGACGAGGACATCGCGGCCATCCTCGACCCTCCGCCGGGGCCGCTGCGCGACGTGCCGGAGCTCGCCCCCATCATCGCGCGGGCCCGCGAGAACCTGAAGCTCGTCGCGGCGCCCCTCGCGTGTACGAGGGCGGAGGTCGACGTGACCCCGTTTGCCAGCGTTGGCTGCGACGAGTACGCGGGCGCGCTCGCGCTGCGCGTGGCGGATGCCCTGCCGAAGCTGCCGCGCCTGAAGAAGAACGCCGAGATCGGCCACCCCCGCTGCATTGCCTGGCGCAAGCTCGACCTCTTCCTCGAGGCCGTCGACGCAGGGCGGTACGAGCCGGTGGCCTTCGAGGCCGCGGTCGCATCGCTACGCCAGACGGATCGTCAGCAAGACGCGGCGACCCTCATGGCACGCCAGCGACACCCGAAGCACTGCACCCCGAGCATCGTCGACCAGGCCCGTGAGCTCGCCAAGAAAGAGAGCCTCGGACTGCACCTTCGAGCCGACGTGCTGAGCGTGGCGGCCAACTGTGCCCTCGCGACCCCAGCCGTCGACAAGGACCTGCTTGCCCTCGATGAGCTGACGCAACAGCACGCCAACCCGACCCGAAACTTCGAGCTGATGATCTTCGCGGCGAGGATCGCGCTCGCCGGCGGTCGCTACGAGCCATTGTATCTGCTCACCCATCAACCGGGCTTCATCCAGCGCTATCAGCGCCTGGGCCCCGATCTCACCGCGGCGGCGCTTCTCCTCTTTCACGCCTCCGCCGCCGGTGCGGGCAAGCCGCTGAAGGCCGATGACACCGCGGCCGCCCGCCGACTGGTGTGCGCCACCTTCGCGGAGCCACGGCGCGCAACCATGTGCAACGTCATCACTCAGCTCACCGACGAGAAGACGGCCAATCCCCAGGCGGTGGCCAAGGACGCCCTTCAGCGCTTCGTCGAGGAGGCGCTCCGCCAAGGGGGAGGCTGAGGGGTCGGGGTGAGCGACTTGACGAAGCGTGCCCCTCAAGCCAGGGTCCGCCCGTGCGACTGCTCCTGCTCTGCGCCCTGGCGGCGTGCTCCTTCGGGTGCACAGCCCAATCGGTGACCGGTGAGATCAATGGTGAGCCCGTTTGTGTCGACTTCGTGGTCGGCAAGGGCGGAGCCAGGATGAAGGGCAGCCTCAAGTACCCGGTTCAGGTCGGCATCATCGAAGACGACGAGCCTCGCTGGGAGCGCGTTCTCCTCGGAAGACGCACCGCGAACGACGACAAGTCCAAGTTCGTCATCCCGGACACCGACGAGACCTACACGGTGCGGTTCGCCCAGTGCAGCAACGCTTTTGCGCCGCGGCCGGTCGACGACACCACCCGCTCCACCGACGTGCGTGGCACCTACCGCTGCGGTGAGGCGAAGGTCTACAAGGAAGTGCCCCTCGAGATCCGCGAAGAGGATCCGTCCTCTCGGGTCATCCAGTGGGAGGCGCCCCCCGAGCCCGCCTGCTGGACCAATGCCCAACCGGGCACCAAGTAGACGTTCGGCCGCCTCCAGACGGGAAAAATCCAGCTTCGCTCAACGCGAATGGGGCCTTGCGTTTCAGGAACTTGGCACGGATGTTACGCGCTCTTGAGTGACGCCTTGGTTCTCGATAAGAGTTAGTCATACGGGAGTGCAATGAGGACCGAGCAGACGCTGCGCCAAGCCCTCGACGAGCGACGACAAGACGGAGACCGCTTCAGCATGCGCCACATCGTGGCGATGATGGTCCCGCTCATCAGCGAGCTCGACGACCGACACAAGGAGGGCGAGAAGCTCTTCGTCTCGCCGAGCTCGATCCTGTTCAAGCCGTCCGGGGCCACCATCATCTCCGAGAAGGCCCAGGAGCTGCCGACCGACCAGCGCGACCGAGCCTGCATCGCGCCCGAAGAGCGAAGCGGCGACGGAGGAGACGCGCGCTCCAGCGTGTTCGCCATCGGAGCCGTGCTCTACGAACTGGCCACGAACGAGGTGGTCGGCCCCGGCATGCAACGGCCGTCGGACGTGGTCCCCGGCATCAGCAGCAAGTTCGAGGCGGTGCTCGGCAAGTGCCTCGTCGCGGACCGGAACGCGCGGCCCGCAGACCTGGCCGCCCTCGCTCAGGCGCTGCACCAGTGCGCCCCGATGGCGAGCATGCCACCGCCCGAGGCGGACATGTCGCACCTCGACCACGACGAAGACTTCGAGGTCGACGTCTCGCTGTCGATGTTGCCGCCCGCGCCACAGCCGAAGGTCGACGTCATCCCGGCCTCACCTCGGGTGCCGAACATCGCGGTCCCTGCGAGCCAACCCCAAGCGCCCCTGTCGTCGCCGGGCTCGTCGCGCGGCTCGACCCAGCAGCTCGGCGCGCTGAAGGCGCGCCTCGAGTCCGATCCGCGGCCTCGCTACATCGTCATCAAAGACAGCATGGACCACGGCCCCTTCAGCGCCGTGGAGCTCCTGCAGCAGATCGCCTCGGGCAACTTCCAGTCCGAGCACTTCCTTCGCGACACCCTGAGCCTCGAAGAGAAGCAGATCGACGAGTGGGCCGAGTTCGCCCCCTTCGCCGAGCACGCCAAGCGCGGACGCCAGAAGAAGGCGGAGAGCAAGAACCTCGAGCGCGTGGTGGTCGAGGAGAAGCGCTCGTCGCAAAATAAGGTCCTCATCGGCGTGGCAGGCTTCGTGCTCATCGGTGCGGCCGCCGGTGGCTGGTGGTTCCGCACGCGGCAGGACGACAGCATCCGCATCGGTGTCTCCGGTGACGAGGCCCAGATGATCGACTTCGACATGGGCCTGTCGGAGGGCAAGAAGGGCGGCGGCTACAAGGGCACCGGCAAGTGGAAGGGTGGCGGCACGCGCCCGAGCTCGGGCGATTCCGATGGAGACGAAGCGCCCGTCGCCAAGGGCCCCCGTCCTCAGGTGTCGGGTGGCCTGTCGTGCGCCGGAGCGCGCGCGCAGTACGTGGAGCGCTACGAAGAAGGCACCCCACCCGACCTCACGGCCGGGTCCTACGGCGCCGTGCTCAACCGCGGCACGTATCTCAACTCGTGCGGCGTCCCGCCGAGCATGTCGGTGTCGATCTGCGCGGCGGTGCAAAACGGGCAGGCCAAAGGTGTCACGGTGCAGACCAACCCCGCCAATGGCGGCATCGCGGGCTGCATCTCGGGCCAGATCCGAAGCATGAGCTTCCCTGCCCACCCCCGCCTCGACATCACCACCACGGTCTTCAAGGCGGAGTAGGCGCCCTGATCCACCTCGACGGGGTGCACAAGCGTTTCGGACGTAACCACGTCCTCAAGGGCGTCGACCTCGTGGTCCCGGAGGGGTGCCTCTATGGCCTCATCGGCCCCGGCGCGGCGGGCAAGAGCGTGCTCCTGAAGGTGGTCGCAGGCCTGCTCGACCCCGAGGAAGGACGCGTGGTGGTCGACGGGACCGAGCTGGGCAAGCTAGGCGAGCTCGAGCTTCAAGGCATGCGCCAGCGCTTCGGCATGGCGTTCCAGAACTACGCCCTCTTCGACTACATGACCGTGGGGGAGAACATCGCCTTCCCCCTGCGGCGGCTCTTCGACCTGCCCGAAGACGAGATCCAGTCGCGGGTAGCCCAACGTCTGGTCGACGTGTCCCTCCCGGGATTTGCCGACCGCATGGTGGCCGGCCTGTCGGGTGGTCAGAAGAAGCGGGTCAGCGTCGCGCGCGCCACCATTACACGCGCAGAGCTGGTTCTGTACGACGAGCCCGCGGCCGGCCTCGACCCGGTGACGTCGCAGCGGATCTTCGAGCTGCTGCGCCACGAGCAACAGCAGATCGGCGCGACCGTGATCATGGTCTCGAGCGACCTCGACCGCATGCTCAGCGTCACCGACCGGGTCGGCATGCTCTACCGAGGCCGCCTCATCTTCGACGGCACCACGGCCGAAGCCAAAGCCAGCCAAGAGCCGCGGGTGAAGCAGTTCGTGCACGGGCTCACCGAGGGGCCGTTGTAGCTCTTGGGGTTCCGGGTTCGAGGTTCCGGGTTCGAGGTTCCGGGTTCGAGGTTCGGGACCGAGACCGAGAGCGCCGCTTCACGTGTTCTCGAGTCTGCGTTGCTTCAGGGTTCCTGAGATCGCGTCGATCAGCTCGGGTGACTCGGTCATCTCCGGCCATGGCTCCGATGCGTTCTCTACCCACCATCCAGGCTGGCCCGGGGGTGACCATGGGTCGCGTTCGAGTTGGTGCGCGAGGCGAGCGCCGCAGTCTTCTGGCGCTTCCCATGTACGTTTGAGCCTGGCGAGGAGCCATCCGAGGGCCCCCGAGCGGGCGCCGAGGTCCGTTCTCACGACCCCCGGATGGACCACCGCCACGTCGAGGCGCTCGTTTCGTCGGCCCAGCTCGCGCGACGCGATCGCGAAGCACAGCTTGGTGGTGCAGTAAGTGCGAAAGGCGGAGAAGTCCTCTCCGCTCGGGGTGCGCCGTGGGTCGTAGCGGCCCTTGATCAGCAGCCCTGCGCTGACGACGAAGATGCGCCTCACCCCTGCCTCCAGCAGGGGCTGTTGCATGGCCCACGGCCCGAGGAAGTTGACGACGAAGGACCTCTCGAGACCGTCGTCGCCCACCTCCAACCGGCTCGGCCAGACACCGGCGTTGTGAACCAGTACCGTCTCCTTCCCGGCTCCCTGCGCGACGAGACGCTCTCCGAGGTCGCGCGCGGCCGCGACGGACCCGAGGTCGCCCACCACCACCTCGGCCTCTGCTCCCTCGGCTCCGACACGCGCCGCCGTGGTCTCGAGCGCAGGTCCGGTACGAGCGACGAGACGCACGCGACGCCCCGCCCGGGCCACCGCCTCCGCCAGTGCAGCGCCGATCCCTCGCGAAGCCCCCGTGATGATGACGTCATGCACGGGTAGGACCATGCCGAAGGCCAACCATAATTGGAAGATCATTCCATCTAAGAACCCTGGCGCGCTTCGAAGTAGCATGGGCCATGGTCCGACGGAGGCGGGATGGGGCGGCGCGAAGGCGAGCTCTGCTCGATGCGGCGCTCGCCTGCTTCTCCGAGCGCGGCGTCGCAGCGACCGGCATCGAGCACGTCCGGCGCGCCGCCGGCGCGAGTCCCTCGAGCGTCTACCACCTCTTTCCGAGCCTGGAGGCGCTGAAGCTCGCCCTCTTGCAGCGGATCTTCGACGAGCTCTTCGCGGCCATCACGCCGCCCGTCTGCCGCACCCGCACCGCCAAGGGAGCCGTCGTCGCCCTCGTTCGCGCCCACGTCGAATGGGTCCTCGCCCACCCCATCGAAGCCCGCGTGATGTACCAGATGATGTCGCTCGAGCTCGACCCCGTGGTCGCGACGGAGCTCACGGCCCACAAAGCCGAGGCCCTCGAGGAGATCACGCATCACGTGGCGCGGTTCATCGCGTCGGGCGACCTCCCGCGATGGTCCGTGCTCGAGCTCGACGTCGCCATCCTCGGCTCTGCCCACGAAGCATGCCGGCGATTCCTCGGAGGCGCTCCGCTCGACCCCAACTGGATGCGCAACACCCTCCCCCGGTTGGCTTGGAAGAGCATCGCGCCGGCCTAGGTCCTCGAGGTTCGAGGTTCCAGGTTCGAGGTTCCAGGTTCGAGGTTCGAGGTTCCAGGTTCCAGGTTCCAGGTTCCAAGTTCTCGAGCACGAGGCCGAGACCGAGGCCGAGCGCGAGACCGAGACCGAGACCCGAGCTTACGCGTCACCGATGACGAGCGCGGCTTCCACCTCTCGGTAGCCGGCCGCCATCATGCGTCGGCAGTATCCAGCGAGGTGTGCGCGCCCCATGACCACGACGACGCAGTCGGGTTCGGTATGCTCGGCCAGCATGGCGAGCGTGCCCCGAGCCATGGTCGCATCGCGCAAGCCGAGGATGGCGACCACGGGGTTGATCCAGTGACTCCAGGGCTGCGTGCGGAGGAGCACCGCCGGCACGATGGTGAGCATGAAGTGCATCTGAAGGAGGCCGAAGGGGACCCAGAGCAGCGCCAGCCACGCGTTCGTGCCCACGAGCGGCAGCAGGATCCCGAGAACGAGCGCGATGTGAAAGCCGATGAGATACACCGAGGCCACGTGGAGCGGTCGGGGCACGTCGTCGTCCCGCTCCAGGCGCACGGTCTGGCCCTCGTCGAGCTCTAGTGCGGTGGTGATGGTGCTGCCGTGCACGAGTCCCAACGACAGCTTCATCAGCAACCACCGCGGGCCATGGATCATCCCCTTCAGGACACGCCCACCAAACACCGTGGCGGGGAAGCTCTCAACCCCCCGGAGCTCGAAGGAGGATGCGATGCGCCGGCCCAGCGCGTGGGCCGCGCCCAGCTTCACGTGGGCCTCACCCACCACCACGAGCAACCGCTTCCCCTCGGAATCCAATAGGAAACGCAGCCGGTAGCTCAACCGTCTCTCTTCCGCCTCACGAAGGGCGGCGCGGCTCTCGTCCCCTAGCGTCGGCCCCATGCCCACCAGCCTGCCACAAGCCATGAGGCGACGCTCTCCGACGCGTCACCGAGCCGTGGCTTGACAGGAACACACGGCCTGGAGCACCCTCACCTACAGCATGAGTAACGCAGAACTGAGTTACGCTTCCACCGGGTCGACGTCCGGACCCTCCACCGGGGACGTTCACGCGCCCCAGAGCGGCCAGAGCGCGCGCTCGGCGGAAGATCGCACCTCCATGGCGCCGACCGCGCTCCAGCGGGCCTTCTTCGATCACCTCAAGTTCTCTCGTGGCCACGAGCTCGAGCAGGCGACCGCCCTCGACCGCTTCGCTGCCCTTGCCCTCGCGGTGCGTGACCGACTCATGGAGCGATGGACCGCGACCGACCGCGCCGTCACCAAAGCCGAAGCGAAGCGCGTCTACTACCTGTCGGCCGAGTTCCTCACCGGCCGCGCCCTGCTCGGCAACCTGCAGGCCCTCGGCGTCGAACGCGACGTTCGGGAGGTGCTGCGCGAGCTCTGCATCGATCTCGACGAGCTCATCGAACAGGAGCCCGAGCCCGGTCTCGGCAACGGCGGTCTCGGTCGCCTCGCCGCTTGCTTCCTCGAGTCGATGGCTTCGCTCGCCCTGCCCGGCATGGGCTACGGCATCCGCTACGAGTTCGGCATCTTCGAGCAGGTCATCCGTGACGGGCAGCAGCGCGAGCGCGCCGACGAGTGGCTGCGCTTCGGCAACCCGTGGGAGGTTCGCCGCCCAGAGCACACCGTAGAGATCGGCTTCGGGGGTGAGACCCAGCTCGTGCCGAGCGAGGACGGCGGCTACCGCATGGTCTGGACGCCGGCCGACACCGTGCTCGGGGTGCCCCACGATTTGCCCGTGGCTGGCTACCAGAACGAAACGGTCAACACCCTTCGCCTCTGGTCGGCCCGCGCGGGTCGCGAGTTCGACTTCCAGCTGTTCAACGACGGTGACTACGTCGAGGCGGTGCAGGACAAGAACGCCTCCGAGGTGATCAGCAAGGTCCTCTACCCCAACGACAACTTCGAGAAGGGTCGCGAGCTGCGACTCCGCCAGGAGTACTTCTTCGTCGCTTGCTCCATCCGCGACATCGTACGCCGCCACATCGATCAGTTCGGCCGGCTCGACAACCTCGCCGACAAGGTCGCCATCCAGCTCAACGACACCCACCCCGCGGTGGCCGTGGCCGAGCTCATGCGCGTGCTCGTCGATCATCACCGCCTGGCCTGGGATCGGGCCTGGGAGCTCTGCGTGGGCGTCTTCGGCTTCACCAACCACACCCTGATGCCAGAGGCCCTCGAGACGTGGCCCGTAGAGCTCTTCTCGCGGGTCCTGCCCCGCCACCACGAGCTCATCGTCGAGATCGATCGGCGTTTCACCCGCGAGGTGATGACCGCCTACCCGCACGACCGCGACAAGGCGCAGAGCATGGCCATCATCGCCGACGGCGAGATCCACATGGCCCGTCTCGCGGTGGTCGGCTCCCACGCCGTCAACGGCGTGGCCGCGCTGCACAGCGAGCTCCTTCAGACCCGCGTCATGCGCGACTTCGCCGAGCTCTACCCCGGCAAGTTCAGCAACAAGACCAACGGCGTCACGCCGCGGCGCTGGATGGTTGCGTGCAACCCGCAGCTGTCGACCCTCGTCACCGAGCGCATCGGCGACGGCTGGCAGACCGACCTCGACCGGCTCGAGGGCCTCATGGCCCACGTCGACGACCCTATCTACCTAAAGCGACTCGCCGACATCAAGCTGCACCACAAACAGCACCTCGCGACGATCATCGACGACCTCATCGACCTGCAGGTCGACCCGAAGACCGCCATCTTCGACGTGCACATCAAGCGCCTCCACGAGTACAAGCGGCAGCTCCTCAACCTGCTGCACATCGTGGCCCTCTACCTCGAGGCCAAGCGCGGCGGCGACGTCACCCCGCGCGTGTTCATCTTCGGCGCCAAGGCGGCGCCGGGCTACCGCGAGGCCAAGGAGATCATCCACCTCATCCATGCGGTGGCGAACGTGATCAACCACGACCCGCGCACGCCGCAGGTGCGGGTGGCCTTCCTCCCCAACTACCGCGTGACCCTCGCCGAACGCATCATCCCCGCCGCCGACGTCTCAGAGCAGATCAGCACGGCAGGCAAAGAAGCGAGCGGCACCGGCAACATGAAGCTCGCCCTCAACGGCGCGATGACCATCGGCACCCTCGACGGCGCCAACATCGAGATCCGAGAGGCCGTCGGCGACGACAACTTCTTCCTCTTCGGCATGACCGTCGACGAGGTGCAGGCGCGCCTACGCGACCACGCCGCAGGCCGCATCGCCTACGAGGCATCACCCGTGCTCCAAGAGGTCGTCGACCTCATCCGCGAAGGCTTCTTCAACCCCGAGCAGCCCGACCTGTTCCGACCGATGATGGACCGCCTGCTCGACCACGACGAGTACTGCGTCTTTGCCGACTTCGAGGCCTACCGAATGGCGCAACAGAAGGTGGGCCAGGCCTACCGCGACGGCGCGGGCTGGCTCCGCATGAGCGCGGTCAACATCGCCATGAACGGCCGCTTCTCCTCCGACCGCACCATCCGCCAGTACGCCGAGGAAATCTGGGGCGTCGCTCCAGTGCCGACCCACCGGGGCTGATCGACGCTCGCACGCGGGTCAGGCGACGGTCTCGTCCTCGGTCCACGCATGGCCATGCGCTCGCAAGAGCTGAAGGTGTGGGTCCTGTGAGGACCCAGGGCTTTCTGGTAGATGGCGGTTCGTTGCGCCTGTGACGCAGATCGATGCACCTCCCGTTGCCGCGAGCGCCCCGTCCGGCCTACGAGCTGCCCCTCCGCTTCCCGTGATCGTGCCTACGCGTGGTAGCGCCTGGGGTGCAGGTTTTCCTTCCGTAGGATGACGCACTACACGTGCGCACATGCCGCAATCGTCCTACGAGGCACGTGGCCTCTGCTCAACGACCCTTTCGAGTTGAGCACTTAGGTTGCCCCTAACCGATCGACCAGGAGACGCTCGAGCATCCTCTGGTTATGAAGTTGAGCATGCGGGAAAGGCGTTTCGCCTGGGTCCCAGTGTTATGTTCGCACCGTGAGCAACGAGCGCCGAAAGGTATTCGAGGACGACAGCGACGTCGCATTCGACGAGCGCAAGAAGACCAAGAAGCCGAAGCAGTACAAGGTGATACTGCACAACGACAACTACACCACGATGGAGTTCGTGGTGCTGGTGTTGATGAAGTTCTTCCGTAAGAGCGAAACCGAGGCCGAGCACGTCATGCTCACCGTGCACCACAAGGGGCACGGGGTCGCCGGCGTCTATACGAAAGACGTCGCCGAGACGAAGGTGGAGGAGGTCACATCCTTCTCCCGCGAGCACGGCATGCCACTGCGCCTCACCGCCGAGCCGGCCACCTAGGTCGGCCTAGGTCTGAAGAAAGAACGAACGTGAGCGAAGTCCGAATCAGCCCCGAGGTCGAAGTCGCGGTCACCCTCGCCACCCGAGAGGCCATCCGGCGCCGACACGAGTACGTGACGGTCGACCATCTCCTCTACGCCCTCCTCTTCGACGACGCGACCGCCAACGTGGTCAACAAGTCGGGGGGAAACGTCAAGAGGCTCCGCAAGGAGCTCGAGCGCTTCCTCGACGAGGACATGGAAGGCGTGCCCGAGGACGAAGATGCGACGCCGACGCTGTCGCTCGGCTTTCAGCGCGTGCTGAGCCGCGCCCTCGCCCACGTGCAGTCCTCTGGCGACAACGAGGTGAAGGGGGCCAACGTGCTCGTGGCCATCTACGCCGAGCGCGACTCCCAGGCCAAGACGCTGCTCGAAGAGAGCGGCGTCACCCGCCTCGACGTCGTCAACTTCATCAGCCACGGGGTCACGAAAGAAGACAGTGAACGCAACCGCGGCGCCCTCGCCTCGCGCAGCCTCGAAGGCGCAGACGGCGACGAGGACGAAGAAGGCGGTGGCGACAAAGACCCCCTCGACGCCTTCTGCACCAACCTCAACAAGCAAGCCGAAGAAGGCAACATCGACCCTCTCATCGGGCGGGCGAAGGAGATCGATCGCGTCACGCAGATCTTGGTTCGCCGGCGCAAGAACAACCCCATCCTCGTGGGTGACGCGGGCGTGGGCAAGACCGCCATCGCCGAGGGCCTCGCACGCAAGATCGTCAACAAGGAGGTCCCCGAGCTCCTTCACGACTGCGTCATCTACTCCCTCGACATGGGAAGCCTGCTCGCCGGAACCCGTTTCCGAGGCGATTTCGAGAATCGCCTGAAGGCGGTGGTCAAGGAGCTCGAGGCTCGCCCGGGCTCGGTGCTCTTCATCGACGAGATGCACAACATCATGGGCGCGGGCTCGGCCGGCGGCTCCACGATGGACGCTTCCAACATGCTCAAGCCGGCCTTGATGGGCGGCAAGATGCGGGTCATGGGCTCGACGACCTACGCCGAGTACCGCTCGCACATCGAACGCGACCGTGCCCTGGTGACCGACCTCGTGTACGGATCGCTGCGCCACCGGCGCGCCTGTGAGTACCTGGCGGGACGCTTCCTCTCCGAGGAGCCGCCCCCTGCCGAAGAGCCCGCCGCGGACGCACCCGCCGCGGAGCCCGCCGAGCCCCTGGAGGACCCCGAGGAGTTCGTCGAGGAGGCCGCCGAGGAGGCCACGGACAACGCCAACGAGGCGGTGGATGAGAGCGAGGACGCGGTGGACGAGGCCCTCGACGACACGCGCCGCGCCCTGCGCACCCTGGGCGAGGACCTGAACCACCTGGGCAAGTCCGTCAACCGCTCCATCAACGAGGCCGTCGGCAACGAGGTGAGGTCGGACGACGAGGCGGCGCGCGAAGAGGAGTAGGTGCCCGCCTCGGCCGAGGTGCTGGGCTTGCGCCACGGCCCTGTTCACGCCGAGCTGCGCATCAATGATGAAGGGGTTTGGCTGGTGGAAATTGCGGGTCGATCCATCGGTGGCTTGTGCTCCCAAACGCTGCAATTCGGCACCGACGCGTCACTGGAAGAGCTGATTGTGCGGCAGGCCCTCGGCCGAGACTTAGGCGATTTGTCGCCGCCCGCCAGCGCCCGCGGCGTGATGATGATTCCCATTCCGGCAGCGGGACTGCTGCGCGGCGTGGATGGCATCGAGCAGGCCAAAGCGGTCGCCCACGTCACCGACATCGACATCACCGCGCCGCTCAACCACACGCTGACGCCCCTGCCGGAAGGCGACGCCTACTACCGGTACCTGATCCGCTACTTCACGACCACCAACCGCCGCGTGATCAACGTCGCCAACATCAATTCGGCGCTGGGCTTCCGCTTCCGCATTACGGGGCTGCAGTTTCAGGAAGCCCGCGACCTGGCGCTCCTGCTGCGCGCGGGTGCGCTGGCGGCGCCCATGTACATCGTCGAGGAGCGCACCGTGGGCGCGAGCCTCGGTGACGACAACATCCGTCAGGGGCAGGAGTCGCTGCTGGTAGGCCTCGCCCTGGTGGTGGTGTTCATGCTCGTCTACTACAAGTGGTTCGGCTTCGCGGCCAATCTGGCGCTGGCGGCCAACCTCATCATGATCGTCGCCATCATGTCGATCCTGGGCGCAACGCTGACCATGCCGGGCATCGCCGGTATCGTGC
>JAUHZF010000047.1 GCA_030426145.1 Polyangia bacterium
CCCACGATGACCTGACTCGGCGGGGTCTGCATCGAGCCGATGCCGGTGCGTACGAACGACAGGACGATGATGATCCGGGTGAAGGAGGTCATCGTCATCACCATCGCTGGGAGCAGCGACATCATCGTCAGCATCCCGAGGATCTTCAGCGAGCCCGTGAGGCCGCGGCCTCCGGCGAGCTCACCGAGATCGGTGGCGAGGGCGGGCGTGCTCAGCATGAGCACGGCCCCTCCCGAGAGGGTAGCCATGAGACGTCGCATCAGCTCGCCCTTCGCTGCCGGAGCTGCTTGAGGGACAGGGCCTGGGTCCCGCCGGTCGTGGCGGGGGCTGCGGCGGCCGCCTTGGGGGCGTAGGCCTTGGCGGCGCGGGTGCGTACGCGGGGCTTCGACGAGGCGGGAGCAGGGATCTCGCGTGCCACGACGGGCTCGCCGATCGCCTCCTCCACGACGCGGTCGATGGGCTGGTCGAGCTCGGCGTCGAACTCCACCGGCTCCGGACCGCGGCGCACGGCCGGCTGACGAGCGGTCTTGCGGGGGTCCTGGGCCCGAGCGGGTTTGTCGGCCGCTTCGACCGCACCGAGAAGGCGCTCGAACTCGATGCCCGGCGCGATGGTCTCCTCCTGCTGGGGGCTCGCGGGAACGAGGGCGATCCCCGCGTCCTCGGTGCCGTCGGGGGACAACATCGCGAGGCGCACGATGCTCTGGCCCGTGACCCCGAGGAGGAAGCGCTGGCCGTCGACCGATGCGACCACGAGCTCACCCTTCTGAGCGAGGGTGGTGCGGGCGAGCACGCGCAGGGAGGGGGGCTCTTCGTGCGCGAGGCCCTTGGCCACGGCCTTACCGAGCAGACCCTTCTTCTTCATCGCAAAGGCCGCCGCGCCGAGCAGCGCGGTGCCCGCGAGCAGCTTCCACATCAGACCTTCGCTCGCCGGCTCGGGAGCGAGCTCGAGCGGCTTGTCGCTGGGCGCGCGAAGGTTGAGCTTGGTTCCCCCGACGGGGGCCGGGGGCTGTGCGTCGAGGAGTTGGTCGTTTGGGGGGAGCGAGGTGTCGCTCAGGCCTTGGAGCGGCGCCGCCGGGGGCGTCGCCGCGGGGGCTTGAATGGCCACGGGGGCCTGGACGGGGGCCTGCTGCGGCGCAACCGCTTCGGCCGGCACCTGGGCCTGCGCCACCGTAGGCGGCGTGGGGGCCTGAGGTGCCGCGGGGGCCGTCTGGCCGTGGGCGACGCCGGTGGTCAAGGTGATGGCGGCGACCGCCAAACCAATGACGCTCGAGCGCTTCATGCTGCACCTCCGCGACCCGGCTGAACGAGCTCGGTGATGCGAACGCCATAACGATCGCCGACCACGACCGCTTCGCCGCGGCCGAGCAGCTGCCCGTTGACGTAGATGTCGATGGGGTCGCCTGCGGCCTTGCTCAGCTCGACCGTGTCGCCGGCATGAAGCCGCAATACATCAGCAATTTTCATGGTCTTGCGACCAATCTCGAGGGTTACCTCGACCTCCACATCACGCAGCATGCCGAAGGCTCCGAGCTCGCCGAGGGGTGCGGCGCCGGGGTTGGCAGGGGTGATGGCTCCGTTGTCTTCCGCCATGAGATCCTCCAATCGGAGGCCGCCCGGTTTGGTGGGCGACCGTCCGTCGTGCCCTGAGCTATCGCAAGGTGCGGGCCAGCTTCCGGGAGGCGCGGTGCCGGCTTGGGCTATTCTGCGGTGGTGGCGGACACCGTCGTAGAAGGTGGGAGCGACCCCGCGACGCTGCGCGCCTGGATGCACCGCCAGCTCGGCGTTACGCTCGCCATCGATCTGCGGGCGCTGGCCTTGATGCGCGTGGCCCTCGGGCTGCTCATCGCGTGGGACATGATGGCGCGGTGGGAAGACGCCACCACGCTCTACAGCGACGCCGGGTTCTGGAGCCGTGCGCAAGCGGGCAAGCCGCTCTTCCTCTTTTGTTTCTACGACCTGTCCGGCGAACCGAGCTGGGCTCGGCTTGGACTGGGGATCACGGCCGGGCTCGCCCTGATGTTCGCGGCGGGTTGGCTGACGCGCCCGGTGACGGCGCTCTTGTGGGCGATGGTGACGGCGCTCCATCTCCGGCAGGGCTGGGTGATCCAAGGTGGGGACGACCTGCTACGGAACTTCCTCTTCTTCGGGCTGTTTCTCCCCCTCGGTCGCCGTTGGTCGCTCGACGCCCGCTGGCATCATCGGGGTGACGAGACGCCCCCACGTCGCGTGGCCGGCCTTGCGGCGGTGGTCTTCTACGTGCAGCTCTTCTTGCTCTACTTCCTGGCGGGAGCGATGAAGGCTCACCACGCACATTGGTGGCAGGGCCTGGGTATCCACTACGCGCTTTCGGCGGACCACTTCGTCACCCCCCTCGGCCGTTCGATCCACGGCTACAGCACGCTGCTGCGGGTGGTGGGCATCGGCACGCTGCTGCTGGAGTTCATCGTGCCCTTCGTCCTGCTGCTCGGCCCCCCGAGTGAACGGCTGCGGGGTGTGCTCATCGCGGCCTTCGTGTCGCTGCATGTGGGCATCGCGCTCACGCTCCAGATCGGGCTCTTCTCTTTCGTATGCATGGCGCTGTGGCTGTTCACGGTGCCGACGTCGTGGATGGATCGCCTCGAGGCCCGCCTGGGGGGCAGACCGGAAGGTCCAACCGTCGCGGCGTCCCCTCGGTGGGCCGGCTACGTCTCGGCCGCCTTTGTGATGGTGCTCATCCTCACCCAAGCGGTGCGCGGTACCGTGCCGTCGGGAGCGGCTCGCACCGCGCTGATGTGGCCGATGGCCAAGCTGCGGTTGCAGGACAAGTGGTCGCTCTTCTCGGGCCGCCGCGAGCGCACCGGCTGGGTCGCCGCGCCGGCGCTCCTACGAGACGGGCGCGAGGTCGACCTGCTGCGCCACGGCGCCCCCCTGTCGTGGACCCGCCCTGAAGACCAGCTCGCGCTCTACCCGAACCAACGCTGGCGGAAGCTGTGGGTCACCATGCGCAAGGAGCGCGCCCACCGCGCCGCCAAGGCCTACGTCGCCTGGCTGTGCACGACGGGTCCCTACAAGCGCGTCTCCTACGTCTACGTCCGCCACGCCATCCACCCCCCCGATCGCCCCATGGACCAATGGTTCGAGCGGGAAGAGCGCTTCCCCATCCACGCCCAGTGGTGCCCCGCGAAGTGAGCCCCCATTGTGGGCGACGAAGCGATCATCGATCGCTTTCGGGCCCTCTCCGTGCACCCTGAGCCCCGCAAAGCGATCGATGTTCGCTTTGCGAAGACCCCCGTTGGGACCCGTGGAACGGCATCGAACGTTCCCAAGAACGGTGGAACACCTGGTCCGTGCGAAGGATATCCGTGGCTTGGCGCTGGAACGTGTCTTGCCAATGTGGAGGGCATGGCACGGCGGGCGGCGTTGAAGGCGGAACGGTGTCTCGTGATCCCTCCGCGAGAGGAGGGGACCAGCCCTTTTCAGGCAACGCTACGAGGAGCGAGCGAGCCGATGGTAACCTCATTCCTCATGCGCACTGCGCCGGGGCTCGTCGTCGCGGGTAAGTACAAGCTCGAAGATCTCGTCGGCAAGGGCGGGATGGGCGAGGTGTGGCGGGCCTTCGATCAGAGCCTCGAGCGGCCGGTCGCACTCAAGTTCATCTCCGACGAGGTGCTCGAGCGCGCCTCGGTGCGCAGTCGCTTCATCGCCGAGGCCAAGGCTGCCGCCCGACTGCGCACGCCGCACGTGGTCTCGATCTACGAGCAGGGACTCGTCGACGACACCCCCTACATCGCCATGGAGCTGCTCGATGGTGAAGACCTGCGCGCGCGGCTCAAGCGGCGTCGGCGCCTCTCGCCGGCCGAGGTCTGCGCCATCGTGGATCAGATCGCACAAGGCCTTCGCGTGGCCCACGCCGAGGGGATCGTGCACCGCGACCTCAAGCCAGGAAACGTCTTCCTCGCGCGCGAGGGTGACCGCGAGACCGTCAAGCTCCTCGACTTCGGCGTCGCCAAGCGCGACACCGGCCGCCCGAGCAACCTCACCGCCACCGGCGAGATGGTGGGCTCCGTCTACTACATGAGCCCCGAGCAGGTTCGCGGGAGCCGCGACCTCGACGCTCGCGCCGACATCTGGTCGCTTGGTGTCCTCTGCTACCGCGCCCTCACCGGGCGCCTCCCCTTCAAGGGCGAGAGCGTCGGGGACGTGGCCGTGAACATCTGCACCACCGACCCCAAGCCGCCGACCACCGTACGACCCGATCTCCCCCGCGAGCTCGACGACTTCATCCTCCAGGCCCTCGCGCGCGAGCCCAACCATCGCTTTCGCACCGCGACGGCGCTCGCCGATGCGCTCATCGCCTGCTGTGGACGAGACCTCTCGACCGCCCCCCCCTCCAGCAGCGCACCGAGCTGCCGTGCCAACCCGCTCGACGATCCCGCCTTCCAGCTAGGTACGCCTGTGCCCCACGATTCGGGCATCAAGGCGCGGTCCACCCTCGGGTACAGCCCCGACCCCGCACCCGGCAAGCTCGAGGGCGCGCGTTCGACCATGGCCTACGGGCCGGACCACCCTGCGGTCAAAGAGCTGGCGGAGGGACGGTCGACGGCCGGCTACGGTTCGGAACCGGCCGCGGCTCGGTCGACGGCCGGCTACGGCTCGGAGCCCGCTACCGCTCGGTCGACGGCCGGCTACGGCTCGGAGCCGGCCGGAGCTCGGTCGACGATGGGCTACTCGCCTGACCCCTCGCCGCACCCGAGACCCGCGAAGCCTGCTCAGACGCGGGGCCCCTCGAGTGGAAGTCTCCCGGGCGCGCGATCGACGGTGCTCGCCTATCGCACGAGTCCCGAAGACGAAGCCGAAGACCAGATCGCGACCCACGTCGTGCCCAGGCGGGCCGCGCTGCCGCAAACCGTGGAGGAGGCGTTCGAGAAGAACACCTCGGAGCCACCGCGTCCCTTCGCCGACACCGTCGCTTCGTCACCTGGCGACGATGAGGAGATGGACACCTCTCTGGATCTCGAAGAGCCCGTCGCGGCCACGCCCCGGCCTCGCCGGCCGATGGCTTCCAAGCCCGCCGTCGTGCCCGACCTCGAGTTGCCCACGCGACCGTCTCGCACCCCGCAGCGACCCTCCCATGCTGCTCGAGTAGCGCCGCCGAGCACGCCCCAGGCAGCGCCGGCCCACCGGCCAACTGCGACGCCTCGGCCCACCCCACCGGCACCGGAGGTGCGTCCCATCGCTCCCGCCGTCGCCGCGATGCGGGCGGGGGTCAGCAGCAAGCCAGCCCCAAGCCCCGATGACGCCGGCCCCTCGGTGGAGCCGGAAATGGTGCGCCGCCTCGTCGGTGCGGCCATCGCCGTCGCGCTCGGAGCCGCTGCCTCGTCGGTGGTGGGCGCTGGGCTCGGGCCGGCCGTGCCCGGCGTGCTCGCGCTCCTCGCCCTCGCCGCGGCAGCGGTGCTGTGGAGCAAGGCCGACGCCCCCGCCGTTCGCGGGGCAGCGGTCGCTCTCGGGGTGGTGGCCATTGCAGTCGCTGCTTCCGCCGCGCCGGCCATGGCTGGGAGCGCCGGCCTGCTCGCCGCCGTGGCCAGTGGCGCAGCGGCAGCGGTCGCCCTCGGACTCACCGCGGCCGGCGTGGGTATCGTGCGCGGCGAGCTCGAGCGCCACATGCCCCAAGGGCTCCTCGTCGTCGTGATGATCCTCCTCGGCGTGGCGGCCACGGCTCAACTCGGCCGTCGGGCCGCCACGGCGACGGAGGCGCCGCCCGTCACTTCGCGATGAAGCCATTGGGTGAGCGTTCGTACGCTACCGATCGTCGCAGACCGCTGATGCCCGAGCGGGTGACAACCCCGGCGGACAAGTTCATTCAGGGGGTAAAAGTGCTTGTGCTTCGGGCCCTTGGCCCCCGTGCTGGGGGCTTCGTGCATGCTACCCTGCGCCCATGAGGCGTTGGGCGATCCTTCCGGCATTCCTGTCGGCTTTCACGTTGGGGATGACGGGCAGCGGGCAGGCTATGGCGGGGCCGCCCGACTTCAATGCGGAGATGGGTCTGTCGCCCGTCACCCTATCGGCCGCCCAGCAACGCGCCGCGGGCAAGGCCGGCGGGGTCGTGCGCTCGTTCGATGCACAGCGTGGTGTGCCGTCTTTCGTCTGGGCCGTCAGCAAGCGGAGCGCGGCCACCGTGGCGTCGCCGCGCATGGCCGCGCTGGCCCATGCCGCGCGCTACGCCGACAGTTATGGCCTCACCCCCGGGGCCCTCAAGACCCTGCGGGTGGTGCACAGCCACGACACGGGCCGCGGCGGCATCGTGGTGCGCCTCCGCCAGGAGGTGAATGGCATCGAGGTCTTCCACAGCGACCTGCGCGTGATGATGAAGCGCAATCGCGACTTGGTGGCCCTGTCGGGGCGCTTGCACCCGGAGGCCACGGCGGCGCTCGCTTCGGCTCCGTTTACCCTCGCGCCCGACGACGCATTGGCGTCGGCCTTCGAAGACCTCTTCTCGGTGCCGGTGCTCAACACATCCTTCTCCGAGAGCAGCATGGACGGCCGCTACACGCGGTTCGCGCTCCTGCCCGGCTCCAAGGCCGACAAGGCCGGCCTCGAGTTCGCGCGTCCCGCCCGCGTGAAGCCGGTCTTCTTCCCCCTCGGTGACCACCTCGTCGCGGGCTACTTCGTCGAGCTCTATGCCGGCAAGCGCGGCACGCGTGACGCCGAGTACTATCGCTACATCATCGCCGCCGACGACGGCCACGTGCTCTACCGCGAGAACCTCACCACCAACGACAGCTTCGACTACCGCGTATGGGCCGGGTCCGACCCCCTCAAGACGCCTCTCGATGGGCCGCAGCAGGACTATACGCCACACCCTACCGGCACGCCTGACGCCTCGCAGCCGACCTTCGTCCCCCCGTCGCTCATCACCATGGAGGGGTTCAACACCAATCCGAGCAATACGGTCGACCCGTGGCTACCCGCCAATGCGACGGAGAGCGTGGGCAACAACGTCGATGCCTATACCGATCACTCTGGTCCGGACGGATTCACCTCGGGTGACCTGCGCGCCACGGTCACCGGGAACCAGACCTTCGACCGCACCTACGACGTGCTCGCGGCGCCCCTCGACTCGGAAGACCAGTCGATGGCGTCGGTGACGCAGCTCTTCTACGTCAACAACTGGCTGCACGATTGGTTCTACGACTCCGGCTTCGACGAAGCGTCGGGCAATGCCCAGACCGACAACTTCAATCGCGGCGGAGAGGAGGGGGACCCCCTTCGCGCCGAAGCGCAGGATGGCGCGCTGGCCAACGATCGCAACAACGCGAACATGTCGACGCCGGCCGACGGTGAGTCGCCGCGCATGCAGATGTACCTGTGGACGACGGGGTCGGCGCGCACCCTCGACTTGAATCCCGCCAACCTATCCCCCGCCACCGCGGGCGCCAACTTCGGCCCCCAGAACTACGACGTCACGGCGACGATGACCCTGGGCGAAGACGGCCAGGGAGACAACAATGATGGTTGTCAGGCGCTGACGAACAACGTCTCGGGCGATATCGTTCTCGTCGATCGCGGCGGCTGCTCCTTCGTTCAGAAGGCCAACAACGCCCAGAACGCAGGCGCGGTGGGCATCGTCATCGCCAACGACCAGAACACCAACATCTTCACGATGGGGGGCACCGACAACGGGGTCACCATTCCCGCGATGATGATCTCCCAGACCAACGGCAACGCCTTCAAGGCGGCCCTCGGTAATGGTCCGCAGACGGCGCACATGGTGCTCGCGACGGGCGTCGAGCGCGACGGCACCATCGACAACACCATCGTGGCCCACGAGTGGGGGCACTACATCCACAACCGACTCGTCGATGGGGGCAACCGCCAGCACAGCGCCATGAGCGAGGGCTGGGCCGACTTCGTCGGGATCTACATGAGCCACAAACAGACCGACGACCCGAATGGGGCCTATGCGGTCGGGGTCTACGCCACCTTCTCGACCAGCGCCGACTCGGGCTACTTCGGCATTCGCCGCTACCCCTACTCGACCGACCTCGCCAAGAACGCGCTGTCGTTTCGTCACATTCAGAACGGCGAGGACCTGCCCACCGTTCCGGGTGACCCAGGTGGACCCAACAGTGAGGTGCACAACGCAGGTGAGGTCTGGACCTCGATGCTCTGGGACGGCTACCTCGCGCTCGTGGCGCGATCCCAGGCGCCCAATGCGCCCTACGACTTCATGGGCGCTCGGCGCAGGATGGCCGACTACATCGTGGCCGGCATGATGATGACGCCCGAGACGGCCACCTACACCGAAGGACGAGACGGTGTGCTTGCGGCGGCCTTTGCGGCCGACGTGGACGACGGCATGGCGCTCGCGCAGGCTTTTGCGGGCCGCGGGGCTGGAAGCTGCGCCGAGTCGCCCGAGCGCTTCTCCACCTCGCTGCAAGGCGTGGTCGAGAGCACCGAGCTCGCGCCCGTCATCGACGTGATGGACGTCACGCTCGACGACAGCGTGTTCTCCTGCGACCAGGACGGCATCCTCGACGGAGGCGAGGTGGGCCTGCTCACGGTGGAGGTCGCCAACACCGGCATCGCGAACCTGGAGAACGCGCAGCTCGCCGTATCGGTCGACCTGCCCGGCGTCATCTTCCCCAATGGTCCCCAGCTCACGCTCGGCACCATTACGCCCTACGACACCGCGCTCGCGACGGTGGAGGTTCGCCTCGACAACGACGTCGTGGTCGACCTCTCCACCCTCGACGTCGAGGTCACGGTCACCGCCACGAGCGCGTGTGAGGATACGAAGACCGGGAGCCTGTCCACCCGCGTGCACGCCGACGACAATCTCATGTCGAGCGCAACCGACACGGTGGAGAGCACCGTGGAAGCCTGGACCAAAGAAGGCGACTTCGGCGCCGAGGTCTGGGAGCGCGAAGCGGTGAGCGCGGAGGAGCATCGCTGGCACGGCGAGGATCGCGGGAGCATCTCCGACACCTGGCTCGAGTCGCCCGACCTCGTGGTCGATGGGGCCGCCGATTTCGTGATGAGCTTCGAGCACATCTACGACTTCGAGGCGTCGGACAACACGCTGTGGGATGGGGGCGTGGTCGAGATCAGCAGCGATGGGGGGGCGACCTGGACCGACGTCGACCAGTTCGCCGACCCCGGCTACGACGGCGCCCTGACGGATGAGGCCGACAACCCGCTGTCCTTCCGCGAGGCCTATGCGGGCCAGAATCCATCGTACCCAGCGGCCGATGTCGTCAGCCTCGACTTCGGCCAGTCCTTTGCCGGCCAGACGGTGCGGGTTCGCTTCCGTATCGGCACCGACCAGGCCGTCGGCGGACCTGGCTGGTTCATCGACAACATCGCCTTCAGCGGCACCACCAACCTGCCCTTCGGCACCCTCGAACCCGAGGCGGGCGGAGAGTGCCAGCAGGCGCCCATCGCCGACGCGGGCCCCGACATCGTGGTCGCACCCGGCGAGCAGGTGCGTCTCGACGCATCGGGCAGCAGCGATCCAGAGGGCGACCCGCTCACCTTCGCCTGGACGCAGTCGGCCGGCATGCCGCTCGTGGCCCTGAGCGACGAAGGAGAGGTCCTCTCCACCTTCGTGGCTCCAGATGTCGACGAGAATACGACCCTCACCTTCACCGTGGCCGTGAGCGACGGCAGTGCGACGTCGAGCGACGACGTCGAGGTGGTGGTTCGCGTCGACGATGGTACGGGCGGCGCGGGTGGCGACGACGGCGCGCCCGTCAGCCCCTTCGAGGTCGACGGCGGCTGCGGCTGTCGCGTGGCCGGGCACACCCCCGGGGACCGCTACGCGGGGCTCGGTTTCGGCCTCTTGGGTCTGCTGCTTCTCGGTCGCCGGCGCCGCGACGGAGGGCGCCGCGACACGCGACGACGGCTGGTGTAAGGCGGGCCGTCATTCCGGCGTTTCCCCCTCCCATGCCGGAGAACAAGACTCGAGTCGCCCATCGTTCAGCCATCCGCCGCGGCCACGTTCTAACGGGGTTGTTGCTCTCCTTCGGCCTCGCCGCGTGTGGGGCCTCCGCCGGATACGGCGGATACCCGGCTTCGGAGGCTCAGGCGGGCTACGCGCCGCCGGCACCGCCGATGGCCATGGGCGACGAGGCCAACCGCGAGCGGTACGAGGCCATCGACGAGACCGGCTTCGCGCGCGCCGAGGACGCGCCGCTCTCCACCTTCGCCATCGACGTCGACACCGCAGCCTACAGCAACGTGCGGCGCTTCCTCGGCGACGAGCAGCTCCCCCCGGCCGATGCGGTGCGCATCGAAGAGCTGCTCAACTACTTCGACTACGACTACCCCGCACCCCAGAACGGGGAGGCCTTCGCGGTGCACACCGAGGTGAGTGAAGCACCATGGGATCCGAGCCACCAGCTCGTGCACATCGGGATCCAGGGGCGGGAGATCGCGCTGCAGAACGTGCCTCCGCGCAACCTGGTCTTTTTGCTCGACGTGAGCGGATCGATGTCGAGCCCCGACAAGCTGCCGCTCTTGAAGCACGGGATGAAACTGCTCGCCCAGCAGATGCGTCCGCAGGACAAGGTGGCCATCGTGGTCTACGCCGGTGCGAGCGGCGTCGTGCTGGAGCCGACCTCGGACGAGAGCGCCGTGATCACCGCCCTCGACCGCCTCTCGGCGGGTGGTGGCACCAATGGCGCGGGCGGCATTCGCCTCGCCTACCAGCTCGCACGCAAGCACTTCGACCAGCAGGGGATCAACCGCGTCATCCTCGCTACCGACGGCGACTTCAACGTAGGGGCCAGCAGTGACGGCGAGCTCGTTCGCATGATCGAGCAGGAGCGCAAGAGCGGCGTGTTCCTCACCGTGCTCGGCTTCGGTACAGGCAACCTCAACGACTCGATGATGGAGAAGCTGGCCGACAAGGGGAACGGCAACTACGCCTACATCGACAGCGAGGCCGAGGCGCGCAAGGTGCTCTCCACCGAGGCGGGCTCCACCCTCGTGACCATCGCCAAGGACGTGAAGATCCAGGTCGAGCTCAACCCCAAGCTCGTCGAGAGCTATCGGCTCATCGGCTACGAGAACCGGCGGCTCGACAACCAAGACTTCAACGACGACACCAAGGACGGCGGTGAGCTCGGCGCGGGCCACACCGTGACCGCCCTCTACGAGGTGGTGCCGAAGGGCGGGCAGGGTCCCTCTCCCGCCGCGGTCGACCCGCTCAAGTACCAGACGAAGCCCCAGCTCTCGGCCGCCGCCAATGCGGGCGAGCTCATGACGGTGAAGCTTCGGTTCAAGCAGCCCGACGGCGACAAGAGCAGCTTGGTCACCCATGTGGTACCTGCGACGTCACTGCCGCTCGCCGACACCTCCAAGGCGTTCCGCTTCTCGGCCGGCGTGGCTGCCTTCGGCCTCGTGCTCTCCCAATCGAAGCACCGTGGAACGGCGAGCCTCGACCTCGCCAAGCGTCTCTCGGGCCAGGCGCTCGGCGCCGACCCCCACGGGCACCGCCGCGGCTTCATGACCCTCGTGGAGCAGGCGAGCCGCCTGACGGCAAACACGACCCAGGTCGTCGCGGGCCCCTAGGTCCAATGCCGCTCGGATAGGCACTGGCTCGATCGAACTCGCTCTCGAACCTCGCTCTCGCTCTCGGCCTCGACCTCGGCCTCGAACCTCGAACCTCGAACCTCGAACCTCGAACCCCGAACCTCGAACCTCGAACCTCGAACCTCGGAGGCTATGTGGTGAGGGCGATCTCGCGGTCGCAGGCGGTGATGAGGCTCGCGCGGTGTTCGGCCAAGACCACCAGGTCGCCACGCGCAGTCATGCGGTCGAAGACCCGACGCAGTCGCTCGAGGTCGGCTTCGTGCAATCCCGTGCCGGGCTCGTCGAGCAGAACGAGGGCGGGTGAGGCCTTGTCCAGAAGCCGGCTCGCGAGGGTTAGGCGCTGGGCTTCGCCGCCGGACAGCGTTCGGCGGTGCCGGCCGAGCGCGAGATGGCCGAGGCCGACGTCGACCATGGCCTGGGCGGCGCGCGCCAAGGGGCCATCGAGCTCGCCTACGAGGCGCGAGACCGGGCGTTCGAGCACCTCGGCGATGGTGTAGCCACGCCAGCGCACGGCAAGGACCTCGGGGCGGTAGCGCTTTCCGTGGCACGCCGGGCAGGGCAGGTCCAGGTCTGCCAAGGCATCCATCGAGACCCTTTCGAAGCCGCGACCCTTGCACGTCTCACAACGGCCTTTGGGACTGTCGAACGAGAAGGCGGCCTTCGTGAGTCGTGCACTCGATGCTTCCGCGAAGAGGCGTTGCAGGGCGGGCAGCACGCCGAGCGTGGTCAATGGGGTCTGGCCAATTCCGCCCCGTGAGCTTCGGATCTCGACGTAGTGGTCGAGCCCTTCGATCTCGGCGCACCCGCGAGCGCGGCCGGCGCGGGCCGAAGCCTCGAGCACGTCGAAGAGGAGGGTGCTCTTGCCACTACCAGACGGACCCGTGATGGCGACGAGGCCGGACCGGGGCAGCGTGACGTCGCGCCGGGGCAAGCCGTGGGCGTCGATCCCGACGATTCTGATGCCGTCGTCCAACTCGCGTGCCGGCGGCACCGTCACCGTCGTTTGCAAGGCCAGCGCGGTCGGCGTCTCCCCTGCGAGCACCTCCGTCGGAGGACCCTGTGCCACGATCCGACCGCCGTCGGGACCGCTCCCCGGGCCGAGCTCGATCAGGTGGTCGGCGCCGCGCAGGAGTGTGGGGCGGTGAGAGACGACGATGATGGTATTGCCCGCATCGCGGAGTGTTCGGAGGCGTGCGAGCAGTGCGTTCACGTCGTCTTCGTGGAGGCCTGCGGTGGGCTCGTCGAGGACGACGGTCGTATGGGCCAGGCCCGAGTGCAGCACGTTCGCGAGCCGCAGCCGCTGCAGCTCTCCCGTGGACAGCGTGGGCGAGCGCCGCGACAGGGTGAGGTGACCCAGCCCGAGGGCGCACAAGCCCTCGACGCGCGCTTCGAGCTCGGGACGCAGGGCGGAGTAGACGAGGCCCTCGACGGTCTCGTCCAGGGTCGGCAGCAGCTCGCAGGCGCGAAGCTCCAGCACGTCGTGCAGTCGCAGGCCGCCCACCTCCACCGCTGCGACGTCTGCCCGGAGTCCGCTGCCTTCACAGGTGAGACACGGAGCATCCTCGAGCGGCTCCGACCACGTGTCGGCGTCTTTGCGGCGGGCGCGGCGCTTGGCTTCGCGCTCCACGAGGGCGCACAGCCCGAGCCAAGGTCCCTCGAAGGTATGGGTGCCGTCGCGCTTGCCCCGCTTGAACGTCCAGCTCACCGCGTAGGTCTGGTCCCCGGAGCCTTCGAGCGCGACGCGGCGAACCTCGGGGGACAGCGCATTCCAGGGGGCGCTCAGGTCGTCGGAGAGGCCAGCGGCGCGAAGGGCGGCGCGCAGGGTGGCGATGTGCTGGTCGTCGGCCGCGGTGAAGAACCTTCCCGGTTTGGTGCCGGCGGCGGCCCCGTCGCACAGCGGCTGGTCGGGGGCGGTGATGATGCTCTCCGGGGCACAGCGAGGCACGGTGCCGAGGCCCGCACATGCAGGGCAGGCGCCGAGGGCACGGTCGGGGCTGAAGTGCTCGGCGGTAAAGCCCGAGGGGGTGCCGATGCGCGACCACAGGAGGCGCAACCATGGGCCGAGGTCGGCCTGGGTTGCGACCGTCGAGCGCCGGTTGGCGCGCGCCCCACCTTGGCGAAGGGAGAGCACGGGGGTGAGGCCTTCCGCGCGCTCGAGCTCGGGTCGCGCTTGGCGACGGACCTGCTGCCGGACCGAGAACGGCAAGCTCTCCGAGAAACGATGCCAGGCCTCCGCGGCGAGGGTGTCGAAGACGAGCGACGACTTTCCGCTGCCCGATACGCCCGCCACCGCCACCAGGGCTCCGTGGGGGACGTCGAGGTCGACCTGTTTCAAGCCGTGTGTGGTCACGCCACGCAGGGCGATACGGGCCGGAGGCGGGATGGCCTCGCGGGGCGGCCGGCGCGCCGGCTCGGGGCTCGCCTCGTAGGGCACGTCGTGGTTGGCCACCCCGTCGCGAACTTCGGTTCGGACGTCGGCGGCAGCCCAAAGGTGACGGTGGTGGGAGATGGCGAGCACGGTGTGTCCGGCGTCGACCAAGGCGTCGATGGCACCGAGGAGGCGCTCGATGTCACTCGGGTGCAGACCGCGGTCGGGCTCGTCGAGCAGAAGCAGCGACGGCTCGGCATCGACCCGCCCCAGCAGCGTGGCGAGCTTGACCCGCTGTGCTTCTCCGCGGCTCAGCTTGTGGCTCCCATGACCCAACGGGAGATAGCCGAGGCCTAGCGTCTGCATGGCGAGGCACAAGGCGTGCTCGACCGGGTCCGGCGCGAAGTAGACGACCGCTTCGTCGACGGTGAGGGCGAGGACCTCGGCGATGCTCTTGCCGCGGAGGCGCACCCCCGACACGGACGGCGCGTAGCGACCACCGCCACACACTCCGCACGCGCGCTCCACGTCCTCGAGCAGATGCAGACCCACGCGCTCAACCCCCAGCCCCTCGCATTGCGGACAGCGGCCGGCCTTGTTGTTGTAGCTGAACGAGGTCGCCCCGAGCTTGGCCGCCTTGGCCTCTTTCGTAGCGGCAAACGACTTGCGGACGCGGTCGAACAGGCCGGTCCACGTAGCGGGGGTGCTTCGTGGGGTGCGTCCGATGGGGCGGGCGTCGACCGCTGCGACCATGGTCTGCTCCAGGCCTTCGATGCTCTGGTAAGGGCCGCCACGCTCGCCGGAGAGGATGGGCAGTAGTGTGCCGAACACGAGCGAGCTCTTTCCCGCGCCCGAGGGGCCGAGAACGACGTTGAAGCAGCCGAGCTCGACCTCGAGAGCGGCCTCCCGAAGGTTGTGCAAGGTGGCGCCGCGGAGACGCACGGTGCCGCGGGGCGATCGTCGATGCACCCGCGGTCGAGGCGCGTGGCCGAGCGGAGGCGCATCGACGTCGACCAGGCGACCCCCGAGTGACCCGGCACCCGGGCCCAGCGACACCACGTGATCGGCGTGCATCACCATCTGCGGATCGTGCTCGACGACGACCAGGGTGTTGCCCTGGGCCAAGACGGCATCGAGCGTGCGACGCATGCCGTCCTGAGCGTCGGGGTGCAGGCCCAAGGTGGGCTCGTCGAGTGCGATCATCATGCCGCCGAGGGCCGCGCCGAGCACGGCGGCTAGGCGCAGCCGTTGGGCCTCGCCGCCGCTGAGGGAGTCGCTCGGGCGGTCGAGGCTGAGGTGTCCCAGGCTCAAGTCGACCATGCGCGCGAGCCGGCCCCGTACCGCTTCTTCGACCGCCTGCCACGGCTCACCCGAGAGAGCCCCCAGCGAAGTGCGGAGCGTCGCGACCGGTTGGGCGAGAAGCGACGGCAGGGTGACCCCGGCTATGGTGGCTTCACGCCCTGGCCGGGAGAGGCGAGTGCCCGCACAAGCCGCGCACGGCGCGGTGCGCACGAAGCGCAAGATGTTCGGGTTGCGATTGCGCGTGAGCGTCTCTTCGATGACGGGGATGAGGCCGCGGTAAAAGCCCGTCTCCCGCGGGCGGGCCGTGATCCCTTCCCACTTCATCCGCGACTCGATGCTGTGCTTGCCGAACGGGACTTCGAGCGCCTTGGTACCGAAGAAGACCACGTGCCGCTGCGCGTCGGTGAGCTCGGCCCAGGGGGTGTGCACATCGAAGCCGTGGGCCTCGCAGATGGTGTTCATCACCTCGAGCGTCACCTGGCTGTAGACGGTGTAGCCATTGGGCAGGGTGGGCACGAGGGCGCCGTCGCGGATGCTCTTCTTCGGATCGGCGACCAGCAGCGTAGGGTCGACCACGTCCTCGAGTCCGAGCCCCTGGCACGCTTCGCAGGCGCCCGGGGCCACGTTGAAACTGAAGTGGCTGCGGGTGAGGGGTTCGCCTCCGGGGTCGAGGGCGGTACGGGCGAAGACGAGGCGCAAGAGGTCGAGCACCCCACTGCGTGTGCCCACCGTGGAGCGGCTGCTGCCGGGGCTCGCCTGAGCGATGGCGAGCGGAACCGGGAGGCCACGAAGTGAGGTGACGTCGGCCTGGCCTAGCTTGCCGAAGAGCTGTTTCGCCTTGGCCGAGAGACCGCCGAGGTAGCGTCGCTGGCCTTCGCGGACGAGGGTGTCGAAGACGAGCGAGGTCTTGCCCGAGCCGGACGGGCCGGTGACGGCGATCCACCGACCCCAGGGAAGGTCGAGGTCGAGATGGTCGAGATTGTGCTCGGCGGCGCCGCGGATCTCGATGGGGATCAGCTCCGTCATGGCCGGCTTTGATAGCATTCCCACGAAGCGCGCGATGGCTCGGAGGCGGTGGGGACGTCAAGTCACCGTTGACCTTCGTTCGCCCGCATGAGAAGGGCCATGCATGCGGCCGAAGAATGCAGCCTCCTGGCTTGCGGTCGCGCTGACCGTCACCTTCAGCGCTGCCAGTTCTGTGGCGGGGGCCGAAGACGCCCCGAAGACCGACGTCGAGGATTCCCCTCCGGATGCGCCCAAGGAGCCGGCCGAGGAGCCCGCGGAGGCACCCGACGAGGGGGACGACGCGCCGGCCGAGGAGCCCGCCGAAGGCGACGACGCGCCGGCCGAGAGCGACGAGAAGGCGTCCGAAGACGACGACGAAGCCTCCGAGCCTGCAGACGCCGAGCCGTCAGATGGCGATGACGCCGAGGCCGAAGAAGACGAAGAGAACCCGCCCGTGGCGCGGGACGACGAGCCCCTCGTCTTGCTTCAGAGCGACGGCGTGCTTCGCATCAAGCCTCGTCGCGCGCGGCTTCGCGAGAGTGCCTACACGCGGCTCCACGCCATCGCCGAACACTACCGAGAAGCGACCGGCAAGAAGCTCGTCGTCACCGGTGGAGGCCGCAAGCCGGGCCTTCAGGCCACGCTCATGTACGACATGATGGCCGACGGAAAGAACCTCCTGCACCTCTACGTGCAGGTGGCCCTCGTGCGGCCCCTCATCAAGACCTTCGAAGAGGGCAAGGAGAAGCGCTGGGGCCGCCGACGCACCGTGAACGCGATGACCGGGATCATCGAAGAGCAGGTGAAGAAGGGCCTCTACGTGTCACGGCACCTCGCCCACACCGCGGCCGACGTTCGGTCTCGTGGTCTGAGCGACGAGCACGTCGAGGCCCTCAAGGAAGCCGTGAGCGCGGTCAAGGGCGCGAGGCTCGTCGACGAGCGCAACGGCAACGCCCCCCACTTCCACTTGAGCCTCTAGACCTACCTCGATTGGGCGCAGCGGAGGCCGACCGTGGTCGTCCAGCCCCCGGAGCGCTGGCGGGTGACGGCGCGTGCGTGCTGCAGGATGGTGTTCCAGCTCCCGCCGCGCACCACCATGCTGCTGGCGGAGAAGAAACAGAGGGGGTCTACCGCAGGCCGGGGCACGTCGAGGTGGCAGGCCTCGCCGTAGGGGGCGAAGGAATCGGCGGTCCACTCCGACACGTTGCCGCCGAGGTTGGCGATCCCCTCGGCCGTCACGTCGTCGGGGTCGCCCCCGGGCTGCACACCCCAGGGGCGCAGGGTGCCGTCGTCTTCGACCCGGCACGGGATGGTCTCTTCGAAGTAGGCCTCCAGCAATCGACCCACGCCGATGATGGCCTTCTCGCAGACGTCGGGGTCGCTTCCCCAGGGATAGAGGCTCTCGCGATCACGTTGGCCGGCCGCCCACTCCCACTCGGCTTCGGTGGGTAGGCGTCTCCCGAGCGCGGCGCAGATGTTGGCGGCGACTTGATGGGGCACGCAGTTGATCGGGAGCGCGTCGTTGCTGGCGTCGTTTGGACCGAGGTAGGTGCAGGTGCCGTCGGGGTCCATCGGATCCGGGGACGGCAGCAGGGGTGCCACGCCGGGCACCCCTGCTCGCACCAAGCTCCGCACCTCGCCCACGGTGACCTCGTCGCGCTCGAGCGCGAAGGGGCTCAGCACCACCAGTCGCTCGCGGGCCGCGCTGAGGGGCACGGAGATCCCGAAGTCCTTGGCGTCACCCTGAATGAAGGCGCCACCTTCGATGCACGCCATGTCGTCGGCCACCGGCCCTGCACAAGGAGCTGGCTGCACCCCCCACCACGTGCCCGGCGTGAGCGGTGTCCCGTCGTTCAGCGTCGGGATCGGCGCGAGCTCTCCCGCGCTCCGATCGCAGGTGGCGTCGAGCGTGGACGGCAGCCCGAAGCAGTCGAGCGACAAGTCGAGCGTGATGGGGGTGACGCCGTTCGCTTCGGGGAGGCGCCCGCGTGCGTCGACGAGTCCAGTACCGCCGGGAAAGCCGTCGGCGCCGGTCTGGTCGATCCGATAGAGGCGCCCCCGTAGCTGCACGGCGCCGGTCTCGACGGGAATACCGAACGAAAGCGGGAAGACGTCGGCCGTGACGCCGAAGGTTCTTCGGCAGCCGTCACACGCGAGCTCTCCGTCCGCGTCGAGCACCTCGATGAGGAGGCGATCACCGAACTGCGGTTGCGTGCCATCGGTGGACACCGTGACGAGCCATTGGTCCCGGGCGGGCGCAGGGTCCTGGCAGCCCGTGAGCATGAGCCCGAGCGTGGGGAGCCACCGCTTCATGGTCGGTCCTCGAATACACATCGTAGGCCCGCGTTGGAGGCCGGCACGTAGACCTTGCGGTGCGAGGTGTGCGCGATGGCGAGCCCGGTGGTCCATGCGCCCCCGCGCGCGACACGATCGTCGTCCCCTTCGAGACATCGCGGGTTGCGCGCGATGCCGTCATGGCTCCAGCAGGGGGCATCGAAGGGCTCGGCGGGGTCGGACGTGATCTCGACGACGTTACCTCCGAGGTCGAGCAGACCGTCGCGCGACACATCGCCGAAGGCGCAGTCGTCGGGGCTCGCGAAGGTGCCCACTGGAACGGGCCCCGGAAAGGAGCTGCACGGTCCGATGAAGCGGCCGAGCTGGCTCCCGCAACACGCCGATTCTTCGCCCCAGGGGTAGACCCGCCCCGCTCCGCGTCCCCCGGCGGCGTGTTCCCATTCGGCTTCTGTGGGCAAGCGTCCCCCGCGGACCGCGCAGATGGCGTCGGTGGTGGCGACCGCGAGGCAATTGATGGGGAGCGAGTCCTGGCTCGCGTCGTCGCGACCGCGCCAGGTGCACCGCTCGAGACCCTGCACCCCCGGGTCGGGCATGACCGGTTCTTCGGCACTGAGGCCGCCCGCATAGAGCGCGCGCACCATCCCGACCGTGACCTCCGTTCTGTCCATCCAGAAGGGCGACACGATGACCGGCACCGGCGGGATGGCGTCGACCACCAGCAGGTCGTCGATGCCGCTCAGCTGGTCGTCGCCGAGCACGCTGAAGCCTCCCGCAATACAGACCGTTCCCGCGGGGCCCTGCCCGGTACACGGTTGGGGGGTGAGGAGCGGGGAGGTGCCGGCCGACACGACCGTCGGCACCTCGACGTGGCCGCGGCTCGGGTCGTCCTGTTGGCGGTCGTCGTCGATGCAGGTGCGGAGCGGGCTCGCGAACGAAGGTCGTACCCCGAGGCAGGCGAAGCTGAGCCGAATGCCGATCTCCTCCCGGCCCTCCGGTCCCCGGTCGAAGGTCACGACACGGTCGATGGTGCGCCGCGGTGGCGGTACGAGCAAGCCCTCGGCATCGACGGTCGCGTCTCGGCCACGATATGCCCGCAGGCGCAGGCGCTCGGGCCGTGGCCCCTCGGCCACGACCCCGAAGCTGATGGGCCAGTCGCGGGGATCCGGCACCGTGAGCTCGCGGGTGGCGAGTCGTTCGCCATCCGCGGCGATGACGTCGATGCGCAGGCTGTCGATGGCCGCGTCGGCGGGCAGCTCGGGCTGGTCGACGAGCTGCCCGGTCAAGGGGGCGTCGGTGTCGACCACCACCACCCACTGCGCCCGCGGATCCGCGTCGGTGCAACCGAGCGTGGCGAGGGTAGAGACCACGAGCAGGCCTCCACGCAGGGTGGTAGGGTGAAGTGTCATGAGGCGCGTCTTCGTCGTACTTGCCGCGATTCTAGCCGCGCTGTCCGCCGTCGCATGCCCTTCCGCCGTCGAGGAGCCCGATCCCGACCCGAAGGGGGGCGGTGGATCCGGCCCCGTCCGCTGGGGCGACAGCGAATGTGGCCTCTGCGTGGCCGAGGCGTGTGCCGATCCTATCACCGCTTGTGAGGCCGAGCCCGAGTGCGCGGCCCACATCGATTGTTTGCGCGCCTGTTCCGTCATCGACGGCGCCGACGCCGACCCTGCATGTGAAGCGACTTGTCCCATGCCGAGCGGGGCCGCGGCCGACGGCGCCCGCAAGGCGCTGGAGCTCTGCCGGGCCTTGGGACCGGGCGTCGACTGCGCCCCGTGTGGCCGAACACCGACCACCCACCCGCTCCTCAGCCAAACCTGCACCCCACCCACGGCCGCCGACGCCTGCGACCGCTGTGAGGAGGAGTTCTGCTGCGAGACACGCTGCGATGGCGACTGCCAGAGCTACGTGAGCTGCATCCAAGGGTGTGGAGGTCTGCTCTCGTGCGAAGACGCGTGCAACTCCACCTACGCCGACGGCGCCCAGAAGACTGGCTCGTGGCTCGGGTGCCAAACCGCGCTCTGTCCGGTTTGTGGCGGGCTCGTCCCCGGCGCCTGCTTCCAGTGTGCGCTCGACAACTGCCCCAACCAGTTCGCGGCTTGTTTCGACGACCGCGCGTGTTTCCTTCGCTTCTTGTGCGGCCGGAATTGTCAGACCGACGACTGCTACGACGATTGCGACGCCCGCTATCCGGAGGCCGATGCACTCTTCGCATCGTTCCTCCTCTGCACGGGTGAGAGCTGCATCGGCGGCGCGTGCGACGGCGCCTTCTGAATGCTGTCGGAAGCTGGTCGGTTCTGGCGGGCCCCGTTGCAACGCGTGAGGCGCCGACCGTGTCCACGACGTGCTCGGCGCTTCGAGATGACCTCTGGGTCAGAAGGCGAACGACTGGATGACCCATCCGGTCGTTCCGCCGTCGTAGGGCGGTGGTTCGGGGTCGGGGCGGGTGGCGAAGTAGGTCACCGTGACGCCGCCCGCGACCACGGCGGCGGCCGCGGTCCAGAACCACCAGGTCTCGAAGACGGATGTGGTCGCAGGCTGCAATGGCGCCTCGATTTGGAGACGCTGTCCGGGGCCGACCTCGACCGACGAGCTGTAGGGCTCGTAGCCTTCCTTTTCGATCAGCAGAGGATAGGTGCCGGCGGGACGAGCGATGTCGAGCGGCGTCGGCCCGAGGTCGCGACCTCCGAAGGTGACCAGGGCCTGCGGCACGTTGGCGTCGATGTGAAGCCGCGCCGGGAGGCGGTCGAGTTGGATCTGTAGGGGCCGTCGAGCCCCCGGGGTGAAGGTCTCGTTGACGACGGCTGGTTCGAAGCCGGGGCGCGAGAAGGTGAAGACGTGGGCGCCGGGGTTGAGGATGAGCGTGGTGGTGGCGGCGGGAAGCGTCTGGCCTTCGCCCGCGGGACGCAGATCACCGTAGTGTTCAGTCCCCACGGCTTGCAGTGGGCGACCGTCGACGGCGAGCCGCACGCCCGCTGGCGCCACCGACAGCTCGACCCGAACCAAGAGCTGGTCGATCTCGGCGGTGAAGGTCTTGGCCTGGTTTACCAGGACGGCAGGGAGTACATCGCCGCCCGTGGCGGCGTTCTCCCGCAGCGCGCGCTGGAACGTGACGAGCGCACGGGTATAGGCGCCGATGGCGCGGAGGCAGGTCCCGATGTTGTAGGTCGTCACCGGGTGGGGCTTGATGGCCTCTGCGCGCTCGAAAGCGCTCAGCGCCTGGGCCCACTGTGCTCTGCGCGCGAGCTCCGTGCCTTCGAGAAAGGCTTCGCGGGCCTTGGCCCGAGGACCGTCGGGAGCTTCGGCGGGTTGCGCTGGTTCTTCCGCCGCGGCCGGTTCGTCGGGTTCGGGCGCATCCTGAGCCGCGGCAGGAACCGCGCCCAACAGAATGGCAAGGCCGATGGTCCTAGTAAGGAGAGGCGCCATGGACGCCACCGGGGATAGGGGCGGGGGTGTGAACCGGATCGACGACGGGCTCGGCGGCTGGCGTGTTTACGGCCGCAGGCGCCGCCACCGGCTTGCGGGCGGGCTTGGCCTCGGGCGTTTTCTCTCGCGCAGGCGTGGCTGCTGCCGGCTTGGTGGGCTCAGCCTCCGCTTTGGTTTCGACGGGCACGGGCTGAGCGTGTGCTCGCGGCTTCGCCGGTTCGGGGGCCGCAGGGACCGGCAGGCCGTGGATTGTACCCAGCCTTTGATTGAGCCCTGAGCGGGCCGGTGCGACAGCGTCACTCGGCGACCAGGCGAGGAAGGCCGCTGCCGCGACCGCGGCGACGACCGGGAGGGCGAGCCAGGAGCGCGACGAGGCGGCCGGCGCCGGATGAGGCCGTGACGCGACCGCCGCTTCGAAGGGCGTTTCGTAGGCGACGAGCTGGCGGAGGTTGTCGGACGTGACGGTAGGACCCCCGAGGGCCGTGGTCGGAAGGCTCGGCTCGCGCGCGGCTTCGCGCAGCGCGGTCGAAAGGGCGAGGGGCGAGCACGGGCGCGGCTCCGGTCGGGTCGCGAGAGCGGCCATGAGGGCACAGCCCAGCGTGGGCGGCACCTCGGGGCGGGCTTGGTGCAGGGCCACGGGATGCGCGCGGGCACGCACGTCGGTTTCGTCGCCGGCCCACGGCAGCTTGCCCGCCACCATGACGTAGAAGACGACCGCCAGCTCGTAGACGTCACTCTGCTCGGATGCGGGCTCTCCGAAGAATCGCTCCGGTGCCATCGTCGCGGGGGTTCCCCGCACGAGCCCCGTCGTGGTGTGGACTTGGCTCGCGCGCTGGTCTTTGGCGATGCCGAAGTCGAGCAGCTTGAGACGCCCACCCGGGGTGAGGAATACGTTCTCCGCCTTGAGGTCGCGGTGCAGCAGCCCACAGGCGTGAAGGGCCATCGTAGCGTCCGCGAGTTGCTCGAACAGGTTGAGCGCCTCATCCAGCGAGAGTGGGCCCCGCCGCGTGATCCGCTCGGCGAGGGTCTCGCCCTCGAGTCGGGGCATGGCCACGAAGGGGCGGCCATCGGGAAGCAGTCCGGCATCGAGCACGTCGACGATCGCGTCGTGTCGCACACGACGCATCATCTCGGCCTCGGCGAGGTAGCGATCGCGATCGCGCGAGGTGAGCTCGCGGTCTTCGTGGGTCACCTTGAGGGCGACCTCACCATCTGGCCCGACCGCCGCGTAGACGACACCGCCGCCGCCCTCTCCGAGGACGCCTTCGATGGTGTAGTCGCCGAGGCGCGATTGCCCCTCTTCAGACCTCACCGTGATGTCGTGCGCCGCGCTCATGTGGCCATACCCGTGGGCGGCGACAGGGTACCACATTGTGGGCCCGCGTCGTCAGCCCCGACGCCTACCCATACCAGTCAGCGAACCTTCTCGCCCGTTGGATTCTTGCCGACGGCGCAAGCCCTCGAAACCTCTCACCGATGGTTCATGCGGGTTGGTTCGCTGGCGGCTCGGGCCCGACCAAGATCGTGCACAGGATCCGGGCCAGATCGGTGGCGGTGATGATGCCGACCAGCTTTCCGTGACGGGTGACGAGGGTCACGTCGAGCCCTTCCGTCTCCATGTGGCGGAGCACCTGCTCGAACGGCGTCTGGATGTCCGTCACGTAGGGGGCCGGCACCTGCACCGTCGCCACGTTGCGGCTCGGGTCGTCGAGCAGCTCCACGAGCGCGACGTCGCGCTCGCGCAGCACGCCGGTGAGCTTGCCCCCGGCCATGACCGGCAGGTGGTGGAAGCCGTGTTCCGTCAGCATCGCCCGCGCCTCCGAAAGGGGCGCGGCGGCGTCGATGGCGTAGGGGAACGGCGTCATCGCCGTGGCGAGCGTCGGGGATTTCACGCCGCGAAGCATAGTTCAGGGCCGCCTGGACTTCACCCGTCGTCAGGCGGCCGGCTCGGCGACCGCGGGTCCCTCTCCCGCGATGCGAATCGCGAGCTGAGAGCCGCTGGTGGTCGGATGGGCTTTGAGCAACCGCTCGTTCCCCACGCGAAGGTCGATCGCGCTTCCGACCGCAATCGGCAGGCGCAGCGTGTCGCCGGGCCGCATGCTGAGAAGCTGGCCCAACGGCAAGGTCACGCGCCCAAGCTCCGCCGCGATCTCGACGTTGGTGTTCTCGAGGGAACCAACGACGCGCGGGTTCACCTTGGTCCGAGGGCGCGATGCCTGCCGGCGGGCTGCGATCAGCGCCGACTTGGCCACCGCGATGACGATCGTGCCGAAGGTGTCGATGGCGGGTGAGTCGTCGTCGTTCTCTTCGTCCATGTCGGCGAAGAGGAACTCGTCGGGGTCGTCCTCCTCCTCATCTTGGATGAGCACCTCGAAGCGCAAGGTGAGCGCCACCATCGACCCGGTGACGGCCTTCTCCCCATCGTCCTGCGGGAGGGCGGTGAGCGAAAGACCGATCGCGGAACGCATCGCCCCGGAGAGCGTGCCCACGACGTTGCTCATGAGCCGCGAGATGAAGGCCCGCTGCGCGGCGGACAGGCCCTCGGGATCGAGCTGAGGCACGTCGCGTCCGTCGCCCCCGAGGGTGCCTTCGAGAAGAAACGAGATGGCGCGCCCGTCGACGGCGATGTAGCCGCGGTTGCCCCCCGGCTCCGCTGCGAGCGGCACCGTGTAGAGGGGCGGCACCAGCGTTTCGGTCACGGCAGCCGCGTCGACCAGCGTCGGTGCGCTGGGCGTGATCTCGACCTGTCGGCGCGCAATGAACGGCACGCCGCGGCGAATGCCGCGCAGGATGGCGGGCACGGCCCGATTCATGGTCTCGATGGCGGAGGTAGAGCCCCCCTCGGAAGAAACGGAAACGAGATTCTGCATGGTTTTCACCTAGACGCCGACGGCGTCACTGAATGACGTAGTCCTGAACCAAGACCCCGACCGCCATCTCCGCTCCGAGCTTGTGGATCTGGGCGAGCAGGTCGCCCACCATCCGCTCCTTCGACTTGCTGTCGGCAGCGTCCTTGTAGTCGAGGCTGCGGAGGTAGGTGATGCAGGTGTCGCGAATGCGGGGAACGAACAACTCGAAGTTCTTCGGGTCGGTGCCGGACGCGAGCTCCACCGCGAGGGTGATCTTCATCGGATGGACCGAGCCATCGGCATCTTGAATGTTGATGACGAAAGGCAGGAGCGGCACCGTGGGGCCGGGCATGTTGCTCTCTTCCTTGGGTTCTTCTTCGGGGGGGGCGGATTGCCCCCCCGCGACGAAGGAGCCGCCGAAGGCCCCGGCCGCAGCGAGGATGCCGGGTAGGACCAGCCCCACGATGCCGGGGCCACCTTTCTTCTTGTCCTCGTCCTCTTCGGTCTCGTCGATGTTGTCGTCGTCTGCCATCGTCGGCCTCCTTCAATGAGGGGTGGGGTCAGCGCTTGAGGTTCACGACCTCGGAGAGCATCTCGTCCGCGGTGGTGATGGTCTTGGCGTTGGCGGAAAAGGCCCGCTGATAGGTGATCATGTCGACGAACTGAGCGGTCAGGTCGACCGTGCTCTGCTCGATGGCACCAGAGACGACGCCGGCGCGGCCGCCGTCACCAGCTGGGCCAATGGCCGGCGCGTCCGAGTCGCGCGTCTCAGCCCAGACGTTCGAGCCCATCCGTGCCAGGCCATCATTCGACTGGAACTTCGCGATCGCGAGCTGGGCGACGGCGAGGGTTTCGCCATTGGAGTAGACGCCGCTCACGGTGCCGTCGGCGGCGATGTCGACGCCCACGAGGTCACCGGACGCGAACCCGTCCTGCGACTGCGAGGCTACGCTGCTCGGGGCACCGTATTGCGTGATGCCGAGTTGCCCCGTACCACCGGCGGAGGTGGGGTCGCCGAGGTCGATGTCGAAGGTTTGAGCGGAGGCATTGCCGAACGCCACGGTGGCGTTGAGCGCGGGCGCGTTCTGGAGAAGGCCATCACCGTCGAAGGTGAGGGTGCTGCTCGCGAGCTCGACATAGGTGTCGCCCGGGTTGGCGGGCGCGGGCGTGTTGACCTCGGTCGCGTCTGCCATCACGTGCACATCCCATTCGTTGGGGTTGGCCGTCTTGACGAAGTAGACGTCGACGCTATGGCCGTTGCCTTGGGGGTCGAAGACCGTCATCGTCGTCGAGAAGTTGGAGGTGGCGGCCGGGTCGTTGGGGTCGAACGGGACCGTCGGCGGGGCTGTGTTGGCGTCCAGGTTCGCCGTGATCTCCATGGCACTGGTGGCACTCGGGGGAAGGGCACTGGCCGTGAGCGTCACGTCGCTCAGCTCATTGGCGAAGCCCCCGCCCGGGAGAGCAGCGTAGCCCTGGACGTTGAGTCCATCCGGGTTGACGAGGCTGCCTTCGCGGAAGCTGAACTGACCGGCGCGCGAGTAGAACTGACCCGCCTCACCATCGACCGAGCCCCGCAGGACGAAGAATCCGTCGCCCGAGAGCGCGAGGTCGGTGCCGATGCCGGTGTTCTGAAGCGCGCCTTGACTGAAGATCTGCTGGGTGCGGGTCATGCGCGCACCGGAGCCAGAGGCGGTTTTGGAGGTCGAGCCGAGCACGTCCTCGAAGAGGGCGCGTGAATGTTTGAAGCCAACGGTGTTGACGTTGGCGATGTTGTCGCTGACGACACCGAGGGCTTGCTCTTGCGCTTTCAGGCCCGAGATGCCGGTGTTCATCGTCTTGTTGACGCTCATGATGAGTTCTCTCTTCGGTGGTTGGGTCGTGGGATGGGGCTTCGCCGGAGGTCGACGTCAGGGGAGCGGGTCGACGGAGTCCGGGGTGTAGGGAAGGTTTCCGTTGAATGGAGCGCTGGTGTCGGTAGAGCCGGTGGTCGGCGGCAGTCCGGCGGGGAGGCCGCTTGCGTAGGGCGACTCTTCGACGCTGATGAGGTCCGAGATGGGCGCGCGCGCACCGGAGTCGAGGATGATCTCCGGGTAGCCCTTGGCGTAGTCGACCCCGACCACCCGACCGCTCACGTCCTGCGAGACGTCGATGGGGGTGCCGGTGTCATCGGTGGCCGAGACCTCGACCGTGTAGCTGCCCGCATCGACCAGCTGCCCGGCGTTGTCGCGGCCGTCCCACGGGATGTTGAGGTTGCCCGCGGGCTGGGGCCCGAGCTCGAGCGTGCGAATGGCTTCTCCGGCGCTGTTGCGGATGGTGACCTTGGTCTCGGCCGAGCTCTTTTCGAGGTTGGCCGCGAAGCTCGTCGCGCTGACGCCATCGAAGGCCACCTTGTTGCCCTTCATCATGACGTCCTTGCCGATGAGGCTGACGGCCTCGTTGGCGCTGAGACCGGTGAGCTGCAGGGAGATGACGTCGAGCGCCTCGCTCTGCCGCACCGATTGCTCCACGTGGGTGAACTGCGCGAGCTGTTGGACGAACTCCGCGCCGTCCTGGGGTTGCAGGGGGTCCTGGTTCTGGAGCTGCGTCACGAGCAGCTCGAGGAATGCCTCTTTGCCCACGCGGTCGGTGGAGCTGTCGCCGTTGCGTTGGGTGGGGGCGGTGGGGTTTCCCGGTACGTTGCTGATGCCGTCGATGGCCATGTCGTCACCTCGTGAGGGCTTCTTCGGTTCTTCTTGCTAGAGCACGATCCGTACCGACGAGCCGGCGTTGCTCGTGCCCTCGTCGGTCTCGTCTTGCTGGTCGGTCGCCGACGCCTGCGGGCGTCGATCGCGGCCGGGGTCGCGTTCTTCGGCCTCGCGACCGCGTTGGTCCTCGAAGGCCTCGGATGCGGTCTCGTCGTCTTGCCGAACGTCCAGATCTCGCAGGTCTACGGATGCCTGGCGAAGCTCGGAGCTGAGCTGGCCGCTCGTGCTCTGGAGCACGGCCACGGTGTTCGCATCGCGCGCCTTCATCTCCACGTCGATTTCGCCCCTGACGTTGCGGGCGGCGACCCGAATGCGCCCGAGCTCGGGGTGCTCGATGTCGGCCTGGGCAAAGTGCTTGAGCGTCATGTGGTTGACCGCCGAGGTGGCGACCTCTTGACGGTGCAGCGCGTGCTCGTCGGCGAGCTGGCCCGAAGCGTGGGAGGCCTGGACGCGGGCGGCGGAGAGGCGCTCGCGGAGCTGCTCATGGGGAGCGGTGGCAAAGACCTTGGGCGCGTCGGCGCGGCGGGATGACCCATCGGCGACGTCAGCAGCCTCGGCCCCCTCGAGGGCCTCGGTCGGGGTGCCGGTCAGGTCGGCGTTCATCGCCTCACTCTCCTGCTGCTCGGGGGCGGGCGTCGGCGAGGGCCGCGTCGAGCGGTTGAGCGCGTCGCGAATGTTGGCGTCGTGCAGGGACATGCGGTGTGGCGCAGGCGTCGTCTCGCGCGTGACGACCTCGGCCGCCGACACCTGGGGCTCCGCATCGGAGACGAGGTGGCGAGGCGTGCCGTGGGCTTCGGTCAGCGGCGCGGCCTCGGGGGTGAGGCTCGAAGGCGCGCTCGTCGGCACGGTCTGAGGTACAGCCTCGGCGCCGACCCCGGGCGAGAGCTGGGTGGCGGGCGTGGGCACGGTCGCCGGCGGCGACTCGCTTCGAAGGGCGTCCTTCCACGGCATTTCGAAGCCGGACGCGAGCTCGGCTGCGGTGAGGTCCCCGAGATTCGGATCCGGTGGAGCACTCGAGCCGGGCGGCCTCGAGGTCGGCTCGAGCATGCTCAGGTCGACGTCGACCTCGAGACTGCTGGGAACCGTCATCGTGCCTTCGATGTCGGCGCCGATGGCCGGCGCGGCGGCGATGGCGAAGGCCTGGGTATCGGGGATCCGTGGCCGCTCCGAGGGGACCATGAGCAGGTCGGACAGTGGGCTGGATGCTTCTTCAGCCGTGGCCTCCGCCTCCGGCTGGTCCGTTCTTGGCTCCGGCGTCGTTTCCTCGGCACTACGCGCCTCGTCGTCACGCGGCGGGGCCTCCTCGGTGGCCTCGTGCTCGCGGTTGCGGGCTGTGGCCCCCGTCTTGGGCTCGTCGCGAGACTGCGCGCGGTCGAGCGCGGCTGCGAAGCCGGGGTCCTTGGTCTTGGTTTGGGGCTTGTCGTTTCGCGAGGCGGCGGCCTCCCGGGGCGCCTCGAACCCGAATTGCAGTTTGCTCATCATCGCTTTCGCTCCGTGATCTGGGCAGCGAGCTCGTCGGTCGCGCCTTGCTCGCGACGTTGGCCTTCGAGCTGGGCGCGCGTCTTCTCGACCTCGGACCACTTCTCCATTTGGCGGAGCTCACGCTCCGCGTGGTGCACGTCACCTTGGCGATCGGCCGCGGTCGACTCCGCTTGGCGACGCTCGGCGTGCGCCCCTTCGGCCTGTAGCCCGAGGTCGGTCACGTGTTGGCGTTGCGCGATCCAGTCCGACAAGGGGGCCGACGAGCACGGTGCATCGCTGTCGGCCGTCGCTTGTTCCTCGAAGCGCTGCTCCGCGTCGTCGGCGCGCTGCGCCGCAGCTTGAGCCTCGGCCTGCGCCTGCGCGAGGTGGGCTTGCGCGGCGTCCCGTCGGCGCTCCTTGAGCCAAACCAAGCGCTTGATCCGCCCGAGCTTCTTCCGGTCGGTCATGCCTTCGCCCTCGGTGCGTGGTCACTCACGCGTTGGAGTCGGCCCAGGGCATCGTCGATGTCGCTGGCTTCGTGAATGTCCTGCCGCAAGAGCTGCTGCATGGCGTGGTTGGCATCGAGCGCGGCGTCGGTCCTGGGGTCGCTGCCCCGCACGTAGGCGCCGATCTTCACGAGGTCGTCGGCGTCACGGGCTGCGGCCATGAGGTCGCGGGCCTGGCCCGCCGCGCGGCGGTGCTCGGGGGTGGTGATGTCGCCGATGACACGAGACACGCTCGCGAGTACGTCGACGGCGGGGAAGACGCCGCGCTCTGCGAGCTGGCGGGACAGGACGATGTGACCATCGAGGGTGCCGCGGACCGCGTCGGCGATGGGGTCCTGCAGGTCGTCTCCTTCGACGAGCACCGTGTAGATGGCGGTGATCCCCCCGGGGCCGGATGTGTTTCCGGCGCGTTCGAAGAGGGCGGGCAGCGAGGCGAAGACGCTGGGCGTGTACCCCTTGGTGACGGGGGGCTCGCCCGCGGCGAGGGTCGCCTCGCGCAGGGCCATGGCGTAGCGCGTCACCGAGTCCATCAGCAGGAGCACGTCCATGCCTTGGTCGCGAAAGTACTCGGCAATGGCAGTGGCGCGCAGGGCGCCCTGGGCCCGAACCAATGGTGGGGCGTCGCTTGTTGCGGCGACGACGACCGCCTTGCGCAGACCCTCAGGGCCCAGCGCATTGCGCACGAAGTCTCCCACCTCTCGCCCGCGCTCGCCGATGAGCCCCACCACCACCACGTCGGCCTTGGCCTGGCGGCAGAGCATGCCGAGGAGGGTGCTCTTGCCCACACCAGTGCCGGCGAAGAGCCCCAACCGCTGCCCCCGGCCCACGGGGAGCAGGGAATCGATGACGCGCACCCCGGTGGAGACCTGCTCCTCGATGGGACGACGGGCGAAAGCCTTGGGGGGATCGCGGTAGAGCGGAACCTGCTGGCGGCACACCGGTGGGTCGCCGTGGTCGAGCGGTTGCCCGAACGAATCGATCACGCGGCCGAGCAGGGACATCCCTGCATCGACGTAAGCGCCGCGGCCCCGTCGCACCACGGGGGTCCCGCGTTGTACGCCCGCGGTCGATCCGAGGGGCGCCGCGAGCAGTCGTCCGTCGCGGAAGCCGAGCACCTCGAGCAAGAGACTGCGATCGGGCAGCTCAGCTTCGAGCCGGTCGCCGGTGGCGGCCTCGAGGCCGGCCACCTCGACGAGGAGGCCCACGACTTCGTGAACCTGCCCTCGCGTGGAGACCACATCGGCTTTGTTGGCACGGCTGACGTAGCTGCTGAGGTCGATGCTCATGACTTCTCCTCTCCACGAGGCGGCCGCTGGCTCACGCCGAGCGCATCGGCCACGGCGTCGAGGCGGGCGGTGAGGCTCGCGTCGACGGCGCCTAGGTTGCCGGTCAAGCAGCAGCTCGCCGGGGGCAAGGCCTCATCGATCTCGACTGAGATCGACGCGTGGTCCCTGCAGTTGTCGAGGCTCGCCTTCACGTCCGACGAGACGCGCACCGAGATCGGACCCTGGCCGGCCAAGGCTTGGATCCCTTCGCGCGCCCAGGCGGCGACGAGACTCGGATCCTGTGACAGCTCTCGACCAACGACCCGTTCGGAGATGGCGAGCGCGAGCTCGACGAGCTGACGTTCGCTGGCCTCGAGGACCTGCCGCCGAAACTGTTCGGCTTCGGCGAGTGCGGCCGCGAGCTGGGCCCGGGTCTGGTCGAGCTCCGCTTCGAGGGCTGCGGACACATTGGGGGCAACCGGCGGCGGGGGCGTCATCGGCGGCAGCGACAGTCGGGTGGCCTGATCGTAGAGCGCCGCTTCGGCCGCCGCGGCCTCCATGTCGTCGATGCCCGGAGGAGCCACCCCGCGCAGGTGCCCTGGCGGCGAAGGAACCGGGGTCGGCATCGGCTCCTCTTCGGGCTTGGGCGCCATCCAAGAGGGGAGGTTGGTACCCTCGCCGTGGTCGGACGACCAAGGCGGAGCGGCGGGGGGATGGCTGGATGGGCTTTGCACCGGGTACATGGCGAGAGGGGTACGAGGGGTCAGTCGTCGTCTCCGCGGCCGAGGTCGATCGCGCCATCCGCTTCGAGGCGAAGGGCGATCTGCACGACCTCTTGCTGGGCGGCCTCGATTTCGGCTTTGCGCACCTTGCCGAGAACCTCGAGGTCGTCGCGAATGAGATTCGACGCGCGCTCGCTGAGCCCGGAGAAGACGGCCTCCATGACCTCGGGGTCGGCTCCCTTCAGTGCAATGGTGAGGCGGTCGGTCGGCATCTCGCGGAGGAGCGTGCGCATCGAACGCGGGTCGAGACGCTGCAGCTCCTCGAACTGGAACATGGCCATGCGCATGTCGCGGGCGAGGTCGGGCTCGGCCTCTTCGAGCTGGGCGAGCAGCTCGCTGGCGGGGTCGCGGCCCACGGCCTTGAGGATGTCGGCGGCCTTGGTCACGCCGTCGATGCTGATGAGGGTCTCGGCGTCGGCTGCGGGCAGCTCGTCGGCGACGGCGCGAGCCACGTCTTGCAGCACCGCGGCCGGTAGCTCCTGCAGTCGTCCGAGTCGACCCAAGACCTCGACCTCACGCTCGGGAGGAAGAGCCATGAGCACGGCCGCGGCCGTGGACGGGTCGAGGCGCGCGAGCACGGCCCCGATGAGCTGCGGGGTCTCGTTCTCGAGCTGCGAGGCGATGGCCTCCGGGGGGGCGGCTTCGAGTCGCGCCAGGGGGCTGGACGTCCCACCGTCCTCGAAGACCTCGTAGGCCGTCGGCTCGCCGTGCGTGCCGGCTGCGAGGCGCCGGAGGTAGGGGAGCCCGCCTCGAGGCACGGCCACGGCTTGGCCGCTGCGCTGTACGAACTCCGCGAAGGTTCGGTCGAGAGCGTCGGCGCTCACCTCGCGCATGGTGGAGGCGACGGCCCGGAGCTTCTTGAGGTCGGCGACGTCGAGCTCACCCACGATGGGGCCCGCGACGGACTCTTCGAGAGAAAGGAGGAACAGCACGGCCTTCTCGGGGCCGGTCAGCTGGGAAATGGTGTCTTCCATGGGGGAGTCTCCGCTTGTTCGAGGGGCGGTCTGGAGGGGTCAGGCCGCCTGGTCACTGTCCGACTCGGATGCCGTTCCGAGCCAATGGCGCACCACCAATGCGGCGGTGGCAGGGTCGGCGGAGGCACGCGACAGCGCCTCCACCTTGTAGTCGACACGCTTGAGCTGGTCGTCGGAGCTGCCTTCGCCGTCGGACGGCTTGGCCGCCTCGAGCAGCGCCTTCTCGCGCTGGGCCGCGGCGAGGAGCTTGGCGCGCTTGGCCGCAGCCTTCTTGCGGCGCTTGTTCCAACCTCGCAGCCAGAGAAGCACGATGAGGCCACCGATCAGCCCGGCCACGAGCTTGGCGAGGGGGGTGAACTTCTCCACCTGCGAGGCGTAGGGCTCGGGCAGTGGCAGCAGCTTCGGGGCGGGCTTGAGCTCCGGTAGGTCTTCTTGCACGAAGGCCGCCGAATGAATGGTGATGGTGTCGCCACGCTTGTCGTCGAACCCCACCGCGTGGGCGACGAGCGCCTGAAGCTGATCGAGCTCTTCCTTGCTGCGGGGCTCGACGGTGGCCACGCCTTCGACCTCTTTCGCCACGCCGTCGACGAGGATGGCGACGCTGAGGCGCTTCACCACCTGAACCGTCTTCTTCTGCACCGTGGTGGTGCGGTCCGGCTGGTGGTTGATGGTCTCGCGCTTGCGGACGATGCCGGCTTCGTTTTGAGCCACCTCCGCCGCCTCGCCGACCTGGGCGTTGCCGCCGGGCAGGTTGGACTCGGCGCCGGGCACGCCTGCGGTCTGAAGGTCGGGCTCGGTGCCGCCGGCCGCCTTTTCGATCTCGCGCTGCTCGCTGATGATGGCGCTGGAATCTTCGTCGTAGATGTCGCTTTTCTGCTCGACACGAACGTTCTCGACGTCGGCGCTCACCTGCACGTCCACGTGGCCGGGCCCGAGGGTGCGCTCGAGGATGGCCCTCGCCTTGTCGGCGAGCTGGGTCTCGAGGGCCTTCGCCCCGTCGGGAGCGGCCTCGCCGAGCAGATTGTCGGGGTCGACCTCACCATCGCCACCTCGCGGACGGTGCAGGACCTCGCCGCGGGTAGAGACGAGCGCGATGCGATCGGTGGTCAGGTCGGGCACGGCCGTGGCCACCAGGTGAATGATGGACGCGATCTCCTCGCGGTTGAGCTGGCCATTGAGGGAGACGATGACCGACGCACTCGCCGGCTCGCGCTTCTGGGCGAAGACGCTCTTGCGGGGCATCACGAGGTGCACACGAGCGCTCTTCACGGCCCGAATGTCGGCGATGGTGCGGGCGAGCTCGCCCTCCATGGCTCGCCGGTAGGTGACGTGCTGCTCGAACTCGGTCGCGCCGAGGCGCATGTTCTGGAAGTCGTCGAAGCCGCCGGTGCCACCTTGCGGCAGGCCCTCGCCCGCCATCTGGAGACGCAGCTCGTGGACCTTGTCGGCGGGCACCATGATGGTGTTCCCGTCGCCGGCGATCCGGTAGTTGATGCCCTGGGTCTTGAGCTTCTCCACGATGGCGGCGGCGTCACCCTGCTCGAGCTGCGAGAAGAGGACGGCCTGGTCTTCCATCATGGGGGCGACCGCGGTCCAGCTCGCCACCGCAATGGCGGTGGCGACGATGGCCCCGGCGACCACCTTGGCCGACGTGGGAAGCTTGGTCCAGATGCTCTTGCCCTGGTCCAGGTACTTCTGGATGGGCTCGGGCCAGGACGTCTCGGGGATTTTGTCTTGATCAGACATGGATTCGCCAGAGCTCTTGGAAGGCTTCGAGGAGCTTGTTGCGCATGGATCCGACCAGCTTGACCGAGATCCCGGCCTCCTCTGATGCGATCATCGTGCCGTGCAGGTCGTCGAGCCGTCCGGCCGCGAAGTCCTGCGCCATTTGGTGGGCGTCGTGCCCACGGGTGGCGGCGTCGTCGACCGCCGCCACGAGCGCGTCGCTGAAGCCGACCGACTGGGTCTCGGCGAGCGAACCCTCGTTGATTCCGGGGATTTGGTCGAAGCCATCGCTGATGCTCGTGGTGTCCTCGGGGCGCACCATCCTCAGCTGCTGGCCGATCGCCTCGATGCCAGCGCCGCTCATTTGCCGATCCTCAGGGCCGCGCTGGCCATGCTCTTGATCGACTCGATCGAGGTCACGCCCGCTTCGTAGGCGCGAGACGCCGTCATGAGGTTGACCATCTCGGTCACCACGTTGACGTTGGGCATCTCGACGTAGCCGGCTTCGTCGGCGTCGGGGTGCTCCGGGTCGTAGACGAGCTCCCCGGGTTCTTCGCTTCGCTCGACGCGGCCGATCTCGACCTTGTGCACGTTGCGCATGACCGGGTCGAAGGCGTTGGGCGCGAGGCTCTTGGCCTCGAACACGGGGTCGAGCCGCTTGTAGGGACCACCCTCGGCGGTACGCGTGGTGCGGGCGTTGGCGAGGTTGGATGCGATGACGTTCATGCGCCCACGCTCGGCCGTGAGACCAGAGCCGGCCACCTCGAGTGCAGAGAAGATTCCCGGAACGCTCATGACTTACTTCCCATCCTGAGCCGCCCAGCGGAGGCCCTGCAGGCTGCCCTTCACCATGGTGGAGAGGGCGTCGTAACGAAGGTTGTTCGAGGCGACCTTGACCGCCTCGCGGTCGAGGTCGACGCTGTTTCCATTGGGTCCGACGGGCGCGTTGGGGTCGACGTCGACCTTCCACTCCGCCGAGCTGTCAGACCCTGCGATGTGCCGTGCGTCCGTCGCTTGCATGGCGACCTGGAGCGCGCCCTCGAAGCCATCTACGCGGTAGAGCTCCCGGGCGCGGAATCCAGGGGTGTCCACGTGTGCGAGGTTGGCGGTGAGCAGGTTCTGTCGGGCGAGGTGAAAGTCCATCGCCTGGGTCAGGGGGCTGATCGTTCCGATGATGTCCACGGTTGTGACCTCCGGCCCCGAAACAATTCACGCTTCGTGCCAGGGCGAGGTCTCACCTTTGAGGGGCGAAGGGGGTCACCGAGCTTTTTTTCCTTCAGGCCTGCTGCGCGCTGCCGTTCATGGGCCCCACGGGGCCCTAGGTACGCGGGCTCTGGTGGCGAAGCGGACTCGGCACGCCCTTCGCAATCAGGGGCAACGCCATGTTTGCCCTTACCCCTGGTTCACGCGCTCGATTTCGCACGCTTCCGCTCTTCGCTGCGCTCGCGACCGCCATCCTCTTGACGCTCACCGCCAGTGTGTCGTCGGCGCAGGAGCCTGCCTTCGCGGGTATGATAGAGGCGCAGACCGGCATCGAAGGTGGGGGGAAAGGCTACGCTGCGGGCATTCGTCGCAGCCGCACCAACCTCCGCTTCGGGGCTGAGGGCTGGGTAGACGAAGACCCCGTCAATCGTATCTCGGCCTACCTTCTCGTCGAGGTCGAACCCTACGCGGGCGTGGGGGCAGAGCTGCGGTACACGCGGGTCTTCTGGGAGGACTTCTCCGTCTTCGCGGGCGTGACCGGCATCGTCGCGCCGCAGCAGCTCATGGGCGTCACCGCCGGCTTTGGCTGGCGGCCGCTCTTCACCGAGAGCTTCGGCATCACCGTGGGCCCAGCGGTGACCAGCTACTTCATCGGCAACGACCTGCCCGACGGCTTCGTCCTCTGGCAGGCCAACCTCCAGGCCGGCGCGCGCGTCGAGTTCTGAGCGCGCGCCGGAGGAGGTGAATTGTCACTCGGCGAAGACGGGCTTCAGCCGCTCGATCAGACCCAGCACCGTGGGCACGTAGCCGTAGTTGGGCAAGCTCGGATCGGTGAGCTGTTCGGGGCAGGTCGAGCCCACCACCGCCCGGATGCCCATGCCTTTCAGCACCTCGAGCTGTCGCGGGGTGGGGTAGGACTTGGCCCGGAGCTGCGTC
>JAUHZF010000048.1 GCA_030426145.1 Polyangia bacterium
CTCGACGATCTGCTTGCAGTCGAAGCGGAGGTCGATCTTCGCGTTCTCGTCGGCCTGAATCGTGGTGCAGGCGTCGGGACAGAGGATGATCTTGTCCATGTCGATGTAGAAGGAGCTCGGCGTGCACGACATGGCGTCGGCCACCTTGGTGTAGGTCGCGACCTCCATGTTGTTGCTCGAGTAGACGACCTCCACCGTGTCGAGGTCGAGCTCTTCGCCCGCCGGCGGTTCTGGAATGTCGAACTCGCATGCGACCCGGGCTCCGTCGATGACGCCCTGGGCCATGAGGGTGAAGATGTCGGTGTAGTCGAGACCGCAGGTTGGGAAGCGGTAGCCGCCGGTGAGAATCGACAGCGACTGGTAGGCCGTGCCCGGCGCCACCGCGCTCGGGGTGCACTCTTGGTTGGTCGAGGGCTCGGTGGGCGGCACCGGGATGCCATCCGGCTTCATCCCCGAGACCATGTACGGGGCCTGACTCACGATGCTCCAGAACTGGTAGTCCCGATCCATCGCCGTACCGAACTGCGCGGGGTCGAGGGTGAGAATGGCCTGGTCCCAGTTGTTGGCCGTCGTCTGGCCATCGTTGACGTTGTCGTTGTCGTCGTAGGTGGTGCCGTTGAAGCTGCACACGACGCCGTCGTCGGTGATGACGACGAAGAACTTGAAGGCCTCCTGACGGATCTCGGTCTGCCAACCCTGCGGGTGCAGGTTGTACTGGTCGGGCTGGGTGTAGCTCGACAGCAGCTGACAGAGCGCGTTGTGGCTTCCGATGGGGAACGAGTGGTGCCGGAAGTTCATGCTCTCGACCGGCTGCGGCTCGTTGTTGTCGCAATGGCCATCCATGTTGTTGTCGGCCGCGCCACTCAATGGGGCCGACACACAAATGGGCTGCGATGTGTTGTTCTGATTGCCGTCGTGGGCCGCGACCATGACGACGCGGTAGTCGATGGGCGGCATGGCCGCGTTGATGATGGTCGCGAAGTTCTGATTGATCTGCTCTTCGACCTCGGAGATCTCCGCGCCCATGGAGCCTGAGTTGTCGATGACGAAGATGATGTCGACCGGACGACTGGTGAGCGTGGCCTCTTGGGTTACCGCGGCGCAGCTGTCGTCGCCGCCTTGGCCACCGCCGGAGGACGCCGTGACGAAGAAGTCACCGCCGGTGCCGCTTCCGCCTTGCGCGCTGCCCGTGCCGTTCGACGCCGAGTCCCCCGCCCCAGAGCCGGTGTCGCCGATCTCGCCGTTGCCACCGCAGCCCTGTGCCGTCGCCCCCGCGCCCAAGATCGTCGCCGCCCCAAGTCCGAGCCAAGTCCTCAACTTCATGGTGATATGGGACCTGACCCGGGCGGCATCGTCAACCGCAATCCCCGACTATTCGACGACCTGCTTGCAGTCGAAGCTGAGGTCGATCTTGGCGTTCTCGTCGGCCTGAACCACGGAGCAGGCACCAGGGCACAGAATGATGTTCCCGCTATCGATGTAGAAGGAGGTAGGCGTACATGCGTTCGCATCCGCCACCTTGGTGTAGGTGTCGACCGGCATGCCGTTGCTCGAGTAGATGACCTCGACCGTGTCGAGGTCGAGCTCCTCACCTGCCGGAGGATCCGGAATGCCGAACTCACACGGGACCTGCGAGCCGGCGATGACGCCCTGAGCCATGAGGGTGAAGATGTCGGTGTACTCGAGGCCACACGTCGGATAGCGGAAGCCTTCGGTGAGCACGCTCAGCCCCTGGTAGCCTGTCCCGGGGTCGGCCGCGCCCGGCGTGCAGGTCGAAGAGGTGACCGGCTCGGTCGCGGGAACGGGGTCTCCGTAGGGCTTCATGCCATTGGCCATGAAGGGCGCTTGGCTGATGATGCTCCAGAAGACGTAGTTCCGGTTCATGTCGGTGCCGAACTGCGCCGGGTCCAATGCGAGAATGGCCGTGTCCCAGTCGGCCGCGACCTGCGTCCCGCCATTGACGTTGTCGCCGTCCTGAAAGTTGTTGCCATTGAACGAGCAGGACACTCCATCGTCGGTGATGACGAGGAAGAACTTGAAGGCCTCCTGGCGGAGCAGGTCCTTGTAGCCGTTGGGGTGGAGGTTGAACTCGTCGGCCACGTCGTACTGCTCGAGCAGTCGACAGAGCGCGTTGTGACTGCTCACCTCCACCGAGTGGTGGAAGAAGTTCATCGTCTCCACCGGCTGCGCGGGCAGCGTGTCGCAGTGGCCGTCCATATCCATGTCCGGGATACCGCCGAGGGGCGCGCTCACGCAGATGCTCTCGGGACCGCTGGAACTGCCGTAGCGCGCGACCATGATCACGCGGTAGTCGATGGCCGGCATCGCGTTGTCGAGGATGGTGGCGAAGTTCTGCGTGATCTGCGCTTCCACCTCGAAGATCTCACCGCCCATCGAACCGGAGTTGTCGATGGCGACGATGATGTCGACCGGTCGATTGGTGAGGGTGGCCTCCTGCGTCACGTTGGCGCAGCTGTCGTCGCCTCCGCTTCCGGCGCCGCCGTTGCTGGACGTGGAGAAGAGGTCGCCACCGGTGCCGTTGTTGCCGCCCTGGCTGCTACCCGTGCCGTTGGAGGCGGAGCCGCCGGACCCAGTCTCTTCGACCGAACCGCTCCCCCCACAACCTTGAACACCAACCGCCGCGCCCCAGATCGCCACCGCTCCGAGACCAAGCCATACGCGCAGATTCATATGTCCATGGGACCGGGTGAATCCACCATCGTCAACAAAATGAAGCTGCAATCGACAGCACTGAATTGCATCCCATGTGGGGCCGACAGCGACTCATGTGCGAGCCATTCGCCCACCTGCCGACACCGTCACGGGTGACGCCATCAAGGGTGACGGTAGTAGCGGGGCACGCGGCGGGAGATCCCGGTGAGGCACTCCCACGGGATGCGGCCGATGGTCTGGGCCATCTCGTAGGCCGTGATCACGTCCTCGCCGAGGCGGCCCTTCTGTGACCCGAGCACCACGACCTCGTCGCGCACGGCGACGTCGGGGATGTCGGTGACGTCGATCATCGTGAGGTCCATCGAGACGGTCCCGGCGATGGGCGCGCGCCGTCCGGCGATGAGCACCTCGCCGCAGTTGGAGAGCGCACGATCGAGCCCATCGGCGTAGCCCATGGGGATGGTCGCGATGCGGGTCGGGCGCGACGCCGTCCAGCTGTGACCGTAGCCGATCGACTCGCCCTTCTTCAGGTCGCGCAGGGCCACCACCTCGGACAGCACCCGCATCGCGGGGCGGAGGTTGGCTTCACGCGCGCCGCGGCTCGGGGCGTCGGGGCAAGGGTGCACGCCGATGGCGGCGATGCCCGGGCGCACGAAAGAGAGCTGGGCCTCGGGGAAGCGCAGGCACGCGGCGCTGTTGGAGGCGTGGCGGATCTTGGGCTGGAAGCCGGCCGCCTTCACACGCTCGGTGGCGCGGTCGAAGGCGGCGAGCTGAGCGCGGGTCACCTCTTCGTCGGGATCGTCCGCGCAGGCGAAGTGGGTCATCAACGCGTCGAGGCGAAGCTCGGGGTGGCGGTGGAGCGCGTCGAGGAAAGGATCGAGCGTCTCCGACCGGAGGCCGAGGCGACCCATGCCGGTGTCGATCTTGAGGTGAACGCCCAACGACGGTGGGGCACCGGTGCGGCCGCGCTCGCGGTGGAGGTAGCGGGTGGCCGTGCTCAGGCGCTCGAGCTGGGCCGGGTCGTAGACCACCGGCGTGAGGTCGTGTTCGACGAGGGCCTCGAGGCCATCGCGGTAGCGGCCGTAGTAACCGCCCATCACCAGCACCGGGCAGCGCACCCCGGCCTGCCGGAGCTCGATGCCCTCTTCGAGCAGGGCCACGCACAAGCCGTCGGCCCCCGCGCGCTCGAGGGTGGTGCCGAGGGCCGAGGCGCCGTGGCCGTAGCCGTCGGCTTTGATGACCGGCCACACCTCCGCCGGGGTCGCGCCAGCGGCCGCATCGGCAGCCATGCAGGCGCGCAGCTCGTGCAGGTTGTGCCGTACGTGGGCGAGGTTGATCTCGGCCCGGGTCACCCGCGCCGCTTCCGAGGGCGCCGCCCGCCGCGGGCGCACCATGCGCAGGCTTCCCCCTCGCCGCCCGTCAGGCCGGGAAGGCCGCTCATCGGGGTCGAAGGCCGCGGTGCTCATGGAACGTTTCCGTATCCGAATGCCCCTGGGTTGGCAAAGATTCCCCGCGAGGACGCCTATGGCGCAGATCAGGGGGTGCCCGGGCGGCCTACGCGGGACTGTGCATGGTCGACCCGGTCCTTGGTCTGACCGTAGGTGTAGTGGGCGAGCCAGTCGCGCCAGCAGGCCTGCTGTTGGCCGGCCGTGATCTGGGGCTGGGCATCGAGGGCCATGCAGTGCTCGAAGCGGATGTCGCCTTCGTACATGGCGTCCATGCTGGCGCCGCATCCGGCGCAAGCGAGCGCGGCGACCCATGACATCACACGGAAAATCGACGGTGACGAAGCGGACATGACAGGTGCTTGCAAGAGGCCAGAAAAGCCCGGCTCGGGGCCGGTTTTCATACTAGACCTCCCTCCTCCTTTCCGATAGCACCGGGCTTTCGTCGACTGAGCCGTGAAGGAAGAAGCCATCCGCAACGAACCGGGTCCCACGGGCCCCGGCGCCACGAACGGCGCGCGTCCTCGGCTCGAGGGCGATGGTGCAGCCATCGTCGAAGAGGAAGACGCGCTCTGTAACAAGGTCGTGCGCCATCTCCGCGAGGACCGCACGCCGAGCAAGCTGCCCCAGCGGCACGACGACGACAGCACCCTCATCGAGCTTCGCGACCAGATCGCGAGCGCCCGCCTCGAGGACGTGGCCTCGCTCATGGCGCAGATGCAGCAGGTGGCGGCCGTCGCCAGCAACCGCGGCAAGCAAGCGCAGGAGCCCACCGACCCCAACAACCCCTACTTCGGTCACTTGCGGCTCGAGGAGGACGACCGCGGGGTGCGTGACGTCTTCATCGGGCGCTCGACCTACATCGAGCCCAAGGCGGGGATCCGCATCGTCGACTGGCGCCACGCGCCCATCAGCCAGCTCTATTACCGCTACGAAGAAGGCGCGACCTACGAAGAGACCTTCGGCGACCGCGAGGTCGAGGGCGAGGTCCTCACGCGCCGCACCGTCACCATCGTCGACGGAGAGCTCCAGCGCATCTCGGCCCCGCAGGGTCAGTTCGTGCGCGGCAAGCGGGGTTGGCGCCAGCTCGACGGGCGCGAGACCACCCTCGCTGGCGGTGAAGGCAGCGCGGTGCGGGCCGAGCACATGCGCGGCATGCTCGGCGTGGGCGAAGCCGACCAGCGCGAGGACCGGCACCTGCCGGAGATCGCCGCCCTGCTCGACCCCAAGCAGTTCGACTTCATCAGCCGCCCCGACGCGGGGGTGGTGGTCATCCAGGGTGGGGCCGGTAGCGGCAAGACCACCATCGGTGTGCACCGCATGGCCTACCTGGCCTACCAGTCGGAGGTTCGCTTCTCGACCGAGCGCATGCTGGTGGTGGTGGGCACGCCAGCCTTGCGCGACTACATCGGCCAGCTCCTCGATGCGCTCGGCATGGGAGCGGTGAAGGTGGTCACCTTCAACCGCTGGGCCCGCCGTCAGCGCGAGCAGGCCTTCGACTGGATGGTGAAGATCCCCATCGAGGACAACACCCCGGTCGAGGTCTCGCGGCTCAAGACCGACCCCCTGGTGCACCAGCTCCTGGTGAAGAACGCCGCGCGGTGGCGCAAGAAGGGCCGCACGCATCGGCGTGACGTGGTGGGCCTCTGGGCCGATACCCTCACCGACAAGAAGCGGATCCGCGACGCCTTCGTTGAGCAGATCGCCAACGGCACCGGTCGCCTCAACGCGCAGCAGCTCGAGCGCGCCCTAGCCTGGTGTGCCGAGCGCTGCCCCGCGGTCGAAGAGTGGAAGCTCGACAACGAGCTCGACGAGGACGAAGAGGTCGAAGGCGCCGACGGCGTCTACGAGCCCGACGACCTGCGCGCATCGCTCGACGTCGAAGACGAGCCCTTGCTGCTGCGGGCCTACCAGCTGCTGCACGGGCCGCTGCGCCACAAGAAGAAGGCCCTGCGCTACGAGCACCTCTTCGTCGACGAGGCGCAGGACCTCGCGCCGGTAGAGATCGCCGTGCTCGCCGACATCGCGACGGAGCAGAAGAGCATCACGCTGGCCGGTGACACCTCCCAGCGCCTCCACGTCGACACCGGCTTCGAGGACTGGGGCGACGTGCTCGGCGCACTCGGCCTCGACCACGTGCAGGTCGAGCCCCTACGCATCGCCTACCGGTCGACGCAGCAGGTCTTGCGGGTCGCCCGCGACGTGCTCGGTCCGCTCGCCGACCCCATCGAGCCCATCGCGCCCCGCAGCGGCGCCCCGGTCGAAGAGCACCACTTCCCCACCCAAGGTGCAGCCGCGGCCTTCTTGGCCGAAGCGCTCCGCCCGCTCTTCACGCGCGAGCCCAAGGCCACGGTCGCCATCCTCACCCGCTACGCCGAGCAGGCCGACGCGTACTACGAGGTGCTGCGCCGCGCCGAGGTTCCGCACCTGCGCCGGGTGAAGCACTTCGACTTCGCCTTCCGCCCCGGCATCGAGGTCACCGAGATCCGCCAAGTGAAGGGCCTCGAGTACGACTACGTCATCCTCGCCGACGTCACCGCCCAGAGCTACCCGGCCAAGGACGAAGCGCGCTACCAGCTGCACGTCGGCGCCACCCGCGCCGCGCACCAGCTCTGGGTCGTGAGCCACGGACAGCGCTCCCCGCTCATCCCGGACTGGCTCATCCAAGACGACTGAGCAGGAGGGGCCGTTCGGTAGGGGGGCGCTCGACCTCGAACCTCGCGCTCGATCTCGACCTCGAACCTCGCGCTCGATCTCGACCTCGAACCTCGCGCTCGATCTCGACCTCGATCTCGACCTCGACCTCGACCTCGAACCTCGAACCTCGAACTTCGAACCTCGAACCCCGAGACCTGGGCGTCGGGGGCCTCCCCTCGCGTGGCCTTTGCCGCGCGCTGCGGGGGGGGGCGAAGGACACGATGGCTGTCGTTGAGGCGCCGAGGCGCCCCTGGGAGGACGCCTGCGGGGGCCGAAGCACACGGTGGCTGTCGTTGAGGTGCCGCAGGCGCCCCTGGGAGGCCGGAACGACAGCCATCGTGTCGTTGGTGGCCCCAGCGTCGTCGCTCATGGTGTCCGTGCGAGGACGTTGACCATCTGCAGGGGTCGAACGTACCGGATGGGGACGTTGGGTCTGCGCAGAGCGAGTCTGCGGCGCTTGAACGTGCCATTTCGGTACGTTCAGCCCCTGCAGATGGTCAACGTCCGGGGACTTGCAGGACAACGCGCGAGATATCCGCGCCTCCGCGGAGTGCGCGCCTCCGCGAGGGCTCGGCCGGGGGCGGAACGAGAGCCATCGTGTCGTTGGCGGGCCCCAGTGTCGAAGCGCTCGTCCTCAGGGCGACGCGATGGCGGATGCGCGCTCGCGCTCGACCATACCGAAGAGCTCGTCCGGCGTGCCGTGCCCAGCCCGCACGACCACCTGGGCTTCGGTGATCTCGAGCTCGGCCCGGAGCTCCCCGGTGCACGTGATCGAAGCGAGCCCTGTGTCCGCGAACGAGAACCCAGCAAGGATGCGCGCTCCCGCCTCCGTGGCCACCAGCGCGCACTCCTTGGCGTCCTCGGTGTCGTAGGTCATGTCGAGGCTGAAGGAGCGGTTGGCATCGACGAAGACGTCGGCCTTCCACACCGCCTCTTCGATCTCCGTCGACACGTCCCGTGGCAGCTCGAGGTTGGGATCGGAGAGCGCCGAACGCATCATCTGCCCGGTCACGACCATCTTGGGCCGCACGTCGTCGGGCGTTTCCACACGCGACCGCACGCACCCCGCGGTCGTCGCGACGAGAAGCAGTGTCGTGGGGGCCGTCCATCCCCGCCAGCCAAGCATCCAACGATGCTACCACCGCCCTTCCGCCGTCGAAAATTCCCCTGCAAAATTGACCTCCTGGACACAACCGACACGACGCCCTCAAAGCATGCTTGACTTCGCCAGCGCCCTGACTAGTTTCCCCCCTGCGCGGTGGAGCAGTCTGGTAGCTCGTCGGGCTCATAACCCGAAGGTCGTAGGTTCAAATCCTGCCCGCGCAACCCTGGTCAAGGCCCCTCACGGGGCCTTTTCCCGTTTGTGGGCAGGACTTCGTTCTTTCTGGGGCCGCCTTCGGCGGCGCTGCCCGCGCAACAAGTGCTCAAGCCCGCTCACGCGGGCTTTTCGCTTTTGTGGGCAGGACCTCGTTTCCTCTTGGGGCCGCCTTCGGCGGCGCTGCCCGCGCAACCCGACATGAACCACGTGTCATGAGGTCCGTAGGTTCAGTCTCGTTGTGCGTCTGAGCTATCATCCACGTCTCGAAGCGCCGCATCGAGCATCGGAACGAGGTCGGAGCGACCGAGGGCCTCATCGAGCTGCATGAGCAGATCTCGAGCTTCCACCACGTCGACACCTGAGCTGGCCAGAAGTCCTCGCAGATCCTCCAGGTCCTTCCCTCGTCCGCTCAGGACCTTCATCACCACGAGGTCCGTGGGGTGTGCCACAGGAACCTCGACGCCGTCGACGGCCAAGCGGTCGGCGCGCCCGAGCGCGAGTGTTTCGAGCCCCGAACCGGCCACGACGAGGTCGACTTCCATCCCCGAGGTGGCCAGAGCTCGGAGTGTTTCACCGAGCGCCGACATCTGCGGCCTCGTGGAGCAGCCGCTTCAAGCGCACGTGCGCGTCGAGGTCGGCTCGCCGAGTCGCCTCATCCGGCCACCCTAGGTTCGTCGCCTTGGCGGCCTCGTAGAGCTCGATGGCGAGACGAACGCGTTCGGCGACGGGAAGCTGAGCGCGCCGCCGCCGGGCAAGACGTTCGGGGGCTCCCCAGTCTCGCTTGGCGTAGCGGCGGCGTCGAGACGAGGCATCTCGACAGTATAGCTCCTTAGGCCGGTGACCATCGCATCTCACACGGCGAACCGACGGAAGAAACACTGGTTGACCTCGAAGCGCAAGGCGCGTCGCCAGCCCTGGGCGCGCGGTCCCCTTCTTGCTCAACACCTGGGCGGCGGTGCACGAAACTTCCGCCCCAGCCCCACCGGTACACGTCCTGGCCGAAGCTTTCTGCGGCAAGACCCATCGCACCGTGGAGCTGGTCGTCGACGAGAACTGCCCGCCCTTCCCTCACGATCCGAAGACCTGTGGCTCGCCCCTGCTCATGGGAGCCGCGCCACGCATGCGGCCGCCCCCTTCGACGAACTCGACCTCACGCTGCCCGCTCGCACGGGCTGAGCCCGCCCATGGTGACAGCCGTGCCCGGCGGCCTCGACGTTTTGCTCCGTGGGCGGGTGGTCTCGATATCGACCTCTCGACGATCGTCTACATGATGCTGTGAACACGCACACTGCGATAGGGAGCGGCCAGGCGCTCGAGGTCGGTGACGTCGCCAGTGAGGACGACGCCTCCCCCCTGCTCGACCACCGCCGCGACGACATGAGCGTCGACGATGTGGGCAGAGTTCATCTGAGCCCCGGTGAGAACCCCTCCCACGAGTCGCGCCAAGGCTCGATCGGTGTCTCGGATGAGCAGACCGGTCTCACGCGAGAGACAAGCGTCGATGAGGCTCGAGCGACCGCGGCCTCGGTAGAGCTCAGCGAGCACCAACGTGGGAACGACGACCTCGCGGCCGAGACGATGGGCGACCGTGAGAGCCGCACGTACCTCCCGCTTCCGAGCGGACGTTTTTCCCGCCAAGGCCGAAAGTGCCTCCGCGTCGAGAACGACACAACTCACTCGAGCAGTGCCTCGTACTTCTCAATCAGCTTCTTCGGCAGGGCGCCTTCCCGCTCGTCGAGCTCACGGAGGAGCTCCTCGAGCAACCGCCCACGGCGTCTCGCCGCAATGGCCTCTCGTACGGCATCGTTGACCTGCTTCGACAGGGCCTCATCCCCACGCTCGAGCTCCTGCACGAGCTCCGCGTCGAGGGACACCGAGATCTTCCGCTTTGCTGCGGTCATACTGGAAGCGTACTTCGGTATGACTCTCAGAGCTACCCGATCAGCAGGCGCTCCTCATCGTTGGCGCGGCAGGTGAAGCCGGAGCCGTCTTGCAATAGCTCACCGTCATGAGCTCGCCGATCGCCAGGGCCTCCTGGGAGCCCTCCGCATAGGGGACCGCCGTGTTGTTCCCCGTGTCATGACCGAGCTCGCGGCCGCAGGTTCCTGCCGCTCGCGTTCTTGGCTGGCTGCTCCGTCGTCACGGCCGGTCGTCGGGTCCGACGTCGTGCAGGCGCGTGACGTGGGGGTAGGCCTCTTGCAGATGCTCGGCCAAGGCTTGCACGGCCGGCATGACGCCGCGGCGGGAGGGCAGGAGGAGGCTGATCTCGGCGTCGCCCGCCGTCCACTCCGGAAGGACGCGGAGCAAACGACCGGACGCGACGTCGTCACGGCAGATGTAGGCGGGCAGTCCTACGATGCCCAACCCGCTCGTCGCGGCATCCTTGAGGGTGACCATGTCGTCGCTGCACAGGCGTGGCTGATAGGGCACGGTGGCGGTCACTCCATCGGGACCGCGTAATGCCCAGCTTCCGCGCTCCGGCTTGTAGCCGAGCTTCAAGCCCGTGTGTCCGTCCAGGCTTTCCGGAGAGGTGGGAATACCTGCGCGCTCCAAGTAGGTGGGACCGGCAAAGAGATGCCACGGCGCAGGAGCGAGACGGCGCTGAATCAAGCTCGAGTCGGGCAACGGTCCGGTGTGCGCACGAATGGCCATGTCGAAGCCTCCTTCGACGAGATCGACCGCGCGGTTGGTGACGTGTTGAACGACGTCGACCTTGGGGTTGTCGACCAGAAACGGCACGAGCACATCGCGCAGTGCGAACTGAGCCATGCCCACCGAGCAAGTCAGGCGGACCTGGCCGGAGAGCGTATTCGTCTGCCGCTTCACCGCCGCCTCGGCAGCTTCGACCTCGTCGAGGGCCGCGCGCGCGAAACGGTAGAAGGTTTCGCCGACGTCGGTCACGGCGAACTGACGCGAGGTGCGTTGGATGAGCCGCGCCTCGAGCCGGTCTTCGAGCTGCTGAACGTGCCGACTCAGTCGAGACTTCGGAACGCCCAGCGCCCGCCCCGCGGGTGCGAACCCGCGCTTCTCCACCACGTGCACGAAATAGAAGTAGTCGTTCAGGTCCACCGAGCCGCCTCCTGTCATCGTCCCACTCTTGGAACGATGAGTCTCGATTCTGCCACTTTCGAGACCCATCGTCCCATCGTTATGAATGGTGCGTACCAAGGAGGCCGACATGACCCTGCACGACCAAGACCGCACCACGCGACGCGAAGCCGACACCAAGACCATGCACTCCGTCGCGCTCACCGAGCCGACGCCAGCGCATCCCCTCCGCATCGGGGACGGCTTCGAGGCACTGAGCTTCAAGCACGCGCAGTTCCACGGGCTCATGGATCCGCTGGTGATGGTCGATCACTTCACCATGACCGCGCCGACTTTCGGCGCGCATCCGCACGCGGGCATGTCGGCGGTCTCGATGCTGTTCGAAGACAGCGAGGGCCGCTTTCGCAATCGTGACTCGCTGGGCAACGACGTCGACCTGCTCCCCGGGGACCTCTACTGGCTCAAGGCGGGGCGCGGCGCGGTGCACGACGAGGCGCCGTCGTCGGGCGCGCGAACCCATGCGCTCCAGATCTTCGTCAACCTGCCGGCCCGCATGAAACACGACGCACCGGGCGCACTGCACGTGCGCGGCGCCACCATGCCGGTGATCGAAGGCGACGGACGACGCGTTCGCGTGGTTCTCGGTGAGACGCAGGGCGTCGTCGGGGCCTCGTCGCCCGCGTTGCCGCTCACGATCCTCGACGTGCAGCTCGAGGCGGGCCGCGACTACCACCACGACCTGGCGGCGGGCCAAGGGGCATGGCTGCACGCGGTTCGCGGCGACGCCGACGTGTGCATCGACGGCCATACGACGCACCTGGCCGAGGGCGAAGCGGTGGCACTTCGCAGTGGCGATGCGACGAGCGCGCTCGAGATCAGCAGCCGCGCCGGTTGCCAGGTGGTGTTGCTGCACGGCCGCCCCATCGACGAGCGCTTCGTACAGCAGGGCCCCTTCGTCATGAGCACCTGCGACGAGCTCAGCGCAGTGACGGCCGACTACGCCGCCGGGCGCCTGGGCTCTATCGAATGAAAACCTTCACAACGAACGAACCCGTCCAATGGAGACCGACATGAACACATCCCGACACAACCCCGCCCCTTTGACCCAGAACAACGCCGCCTTGGTCCTCGTCGACCACCAGGTGGGCCTCATGACCGGCATTCGCGACTACTCCGTCGCCGAGCTCAAACACAACGTCGTTGGCCTCGCAAAGGCCGCGCGCGCGCTGGGCCTGCCCATCGTGACCACGACCACGTCCGCCGACACGCTCTGGGGGCCCGCGTTCCCCGAGCTGGTGGAGGCCTTGCCAGACCAGATCTTCATCGACCGCACGACCGTGAATGCCTGGGACGACCCGCGCGTCGCCAAGGCGATCCGGGCCACGGGTCGCAGCAAGCTCATCTTCGCGGGGGTCTCACTGGAGGTCTGCGCCGCGTTCCCCGCCATGCGTGCGGTACGTGAGGGGTTCGAGGCCTATGTGGCCGTAGACGCGAGCGGCACCTTCAACACCACCAAGCGTGAGACCGGCATGCTCCGGCTCGTCCAGAGCGGCGTCGTGGTGGCCGACGGGTCGAGCCTGATGGTCGAGATCCTCGCCGACAACGCCCGACCCGAAGCAGCCGACGTCTACACGGCTTTGAACATGGACTGGGCGATGCTCGTGGGTCAGGTCCGCACCAGCGCCACGACCCCTGGCGTGGCCGCTGAGTAGACGCACATCCTCGTTCCGCGATCCATCAGCATCCGGGCCGCCTTCTCGCATCGAGGACGGACCGTTCGTGAACGCCGAATGATCGCGTTCGGCAGGTCCCGACAAAGGCCGTCGCGCACGGGGGTACTCTCGTGCCCCAAAGGCGGGAGATGCGGTGAGCGCGACCCGGGCGATTAAGTCCCAATAAGTGGGAAGAGGGCTGGACCGTGCATAGGGTATTGATGTGCCAGCAGAAATCGCTACAAGGGGGAACGCGGGAGGGGCCTCCGCGCCTGGTCGGCGGCCCTCTTTCCTGGCCTCCTGCGCCGGGGCCAGCAGGTACAGGGAGAGTGCGATGGTAGAACACGGCGAGGCCCCTCAGGGTGGCCGGTCCAACGCGTCCACGCCGCTCGGGAACGACGCGTCCGGCATTGGCTTCGTCGAGTGCCGGGCGCTGCGGCTACCGGGCGCCCCAGAGCCTACGCTCGGGACGCTTCTCTGCCGCCACGGCGGAGCCCTTCGCCTCGTCGTGGTCGCCAAGGTGGCCCTCGACATGAAGTCGTCGCCCATGGTGCCGGTCGCTCCCCCGCCCATCCACACGGCAGACCTTTATCGCGGCGCCGACGTCATCGTCGCGAGCGATCTCGTTCCGGGACGGACCCGCGTGGACGTTACGGTCGACGGCCACGTTCGGGGGCAGGGGCATCCGGGCGGCGAGCTGCGCGCGCGTCTGGCGCTGCGCCAGAACGGCGCCACGGTCATCGACAAGACCTCGCAGGTGCTCGACGAGGAGGGCACCGGGGTCGTGCCTCTGACCCAAGCCCGGGCCTCCGCCGGAACGCCACCATCGTCTCGGCCCGGCGGCAGCCACGACCCAGCGGCGGGATTCGGCGCCCTCGGCGCTGATGGGCCGGTTCGCCAGCGCTACCTCACGGGGCCCCAGCGGGCGCTTCTCAGCGCCCCGGTCATGACCTTGGCCGACGACCTCGATTGGCGCTTCTTCCAGGCTGCCCCTGCCGATCAGCAGGTGGACGAGCTCGCCCCCGACGCCGTCGTCGTTCTAGAGGGCATGAGTGCCGATCGGCCCCGGCTCGAGGCCCAGCTTCCGAGTCTGCGGCCGCGCGGGGGCATCGTCGGGCTCGACCCGAACGGTCCCGACCGCGGCCACGACCTCAACTTCCGCGCCGACAGCCTGCACATCCACGCGGACCAGAACGTGTGTGTCGTCACGTGGCGCGCGGTGGTCGAGGTCCCCTCCGAAGCGCTGGTCCCATCCCTGAGCCTCACGGTTGGGATCGAACCCCTTCGGTCGGGCTCGGGACGGCCCGCGCCAGGGACCCACGCGTCGCCGAGCCCCGCGTGGAGCGGCGCGAAACCGCTGCCGTTCCAACCCTCCTCGGGAACGCCCATCCCCCCCAAGGCCGAGACGCCCCCGTCCGGACGAAGTCGCCCGCGCCACGGAGGGACGCTCGGCATGGATGAACCCGAGGGATCATTGGCCGGCTTGAATGCCCTGCCCTTCTCGAGGTCGACGTCCGCTCGTCCTGCGAAACCCAAGGCAGCACTGCGAGAGACCGTCGAACCGAGCTCACATCCCGCTCCCCCCAGCAACCCCCTCCCTTTCGACCCCAAGGCCAAGCCAACCCCGGCCTCGCCGCCGTCACCCGCCGAGCAAGGGCCGGTCCTGCGCGGCCAGACCGTGGACGTCGCGGAGCTCGAGGCCATGGGCGCAGACCTGTTCCCCTTCGGCCAACCCGCGGCACCTGCCCCACATTCGGCACCGACCCCACCTTCGGCACCGGCCCCACCTTCGGCACCCCCACCTTCGGCACCATCTTCGGATCCCCCGGCGGAGGCTGCGCCCTCCCCCCCTAGTGCGCCCGCTCCGGTATCGGAGGCAAGCCCCCCCGAAGAAGCCAAGCCCAAGCGCCCCGCCGAGCGCGTGTACAGGACTCCCTCCCACGACGACTCCGCCTCCGATGCGGCGTCGCCCAGACGAGCGCCCCGGCGAAAGAAGCGGCCCGTGCAGCGCGCACGTAAGCGCGTCGACGTGAACGCGCTGCTCTACCAGAAGAAGTCGTAAACAGCAGACGGCGTCACGCGCTACCTGCTCACGCGCAAGGGACGGAGCACAGCGTGTCACGCCCTGAGCGTCGTTGCGGGCGGCGCTGGGGGGCGTTACCAACACCTCGTGGCGCATGGTCGAGACCTCGCCGTCGGGCAGCGGCTCGGCGAGCGCTTCGTCGTGGTGGAGGAGGTTGCGCGCGGTGGCATGGGGGTGGTCTACCGGACGCGCGACGAGCGGGACGGCGACGAGGCGGCCCTCAAGGTCTTGGGCAAGACCTCGGGCTCGGCACTGGCCCGCTTCGAGCGGGAGGCGCGCGTTCTCGCCCGGCTCGCGCACCCGAACGTGGTGCACTACCGCGCTCACGGGCGTGACGACGACCGACCTTGGCTCGCGATGGACTGGCTCGAAGGCGTCTCGCTGGCCGAGGCCCTCGACGAGGGTCGCATCGGCATGCCCGACGTCGGGGCGCTGTCGCTCGCCGTCTGCCGCGGCCTGCAGGTGACCCACGCCCGCGGGATCGTCCATCGCGACCTCAAGCCCAGCAACATCTTCCTCCCCCACGCCGACCCGGCGCGCGCCATCCTCCTCGACTTCGGCGTGGCGCAGGCCATCGATGGCCCGCGGCTCACCGACACCGGCGCAACCCTCGGGACCCCGGTCTACATGGCGCCGGAGCAAGCGCAGGGGTCGCGCGACGTCGACCACCGCGCAGACCTCTACGCCCTGGGCGCGGTTCTCTTCGAATGCCTCACGGGCCGGCCCCCGTTCGTGGGCTCGACCTCCTTCGCCGTGCTCGCGAAGCGGCTACTCGAAGACGCGCCTCCCCTCGCGAGTGTGGTCGGGGTGCCCGAGGCCCTGGCCCGGGTCGTCGACCAGCTCCTCCAACGCGACCCCGCCGCACGCCCGACAGACGCGAAGCAGGTCGCCGCCATGCTCGGCACCGTCTCGTTCGCCGACGTCGGTCTGGTGCCCAAGCTCCGCGGGCCGCCGGTGGGGGCGACCGCCACCGAGCAGCGCATCGGCTCGGTGCTCCTCGCGGGCAGCGCCGGGGACGAGACGATCACCGCGAGCGATGCGCGGGTCGACCAGGACGCCCTGCGCCGCCTCGCCAGCTCCCACGGGGCCACGGTACAGCTCGCGGCGAGCGACGCCGTCATGCTCACCTTCACCCGCTCCGCCACGGCCATCGACAGCGCTTCGGCCGCGGCGTGGTGCGCGCTCGCCCTTCGAAGCACCTACGCCGAGCGTGCCGTCGCCATCGCGACGGGAGATCTCGTGCTCGGGCAGGTCACCATCTCGGGCGACGCCGTCGACCGCGCGGCCGGCCTGCTCGACCCTTCGCTGGGCATCGGCGTCGACACGACCACCGCCGAGCTGCTCGCCGCGCGCTTCGAGCTCGAGCGCGCGGGAGAGCGGTGGCGCCTCGTCGGCGAGCGTCGGGCGCCGGTGTGGCTGCCCGGCGCGACGACGCTCACCGGGCGGCGGCGTGAGCTGAGGCGCCTGCTGCGCGCTTACGAAGATGTCGCCGAAGACGAACGCCCCGCGGTCGTGGTGGTGACGGGAGAGGCGGGCATGGGCAAGTCGAGGCTCGCCACCGAATGCGTGGAACGATTGCGGGAGCGCACGGCCGAGGTGCGCATCGTGCTCGCGACCGGTCGGCCAGCCCATCGTGATGTGCCCTTCGGGGTGGCCTCTCAGCTCGTGCGCACCACGTTCGACGAAGAAGGCGCCGCGGAGGCCACGGGCTCGTTTCTCTCGTCGTGGTCATCGACGTCGGGACCGGCGAGCCGCGACCCGGCGCTCCTGCAAAGGCAACTCTCGGCTGCGTTCGAGCGTTGGCTCCGTGCCGTGACCGCACCGGGTCCGGTGGTGCTGCTCCTCGAAGACATGCACTGGGCCGACCGGCCCTCGGTCGAGCTGCTCGACACGACCTTGGCCGCCGTGCAGGGCCGGCCCCTGTTGCTCGTCGCGCTCGGCCGCCCCGAGCTTCACGAGCGCTTCGGCGAAGGGTGGCGCTCCCACGACCGCCTCGATCTTCGCCTCGCGCCATTGGATGCCGCATCGAGTCGTTCTCTCCTCGTTGAGGTCGGCATCGAAGATAGCCGCGCGGAGGACATCATCGCCTTGGCCGACGGCAACCCCTTCGCGCTCATCGAGATGGGGCGGGCGGAGCGTCGGGGCGCCAAGCGGGTACCGGCGACCGTGCTCGCCGCGGCGCAGACCCGACTCGACGACCTCTCCCCCGGCGCCCGCAGGGCCGCCCGGGCCGCGAGCGTCTTCGGTCGCACCTTCGATGCAGCCAGGGTGGCCGCCGTGCTCGCCACCCCGGAGAACAGGGTCAGACCGTGGCTCGAGGAGCTCGTGATGGCGACGGTGATCGAGCCCGCAGACGAGAGCTTCCTCTTCGCGCACGACCTGCTCGTCGAGGCGACCTACGCCACGTGGGTGGCCGAGGACCGTCGTCGTGCCCACGCCGCGGCGGCTCGCTTTCTCGACGGCCGACCCGACGTCGAGCCAGACGAACTGAGCCGCCACTACCGCGACGGCGGCGACCTCCGTCGCGCCGCGATGTGGTCGATGCGCGCGGCCGAACGCGCGTTGGCTCTCGGCGACCTCGAGCGCGCGCTCGCGCTGTCTGCCCCAGTCCCCGAAGCCGACGACGAGACCAAGGGGCGCCTCGCCCTCGTCGCGGCCGAGGCGCACATCTGGCGAGGGCGTCACGACCGGGCCTTCGACGCGGGCCAGGGCGCGCTCGCGTTGCTCCCGACGACGTCACGCCATGGCTTCCGAGCTGTGCGACTGCTCTTCGAAGCGTCGCGGGCTGGCGGTGAGGTCGAGGTTCTCACCACGCTACTGGATACCTGCATCGCCGCCACGCCGGAGCCGGCGGCAGCGACGGATGGCTGGCTCGCGCTGGCACAAGGCGCTCAGTTCGCAACGCGGGTCGGGGACTACGACCGCGCCGAGCGCGCCGTGCGACGACTCGCCGAGCTCGGTCCCCCCGAGCTCTTCGGCGGACACCTCGATTTCGTGCGCGCCATGCTCCACCTCCATCGAGGCGAAGTGGCCGAATGGCGCGAGACCTTGGAGCGCGCCCTCGCGGCCTTCACCGAGGCCGGCGACCTCCGAAACGCATGCGCGGTTCGCGGCGAGATCGGCTTCGCGGCATCCGAACAGGGCGCCTACGACGACGCCGAGGCTATGTTGGTCCCCGCCCTCGGGCAGGCCCGTACACTGGGTCTCGACCACGTCACGGCGTGGCTGCTGCTCTTGCTGGGGCCCGTGCTGGCACGGGTACGAGGGCTCGAGGCCGGCATCGAAACCGCACGCGAAGCCATCGAGGCGCTGGAGCGCCAACGCGACCCGCGGCTCGAGGGTGCGGCCCATGCTTATCTCGGCGCCCTCCTGCTCGAGGCGGGCGACGTGAAGGGAGCGGCCGAGCACGCGCGGCGCGCCATGACACACCTCGGCCCCTTCCCTCCCCTCGAGCCCCTCGCGCTCGGGCTCGGCGCCCGCGTGGCCGTGGCCGAAGGCGACGCCGTGCGAGCCTTCACCTTGGTCGATCGGGCACGCCATACCATCGACGAGCTCGGTGGCGTCGAAGAGGGTGAAGCGCAAGTCGACCTCGGCCGCGTCGAGGCGCTCGTGGCGATGGGTCGTACCCCCGAAGCGCAAGAAGCCGCCCTCGACGGCCTCGCGCGACTCGAGGCGCGCGCCCTCACCCTGCCCGAGACCGCGCGAGCCGGCTTCATGGCCATCGCGACCCACGCCGCGCTCGCTCGCTACGCGATGTCGAAGCGCTTGAGCAACCGGTAGAGCTGAAACCGACTGAGCCCGAGCTCGGCCGCGGCGGCCGTCTTGTTGCCTTCGTGGGCGTCGAGCGCCGCCCGCACGGCGTCGGCATCGACGTCCACCGCAGGGCCGTCCCCAACGTCATGGGAGGCGCTCGCGCCCGCGTGCTCGGCCACCAAAGCGATACGGGGACCAACGCTACCCACGATGGCCTCCCACAATCGGCGGTCGAGCTCTCTCACGTGGTAGGCGTAGCTCCCGCGCACGAGGTCGGAGACGAAATCCGGCTCCAGGGCTGTGAGGAGCGCCGGACCTTCGCCCTCGAGCGCATAGGTCTGACGCAGCTGCGGCGTGTCGCGTACGGCGCGTTCGAGCAGCATGATCAGGAGGAGGGGGATGTCTTCCCGTCGCTCCTCGAGGCCGGGAACCGTCACCCGCACCTTGAGCCGCGCCGCGAAGTCGCCCTTGAGCTCGCTCACGTCGCGATTGGTCGCGGCGACCACACGGAGATCGGCGCGCCGCCTTCGGTCGTCCCCGAGGCGTTGGTATTCGCCCTGGTCGAGGACGCGCAGCAGGTGAGCCTGAAGGGAGGCATCCAGCTCGCCGATCTCGTCCAGGAAGAGGGTACCCCCGTCGGCTTCGCCGATGAGCCCCTCCCGTGCCGCCATACCGGCCTGGGGATAGTCCGCGACGTGACCGAAGAGCTCGGCATCGACCAGGCCTTCGGGCAGGGTCGCCGCGTTGCGCGACACGAGCGGGGCCTGCTGGCGAGGAGACAAGCGGTGAATCGCGGCCGCGATGACTTCTTTCCCGGCACCGCTCGGGCCGAGCACGAGGACGTGCGCCGACGTCATGGCCACCAGGGCGACCTCATCGCGCATGCGCCAGGCGGCCGGACTCTCGCCAATGAGGCCCGTGGCATCGGCGCGACCGAAGTCGGGCCACCGCTCGGGTGGAAGGTTCCGCAGCGGTGGCAGCTCGAGCCGCCGACGAACGCACAGCAGAACGAGCTGCTCGGTGAGCGCGAGCACATCGCCCTCCGCGACGCGCCCCGTGTCGAGCTCCCGTCCGTTGAGCAGCGCGGGGCAGCGACCGACCCGTTCGAAGCCGATGTGGTCCCCCTCCCCACGCAGCACGAGCTGACGGCGAGAGATCCCCCGTCCGGCCAGGGCTTCGCCCGGCACCAACTCGCCAGGTCGCTGACGCCCGAAGACGAGCGCTGTCTCCCCCGACGGACCTTCACCTCGCCCGAGGAGGCGCGACGCCCCCCGTGGCACGAAGCCGATCTCCCCCACACGCTCGGGCTGCGCCGACGACCACACGATCACGAGCCCGAGCTCGGTCGCGACATCGCCAGCTCTCGATGGTCGGTGGTCGATCGTGATCGTGGCGTCGTCGCTCACGGCGCTCGTATACCACCATCGGCAGAGGACCCGACGCGAGCTCCACGCGGCTCGTGATGAGTGAGGTTCCGTAGCGCACGCCGCCTTTCCACGCCGTCTGGGGTGGGCTATCCCGAGGGCGATGGCGTCAGCGCTCGAAGCCGAGGTCGAACGGCTGCACGGCGAGGTAGACCTCTACCGACAACTGCTGCAGCTCACCGAGCAGCAGGAGCTGAGGCCGTTCCTCCGCGACGCCCTGGCTCTCATCGTGCGTATCTCTCGGGCGCGGCGCGGGTATCTCGAGCTGCGAGGCGACGCCGACGAGGTGCTCTTCTGGATGGGCCACGCCGGGTCCGAGGAGCAAGTCGAAGCCTTTCGCGAGGCCATCTCCCAGGGTGTCGTCGAGCAGGCCATGGCCACGGGCGAGACGGTGGTCACCGCGTCGGCCCTCCGCGACCCGCGGTTCCGCGAGCGTGGGAGCGTGCGCAACAACCGAATCGAGGCCATTCTCTGCGCGCCCATCGGTCGCGACCCCGCGATCGGTGTCGTCTACCTCCAGGACCGACCCGATCCCGGTCCATTCAGCGCCGAGGACAAGGACCGCGTGGAGATGTTGGCCCGCCACATCGCCCCCAACGCAGACCGGCTCCTGCTGAAGGAACGCGCACAGGTTGGGGAAGACCCGACCCAACCGTACCGAGAGGCCCTGCAGGGCCATGCCGCCTTCGTCGGCCGCAGCAAGGCGGTGGCCAACGTCCTCAAGCAGGTCTCCTTCGTGGCCCCCCACGACGTCGGCGTCCTCCTCACCGGTCCCACCGGTACGGGCAAGACGTTGCTGGCCCGCATCATCCATCAGAACTCGCCTCGTGCCGCCCACCCCTTCGTCGAGGTCAACTGTGGCGCCCTGCCCGAGCAGCTCATCGAGAACGAGCTCTTCGGCGCCGTGGCCGGCGCCCATTCGACGGCCACCTCGGCCTCCGAGGGCAAGGTCTTGGCCGCCCAGCGTGGAACCCTCTTCCTCGACGAGATCGGCGAACTGCCCCTCGTGGCCCAGTCCAAGCTCCTGCAGCTGTTGCAGTCCGGACGCTACTTCCGCCTCGGCGAGTCTTCGCCACGCGATGCCGACATCCGGGTGATCGCCGCGACCAACGTCGACCTCGAAGAAGCCTCGCGCCAAGGCACGTTCCGCGAAGACCTCTACTACCGGTTGAACGTTCTCCCCATCTCGATGCCGCCGCTCGACGAACGCTTGGAGGACGTCCCACTGCTCGCCACCAGCATCTGCGAAGACCTGTGCGAGCAGAACCGGCTTCCCACCCTTCGTCTCTCGCCGCTCGCCCTACACGCCGTCGAGACGGCCGAGTGGCCAGGCAACGTGCGCCAGCTCTCCAATGCCCTTGCCGCGGCCACGCTGCGCGCGGCGGGCGAGGGCACGCCGACGGTGGAGCCGCGCCACATCTTCCCCTCGACCCACGACGAGGTGGAGCCGACCTCGACGCGGCGGCTGACCTACCAGCAGCAGCTTCAGGACTTCAAGAAGGCCCTCATCATCCGCACGCTCACGGAAACGGACTGGAACGTGAGCGAGGCCGCCCGCCGTCTCGACGTCGCTCGTTCCCTCGTCAACAAGCTCATTCGGACCTTCGAGCTCAAGCGCTAGCCAGCTCCAGTCGGAGTGTCCTCATTCGGTGACAGGCCCAAGAACGGGTGGCCTCGTACGAGGACAGCCACCCAGAACCAGCGCCACGATTTCGGCCACCTGAGTCCGCGGCACGGATGATGCTGGGGTGGAACCCCATGAAGAATGGCGGTGGGGCCTTCAGCCTGGACGCTTTCGTGACGGATGCGCTCGTGGGGGCGCAGGTGGTGAAGCAGCGGGCCACACAACCCCCGACGCCGGCGATGGTCGAGTCGCTGGTGGGAGGGCACTTCAGCTATGTCGTGACCGCCTTCGGCGAGGAGCGCCTGGTGTCGGTCGGTGACGAGGCGAAGCGCCTCTTCGGGGTGGCCGACGCTTGGTGTGACGATGGGCCCGAGCGGCTCTGGACGCACGTTCGGCCGACGGACCGCATGGCCTTCTGGCGCGCGCTGCGGTCGAGCTCGGTGCAGTCGCGAAGCTTCAAATGTGAGCTGCGCATCGAGACGGACAAGCCTCGACACCTGGCGTGCCGCGCCTTTGCGACCCGCGACCAGGAGCAGCTGGTGTGGCACGTCGCCGTGCAGGACGTCACGAGAGAACGCCGGCTGGAGGCCAGGCTCGCCGAGCTGCACCACCACGAAACGCGTGGGGTCTTCGTGGCGGGCATGGCGCACAACTTCCTCAACGTACTGTCCTCGATCATGCCCAACCTCGAGCACTGCCGAGCCATGGTCGACAGCGAGCTTCAGCCGGCCCTCGACGACGCCATCGAAGCCGCGCGCACCGCGACCACCATGGTCTCGGGACTGTTCAAGGCCGTTCGGGCCGAGCCGGACGACGAGCTCCAACCCACCAGTCCCGTGTTCGCCGTGCACGAGATCACCACGCTCTGCCAGCACGCCTTTGGGCCTGAAGTCGATCTACGCGTCGACGTCAAAGGCCCCATCTACAACGTGCTGGCCGAACCGGGCGAGCTCGAGATGGTGCTCCTGAACCTGTGCATCAATGCGCGTGACGCGATGCAGGGCACCGACGAGCCCCGGCTCACCCTTCGGGTGCGCCCCTCGGCCGGTGACAAGAGCGTGCTCATCGAGGTGGAAGACAACGGCTCCGGCATGTCCGAAGAGGTGCTGGCTCGTATCGGCGAACCCTTCTTCACGACCAAGCCCCGAGGGCGGGGTACCGGGCTCGGGCTCGCGACCGCCTGGGACACGGTGCGCCGCCTCGGCGGCGACATGACCTGCCAGTCGTGTGCCGGTGCCGGAACCACCTTCACCATATCGCTACCCCGCCACCTCACGAGCCCGAGCTCGGACGACGATGACGCGCCCTCTGGGATTCAGCACCGCGAGCCCAAACCTCGCGTGTTGATCGTCGACGACGAGGAGCTCGTTCGGCGCGCGCTGAAGCGGCTGTTCTTGCGCCACGGGGTCGAGGTGATCGAGGCCGAGGACGCACGAGGCGCGCTCCTCGCCATGCACGATGGTGGCATCGACCTGGTGCTGCTCGACCTCGGCCTACCCGACATGCCCGGCGACGAGTTGATGGCGAAGCTACGCCGGCGCTACCCGAACCTCCCCATCGTCGTGGCCACGGGCTTCCACTACGAAGACCACGAGCTCCCTGACGCCACGCGGGTGATGGCCAAGCCGCTTCAACACGAGCACGTGAGGATGCTCATTCGAGAGCTCATCGTGACCGCGACCTCGCCATGAGGTCGTCATCCCACGACGTGTCGTGCCAGCGGTCGGACCACGTGCTCGACCGCTTGCTGACGGATGGCCGAGAGCTCTGCTTCGGGCAGGATCCCGAGGCGCGGCACCGGTTCCGTCGTCGGAGCCGGCGGCACCGCGGCTAGAGCGCGCGCAAATGTGGCTTCGGCGTGTGGCTTCAGCCCCGGCCACACGCGTAGCATCCAGTCCAAGCTGTTCCACGCGAGTGCCGCGTGGCGCGTCTCGTCGTCGGCCACCTCGCGCAAGGCCTGCCCGAGGGGCGGAAGCGCGTGGCTGGCTGCAGCCGCCGCTTCGACGGCCCCGAGGCTCTCGCCCACGCACCCTTCTTCGATCAGCGCCTCGAGCACGGCCGTGGGCTCCGTCGGCGGCGGTGCGGTCGCCCGCACCGGTCCCGGTCCCACGTCGGCCCCGAGGGCCGATGCCACGCCGTACATCAGCTGTGCGTGGTGCACTTCGTCGAGGGCAGCGCGCTGCGTCTCCGCGAGAAGGTGCGCCGGCGCGCCCAAGGCGAGCAGCTGCAGGGTGAAACGCGCAAAGCTTCCCACCGAGCCATGCTCGAGGGCAGCCACCATCAGGTAGTGGGCGCGACCCCTCCGTCGCTCGTCGTCGGTGAGCGACGTATCCCAAGCCACGGGACGCCCCCAGTCGGCCCGCGACGTGGGTGGGGCCGCGCGCAGCTCACCCTCCACGCGGAGCGGCCGACCGACCACACACGTTCGACCCCGGCACGCGAAGTTTCCTTCTGCCGCCACGCACTGCTCGCGCTCTCCGCACTCCGCAGCGCTCTTGCACGCGTCATCGCTCTGGCGGCACTGCAGCTTCACCTGGCGTCCACAACCGTTGTGGTAGCTCGACACACCGCAGGGCTGGTCCCCGCAGTCGGCGGCGCGGGAACACGCAGCCTTGGCACAGACGGATCCACCGTGAGGCGTGGTGATGGCGTCGCCGCAGACGCACACCTCTCCCTCGCCACACTCGGCGTCTTTGGTGCAGCTGTAGAGGCAACCGCAATAGGTTCCGATCTGACCCACCCCAGAAGCGCACCGGCCATGCGGATGCTCGGTGCAGTCCGAGTCCTTGGAGCAGCGTTGGTGAGACTCGTCACCTCTGCACTGGGGTTGGGGGATCTCCGCCGAGCAGGTTGCGGGACCGAGTCGATTCACCGCGCCGTCGACGTTCTGGTAGCCCACCAGCTTCGACGTCGGCGGGGCGGGCTTCTTCGACGTGGTGACCGGCGCGGGCGCTGGCAACGGAACCACCGGCTCGGGCTCCACCACGACCGTGGGCGGTGTGTCGTCTTTGGCGGTGGTGCCGCAGCCCACGGCGAGGGCGGCGAAGAGCGTGGCGCGAAGCTCGGCGATGGGGCGCTTCATCCCCCCACGATAGCGGCAGTTTCTGGCTCTCGTGGGTGTTTGTCGTGGGCGGAAGAGCCGACGACCGCCTTCTCCTCCTCGATTGGGACTCAGTGCGTCGCCACGCCATCGAGGTCCCTACCCGGATCGGCGGTGGTAATTGGCGCTTGGTTCCGGTAGCCAAAGGGTGGCGCTGCCCTACGGCGTGCCGGGAGAGCTGTGTCGCCAGAGGAATGGACCGTTTCCGACCTTCTCGTGAGAGGAGGAGATCAACGCCAGGTCCTCGACCCCGAAACCGGGCTGTCGAAGTACCGCACCACCACCCGTCCTCGATCCGGGGTTCCGCTCGGCAGCTGCACCGCGAGCTGGCCATCCGAGATGGCCACCCGTGCCGCTGAGGTAGCGCTCGAGACGTGGCGCGAGCACCGCTCCCCCGAGCTTGCCGTCGACGCGAGCGCCAGCGAGATCCGCACCCGCCTGCGCGCCCTCATGGAGCTCGGGGCAGAACCGGGCATCGTGATCGCCCCGTCGGGCACCGACGCCATCTACATGGTGAGCGCGCTGGCGCTTCAACGCTCCGGCCGCGACCGCGTCCATCACGTCGTGGTCGGCGCCTCCGAGCTGGGGGGCGGCACGATGGGCGCGTCGCAGGGACGCACCTTCTCCACCCTCACCCCTCACGGCGGTGAAGTCACGGTGGGGCAGCGCGTGCCCGGCCTGGCCGAACGCTGCACGGCCGAGCCCTTCTACCTGCGCCAGGACGAAGGCGGCCGCATCGACCTCGATGTGGTCGACGACGAGCTGCAGAAGCGGGTTCGAGCGGCTGCCGCAGAGGGGGCCGCGGTGGTGGTCCACCTCGTCGCGCACTCGAAGACCGGCCTTCGCGCGCCCTCGTTGGGCGTGGTGCAACAGCTGCACGCCGAGCTCGGTGAGCAGCTCACGGTCCTCGTCGACGCCGCCCAAGGTCGCGTGTCGATGCGCGATGTACGGCGTGCCATCACCCTCGGCTTTCCCGTCTTGTGGACGGGGTCGAAGTTCTACTCCGGCCCGCCATTCTCGGCCGCGCTCATCCTTCCCCCGAGCGTTGCGGGCGACCCCGGTCCCCTTCCCGAGGGTCTCTCGGCCTGGTTCTCGCGCGCCGACCTCCCCTACGCGTGGGAGCAGGCGCGTGAAGCGCTCACCACCTCGAGCAATCCCGGCCTCATCCTCCGTTGGCTCATGGCCCTCGAGGAGACCGAGGCCTACCACGCCGTGCCCCCGATGCGACGGGCCCGCGCCTACCACACCTTCGCCGGAGCCTTCATCGAGGGGTTCGGCCCTTCGCCTCACCTCCACATCGACCTCCCCGAACCTCCGGCTCATCTGCTCGCGAGTGGGCTCGGCGCATTCCCCTCGGTGTTCTGTTTCAGGGTCGAAGGTCGTCAGGGTCGTCTCGAGGTTCCCCAGCTGAAGCAGCTCTACCACCTGCTCGACACCGACCTCTCCGCCGAAGACCCCCGGCTCGCCACACGATTCCACCTCGGGCAACCCGTGTCGCTCGGGCCGCCCGATGGCGCACAGAACGGCGTGCTCCGAGTCGCCCTCGGTGCGCGCCTCGTCACCATGCTTCACCGCTCCTCCGATGGCGGTGCGGCGTGGTTCCGCGCTCGCTTCGTCGAGCTCCGTGAAAAGGCAGAGCTGCTCGTGCAGAGCGGGAGGCTGACATGAGCTGGTCTTCACGCGCCACGCAGGCCGACGTGCAACGGGGCCTCGACGCCGCCCGACGTGCGGGATGGTGGCCCAAGAAGGCGTTGATGTTCCACGACCTCGAGGCCCTCGAGGCACGCCTCGGGGCCCTCATCGCCGCATTTCCAAGCGACGCCGTCCACGGCATCGCCATCAAAGCCAATCCTCTCATCGAGCTGCTGCGGGTGGTGGTGCAAGCGGGAGGCGGGCTCGAAGCCGCTTCGTGGGAAGAGGTTCGATGCGCCCTGGCCGCCGGCTGTCCCGCCGACCGTCTCGTGTTCGACTCTCCCGCCAAGACCGACGAAGAGCTCTCCGAGGCCCTGCGCCTCGGACTGTGGCTCAACGCCGACCATGAAGGAGAGCTCGAGCGCCTCGCCAAGCTGGGCGCACCTTCTGCGGCCCGCATTGGTCTGAGGGTCAATCCCGCCATCGGCGCAGGCTCGATCGGCCATACGTCGACCGTCTCGCGTGACAGCAAGTTCGGCGAGCTGATCGAACGAGCCCCCGCGCTGGTGAAGCGATTTCCGTTCATCAGCGGACTCCACGTACATACGGGCTCGCAGGGGGTGGGTTTAGCCCTTCTGGAAGCGGCTGCTCGCGCCACGGGCGAAGTCGTCGAGGCGCTCGACCTCGACTGGATCGACGTCGGTGGCGGACTGCCGGTGCGCTACACCGACGGCGACCCTGAGCCCCCCAACGTGCAAGACTGGGCCGATGCCCTCGCGAAGCTCCCGTTCTGGGGGCGGCGTACCATCGTGACCGAGCTGGGACGCGCGCTGCATGCCGGGACGGGATGGGCGGTGAGTCGGGTCGAGGCGGTGAAGGTCATCGACGGCACCCCGCTCTACGTCGTCCACCTCGGTGCCGACCTTCTCTTGCGCCCGGTCTACCGCCCCGAGGCCTGGGGCCATGAGCTGTTCGTCTTACGACCCGACGGTACGCCGCGGGAAGGCTCACAGAAGGCACACGTCGGCGGACCGCTCTGCTTCGCAGGTGATATCATCGCCCGCGACCGTGACCTCCCGCCGGCCGAACCCGGCGACCTCTTGGTCATCCGCGACACCGGCGCCTACACCCTTTCGATGTGGTCCCGCCATTGCTCGCGTGGCCTCCCCCCGGTGGTTGGCATCCGCGGCGACACCGCCGTCCCGCTGTTCGCCGGCGAGCGCCCCGATGACGTCGTGCGTGCTTGGTCGCTCCGCGGCTAGCTCCAACGCCATTCACTCCATGCCCCGAGACCTCGAACCTCGAACCACGAACCTCGAACCACTCAGTGGGCGGTCCAGCCGACCTCGCCGGCCGTAGTCGCCCCCACACGAAGCTCGTCGAGGCTCTCCGGGAGCACCTGGTTCGTTTCGCTGACCGGGCGTTGCCGGGCCATGAGCTCCGTAAAGCGCTGCGGATACAAGGGCTGAAGGTCGGGTTCGGCTAGGCCACCCGGAACCTGAACGTCGCCGGTCGGCCCATAACGATCGTCTGCCCCCAAGAGGTGAAACAGCTCGTGAGCCGCAACGAAGAGCGCGAGATCGACCGTATCATCGCTCAGGTCGATCTCGACGATGCCAATCGTTCCACCGTCTTCGCCGACGCCTTCGACGGTTCGCGGGAGGCCATCGGCGATGGGGCGCGCGACGAGGTAGATGCAAGCGTCGAAGCCCTCCGAGGGTAGACCTACCGCATCGTCGATGCTCTTCACCCAATTCCGCTTGTGCCACGTGTAACGCGCCAGGCCCGAGAGGGTATCGATGTCGTCGGGCACCGCGGGCGGGGCCGGCGGCGTGCCCGGAGCGGCGTAGACCGTGATGCGGAACGGTTGCACTCCGTGGGTCGCGTACCGCCTGTACTCGGTGTGAAGCCGTTGCTGAAGTGCGCTTCCCCTTTGCCGCAGCTCGGTGAGCACGTCGCCGTCGATGGGCCCTCGAGGCACCACCACGATCGCCACCTCGAGAGGGGCCGCCCAGGTGGTACGCCACGCGAGGCGGCGGTGCCGATTCCACGCGTAGAGGAGCACGACCCCGAGGATGGATAACAGGATCGCCACACGCACGTAGAAGAAGCCGCGGCGCCTTCGTTTCCTGATGGCGCAGGCCGAACACGTCAGCGGTTCCCCCGTGCTCGCGACACACACCGTGCAACAGGCAGCATCGCACTGGGTGCAGTGACGCGTAGCCAGGAGCTGCTCGTGCGCCGCGCAGGGTCCCGGCTCCGTGGCGTCGCCTGGCTCAGCGCATAGTCCGAGCTCGTTCAGCACCTCGAGCTCGTCGTTCTTCGGCCAGGCAAGGGGAAGCGCGGCCAAGAAGGCGCGCGCTTCTGCGAGCGGCACCCCGAGCTCGAGCGCGACCTGTGTCGGCACCTGGCGCCGCCGTACCTCGTCGAGGTCGCCGCGTAGCGAGAGGATGAAGGGGAGGCGGCGCATCAACGTGGAGGAATCGTGGTGCCTACCCGGAATTGCCGATCGACACGACGTTGGCCGAGGTCTCGTCGTCCGGCCCCGAGCGCTCGCCAGAGTTGGGTGGAGGCTGCTCGAGCAAGGTACGTAGCGCGTCCCGCTCGAGGGTCTCGTCGCGCATGAGGGCGTCGACCAAACGGTCGAGACGCTCGCGCTCCTCGACCACCACCGCCTCCGCGGCGGCGAGCGCCTGCCGCAGCATGGTGCCGGCCTCCTCTTCGAGGATGTGAATGCTCGCGTCGCTCACCCCACCTTCGGTTGCAATGCGTGCGCCCAGGAATGGGTGCTCGCGCGCGTGCTCGTAGAACATGGGACCGATGCGGTCACTCATGCCCATCTGGCCCACCATGCGTAGGGCGAGCTGGGTCGCACGTTTGAGGTCGTCTTCGGCGCCGCTCGAGACTTCTCCGAGCACGGCACCTTCGGCCGCATAGCCCCCCATCAGCATGCGAAGTCGCGCGAGCAGCTCGCTCTTGGTCTGCAGATGTTTGTCCTCTTCCGGGAGCGGCTGCGTGATCCCCAGCGCCATCCCCCGAGGAAGGATGGACATGCGCATTACCGCCGTGCCGTCGATGTGCGCGACCAGCGCGTGACCCGCCTCGTGAACCGCAACCCGATGCTTCTCGTCGGGGTGCAGGCGGCCTTCGCGCGGCTCACCGAGAATGAACTTGTCGAGGCCGGCCGCCATGTCGACATCGGCGATGAGCTCCGAGCCACGACGAAAGGCAGCCCAGACCGCCTCGTTGACCACGTTGGCGAGGTCGGCGCCCGATAGACCAGGCGTCGCGCGGGCCCAGCGGTCGAGGTCGACGTCAGGATCGAGCGGTACCTTTCGCGTGTGCACGCCGAGAATGGCGCGGCGCGCTGCCACCTCGGGTAGGCCGGCCATCACACGGCGGTCGAAACGCCCCGGCCGCAGTAGGGCGGGGTCGAGCACGTCGGGACGGTTGGTCGCGGCGAGCACGACCACACGCTCGTCGCGAGCGAAGCCGTCCATCTCCGCGAGGAGCTGGTTGAGGGTCTGCTCGCGTTCGTCGTGCCCGCCGCCGAGGCCGGTGCCACGCGACCGACCTACGGCGTCGATCTCGTCGATGAACAGAATGGCCGGCGCGACCTTTCGCGCCGACTCGAAGAGGCTTCGCACCCGAGCCGCCCCAACGCCCACGAACATCTCGATGAACTCGGAGCCGCTCAGGGAGAAAAAGGGCACGCCGGCCTCGCCCGCCACGGCGCGGGCCAGGAGCGTCTTACCGGTCCCAGGAGGACCCGCGAGGAGGATCCCTCGCGGCATCTTGCCCCCGAGGGCCTCGAACCGTGCCGGATCCTCGAGGAAGGCGACCACCTCGCGCAGGTCTCGTTTGGCCGCGTCGAGACCCGCCACGTCGTCGAAGGTGACGTCGACCTCGGACTCGACCGTGAACCGCTTCTGGGTCGGCTTGGATCCGAAGGGTCCTCCCGCGCCCATGAGTCCTCGCGAGCGCCGGGACAGCCAGAACCACACCCCGAGGATGAGGATCCAAGGTAGGGCCAAGGCGAGAATGGAGGAGAGGGGTGAGGCGCTGTCATCTTTGACGCTGACCTTCACCTCGCTCTTGCGAAGAGCCGGCCAGAGCGCGTCGTCGTCTTGGGCCGGGAGGTTGCTGCGGAAGCGTTTGCTGCTCTTCCCATCGACCTCCGTGGCCTCCTTCATGAATACGTCGACCTTGCGGCCACGCAGGACAACCTTCTCCACCTCGCCCTTCTCGACCCGCGCCACGAAGTCGGAGTAGGCCATGGGCGGGCCTGCGGTCTCCTGGGCGTCCCAGGTCGAGGCGACGTAGAGGAAGACGAGGAGGCCTCCGATGAGGACCCACTTCAACCACCCAGGGGTTGGCTCACCAGATGGATCGGTCCCGGGCGTCTTGGGTGGGGGCTTGGGAGGCTGCGGGGCGGCCGACATGGCTCCTGGTCACGCGGGCGGAGGATCGAACGTCGAGATTCGAACGTAGCACGCCAGGATGAACTAGCGGCCCTCGAGGGACTTGCGGTACTCGGCGGCGACGCGGCCCACGAAGAAGCGCTCCGGGACGAGCTTGGTGAGCTTGGTGCCCCACCGGTACATCGTTCCCGGGGTGTGGAGGTAGAGGCGCTTCTCGAAGGCTTGGAGGCAGTCGGCGGCGCAGCGATCGGCGGGCATGAGCCACTTGCGGAGGGCGTCGAATCGATCGCCGGCCGTCATCTCGGTGGCGATGCCGCCGGGCGTGACCGTGGTGATGGAGACGCCGCGCTTACCCATCTCGTGGTGCAAGCTGCAGGCGTAGTTGACGAGGAAGGCTTTGGTGCCGCTGTAGGCGGCTTGGTAAGCGACCGGAGTGAGGCCTGCGAGGCTGGAGACGATGAGCATCCCGCCGTGCTCCCCCTCGCGTTCGAGGTAGGTGCTGAACAAACCCATGAGCTGGGTGCTGCTCGTGACGTTGAGCGCGAGCATCTTCTTGAAGGCCTCGAAGGAGAGCTCGTCGTGGTGCCCGAAGTGGGTGATCCCCGCGTTGAGGATCACGCCGTAGATGGAGCGCCCCGCGATGCTCTCGTCGAAGACGCGCTGCACGTCGTCCTCGATGGCCAGGTCGGCAGAGACCACCGCGGTGCTCACACCGAAGGCCTCGAGCTCGTCGGCCAGCTCGCGGAGCCGATTCTCCCTGCGCGCAACCAAGACGAGGTTGGCGCCATAGTCGCGCGCCAAGATCTTCGCCATCTCGCGCCCGAGACCGGCCGACGCACCCGTGAGGACGACCCAGCGCCCGCGAAAGCTCATGGAACCCATGCGGGGCAGTTACGCCCGCTGGGACGTCGTTTCAAGCAGCTAGACCCAGGCCTTCGTCACGCCCGCTCGTGCATGGCGCGGGTCGCCGCTAGTACCCTCGGCATCGATCTCGCACCCGCTTCGTCCTGAGAACGCCGTCGTCGGCGAGCATCTCGCGGCGTCGCTACCACTGGATGGCGACGGTGCCGACCTCCGTGCACGGGAACCAGCAGTTGCCTTGCGGCACGGTGAGGAGCGTCTCGCTGTAGAAGTACTGCACCGTACCGCCGGGAATCGACCCCGTGATCGAGTGATCGGCTTGCCAATCACAGCCATCGGGCCCGATGAAGAGCACGGTTCCCGTCAGGTTGACGTCACCTTGTTCGGTGACGGTGCCAGAGAAAGTGATGTTGTCGAGGTTGGCGGTGACCATCCCGCCCTCGCACGGGTAGTTGATGGCGCCCGTCGAACCGGCCATGACGGGAAAGTCGACGCAGTTGGGATTCGACGGCGTCGACCCGGTCACGAGCAAGGTGGGCGAGCAGTCACCGACTTCGCAATCGGAGTCGACGACGCCATTGCAGTTGTCGTCGACGCCGTTGCAGACCTCGAGGGTGTCGTCGCCGAGTGTGCAACCGTCGCACGTCATGACGTCGTCGGCGCACACGTCGCTGTCGGCCCCGTCGCAGGCTTGGCCGAGGCCGAACCCGTCGTCGACCTGACCATCACAGTTGTCGTCGAGGCCATTGCAGAGCTCCTCGAACGGACCCACCGCACCCACGCAGGGTCCGAAGAAGCCATCCGGCTGACAGGTCTGCACGCCGGGGGAACACTCACCCACCGACGACCCGCAGGGCTGTTGCTCGATGCCCTCGCAAGGCTCTGGCGGGGCACCTCCGCCACCGTCCCCCCCTGTGCCACCCCCGCCAGCAACACCGCCCTTCGCGCCGCCGCCAGCCGAGGTCGACCCGGGTGAGATCTCCAGCTCGGAGCGGGCGCCACAGGCGATGAGACCGACCACGACGGCCCCGGCCAGGAAGTTGCGCAGCTGCATGGGCGAAAGGTCTCCCATGGTCCCCTCTCACGCAAGCTTTCTACCGCCATCCTGCGATGTCGGGCCCGTCGTTGACACCGGGTGAGGCCGCGCCGACGGTGCGGTCATGAGCTCCAACGAACCGACGCTCGAGGACCTGGACGAAGCAGAACGACTCGCCTTTGGCGCGGTGCTCCACGCCGTCATCGCCGTCGACGGAAGCTACAGCCCCGACGAGCACGAGGTCCTGGCCGACCTCGCCCGGCGCCTCGGTGAGGATCTGTTTTGGGCGGCGCTCGACGAGGCCGGCAAGACGGTGGAAGACGCCGCCCACGCCAAGCGTCTCGCCGAAGGCGTGAAGAGCGAAGTCGCCCGCGAGACCATCTTCTACGCAGCCTACGAAGCCAGCCAAGCCGACACGATCAGCAGCGCCGAGATGGACTTGCTCGAGGCGCTCGCGAAGATGTGGAACCTCGCCTTCGGCCCCGCCTAGCCGTGGAGCTCAGCCGCAGCAGGCCTTGCGCGAGGGGGGCTTGGCGTTCGGGTCGGCTGACTTACGGGCGGTGATCTCAGCTGCGGCCACGTAGTCCTCGGCGTTGCTGCCGGGGACCCAGTCCTTGATGAAGCTGCGGGAGTCTTCTTTTACCTTCACCGCAACCTCCTCGAAGCCGGCTGCGGTGAGCATGCTCGCCACGGCCTCAGGCGTGCGGGCGCCACCGACACAACATGTGTTGAGGAGGGCGTCTTCACGCATCTCGTCGCTCATGGGGTGAATCTCCACCACGTCGGAGAAGGCGACGCGTCCCCCCGGCTTGAGCACCCGGTAGCACTCGTCGTAGACGCGTTGCTTGTCAGGGGAGAGGTTGATGACGCAGTTGGACACGATGACGTCGACGGTGGCATCGGCCACGGGCAGGTTCTCGATCTCGCCGAGGCGAAACTCGACGTTCGTCTGGCCCGCCTCCGCCGCGGAGGTACGCGCGCGGCTGATCATCTCGGGCGTCATGTCGACCCCGATGACACGTCCTTCGGGTCCCACCTCTTCTGCGGCGAGGAAGCAGTCGAGACCACCTCCTGCGCCGAGGTCGACCACCGTCTCACCCGGTTGGAGAGCAGCCATCGCCAACGGTGTGCCGCAGCCGAGTCCCATGTCGGCCCCCTCGGGCAGGGCCTCGAGCTGCTCGGCGGTGTAGCCCACGGCCAGCGATGCCGTGGCGTCGACGGTGCGGTCGACCACCGTGGACGACGCATCGCCAGAGCAGCAGGGGGTGCTCCTCGTCCCGGTTTCGGGCGCGGCGATCTTGGCGCGGCGCGCGTAGTTATCCCGAATGGTGTCGCGAGGGTCGGGGGGGCTGGCCATGGCGGGAGGTCTATCACCTCCGATAGCCAAAGGCCCGGTCTCTCGTTCCCGTCGGATCTCCACTTTCTGGTAGACGGCCACGCCCGAGAGCTTAAGCGCCGACTATGGGAGTGATGTGCAAGCCGTGTCCCGAGACGAGCCGCATCGTCGCAAGCGCCGACTCTCTCGGAGGCGTGGCCGTGCTGTCCGTCCGCGAGGATAGCCCCGCCGCAGAAGCGGGCGTTCGGCGTGGCGACATCCTGCTGCGGGTTGCCGACAGAGATGTGCGAACGCTAGCGGACTACGTCGATGCGTGCCGCACGGGCTCCGGGCAGCTTCCACTGTTGCTGGTACGCGCGGGTACCCTCGTCGAGTTGCAGGTCGAGCTCGGAGCCGCGGCGCGGCACGTGTAGTCGCAGGTACGGATTCACCAGACCAAAGGCCTGATGTGCCCACGTCGCCCGTGCCGCCAAACCGCGGTCTTCGTGGCGCCCCGCCCCCCTCTCGGGGCCGCGTCAGATCACAGACTGAGCGAGGCTTCGACGCCTGAGAGCTGATGTCGGGCCATGCCGAGGTTGCCGCGTTTGCGGTCGATGGCCAGGTAGAGGAACAGGTTGCGATGGTTACGGAGGGGCCGGATCAGGTGGTACTGCGTGTCCAGCGTGACGAGCACATCGTCGATTCCGCCACCGATCCCCAGCGCCTCCATGACCTTCATCTTCGCGCGGATGACTTCGGTGTTGCCGCTGGCTGCGAGCTCGACGTTGAAGCCGTTCGTCGATGCGCGAGTGCCTAGCGTCATGCCGCTTTCGAAGTCGACGAGGGCGCATGCGAACGCCCCTTCGATGTCCATGATCTTGTCGAGTGACTCGGCTGTGTTGCTCATGTTGCTCGTCCTACTCTCTTCAAAATCTTCCCTCGTTTGCATGAGGGAAGGGTCGACCTTGAGCCCCGAGAGAGTTCGGAGACGGCGACGTCTGCTTCTCTTGCTCTTGGCAGGCCTGTTCAGTCTCGGAACCGACGGGGGTACCGAAGTGGGTCCGGATGGTCGAAGTGTGATGCGCTTTCGACCCCTCACGGGCGCGTCGCGTTCATCCTCGGCCATGGGCGGAATAGACCCCAACCGAATCACCCCGTAAAGGTGAACAAACGTCACCCCATGGGAACCTAAGGGGCGCCGCTCGGCGCTTGCAGGAAGAAGGGCGACACCAGCACGAGCCGTTTCACCCTCTGCGGGTGTGGTCGCGACACGGTTCTTGCGCCAGGAAGGCTCCGGTACGCGGCAGTACCGGGGAGTGAGCTGCATGCGTCGGCCCGACAGCACCAAGAGCGGATCGTCGAGCTCGGCCTCGAGGTGAACCTGCCGGGGGTGCGCGACGTGTACCACCTGGCAGCTCGCATGGCCTTCGGCCTCACCGCGCAGGAGGCCTACGAAGCCAACGTCGTCGGCACCCTGAACGCCGCCGAAGCCATCGGCGCGCCTCTATCCGAAGCCTTGAGAGCCTTGCGGACGGCCCTCACCCCCGATCAGGGCTTCGACCCCGCGACGGCGACCCGAGCCTTCACCATCTCCACCTTCGACCTCTTCGAGCTGATCATGCTCCCCGAGCTTCTGGCCTACTTGGCGACGGTGGCACCGACGATATCGCTCCGCATCGAGCGAATCACCGACGGCACCATGGATCGCCTTCAACGGGGAGACATCGACCTCCTGCTCTGCGGCCCCGACATTCCGCTCGCGACCTCGGGCCTCGAGCAGCGCAAGATCCGCGAGGACGGCTACTCGGTCGTCGCGCGCGACGGCACGCTACCGAGGCGCCTCACCCTCGCGCGCTACCTCGCCGCCGACCACATTCTCGTGAGCATCTCACGCAACGCCGAGGGCCTCGTCGACCGCCGGCGCGACTCCACCATGACGAAGGTCACCAATGGCTCCGGGGCGTCATCGCCGGCGACGCGCGGTGACGCGAGAGGCTTGGCAACCGCGCGCGGTTGGATGAAAAGGGGCTCGTGGCCCCCTACCTCGAACGCGCACTTCTCGTCGCTGGGCTCTTGCTGTGCCCTGGGTGCGCTGGCGCGCCGGCCCCACCAGAAAACGAACCGAAGGTCACCACTCCCCCACCTCCAGCGCCTCCTCCAAGCGCGTCGGTG
>JAUHZF010000424.1 GCA_030426145.1 Polyangia bacterium
ACGCAAGTCTCGAGGGGGCCAAGGTCGGCTGTCGAAAACCTTCGGCGGAAGATACTGGGGATATCGCGTGCGGTAGGCTTTGCGTTGGCATCGCTAATGCTCGAGCGGCGCTTTTTCTCGCCGAGCCACCATGTCTCGGTGGGGGCGTGGCGATAGCCTCGAGAGTGTTGAACGCTGCGATGGAAGCGCGCGTGCACGACCACCTCGTCGCCATCCTCGAGGTATTGTCGTACCTTTCCGCGCGCGTGGCTGAGGCGAAGGTCCCGGCCGTGGAGCGATACGGTAGCGGCCTTCTCTGCAGGGCCGCTGTGCGCTGCGTGTGAGGTTCCGGTCAGGATCGCAAAGGGTCCCGCGAGTCCTGGTTCCAGTTCTCCAATCGCGACTCGGGCTACGCGCTGGCCGTCGACTTCGGTGAGCACGAGCCGGCCGCGAACAAACACCACCTGCCCGGCATCGTCCGCCTCGAGGTGTGTGAGCGGGGGCTGCTTCTTGGCGATGCGCAGGTGCCTCCTTAGCGCACCATAGTGACGGGCGCGTCCCACCATCGCCGCTGTGCCGACGCCCGTGAGGACGGTAGCGAGGAGGCCCAGAAGGAATAGCGTCAACGTCAGCGCCATGCCGAACGCACCCTATCAGGGAGGGATGATCACAGAAACGAGATCAGACCGAGGGTGGCCGGAACGAGATCGGACCGATGCACGCGGAACGAGGTCGGACCGAGGGTGAGGCGGAGGGGGTCGGCCGCCACCCTGGCGCCGGCGGACCGCCACCCTCGGTCAGATCTCCTCCATCATTCGCTGGTTCAGCCCGACCAGCTGACCGAGGTGACCTCGGTCCCGTTGAGATCATAGAACACGTATACACCCGAGCCGTCCCACAAGGGGTGGTCGATCGAGTCGTAGATCCCGAGTACATAGCCCACGGGCTCGCCTTCGCGAAGGATGCGGAACAACACGTCGTCGTTCAGCGCAGCGCCGTGTGGGCACTCACCCTCCTCGTCGCCGAGTTCATAGGCGTAGCAGTTCTCGAATGCCTGGGTTTCGATGGCCTTGTCGAATGTGGCCTGGATGTCGGTGGGCAGGTTGCCCCACGCCACGGCCTCGACGCGTGAGGCGACATCGTCTCGCCAGAAGTCGCCGTACTCACCAGCATCCTGCGCGAGCTCACGGATGAAATCGTGAGCCGCTTCGAGGTCCGAACTCGTAATCTTCGCTTCGAAAGTCAGGCCGAAGACGGCGTCGAGATGACGGTTGAGCGTGGCCTGGTACGTTACTTCGTTCGCCGGATCCTCGACGGAGACGTCCATCGTCATCGTGATGGGCCGGCCATCTTGAAGGTAGCCGTAGACGGTGGACCGGCCGAAACGGGTCACGGTGTAGGTGAAGCCCTCGCACGCGTCCTCGTGACCGGCGACACCTTCGGTCCGCACGATGGCCTCGCAGATCTTCTTCCGAAGGGTGGAGCTCTGGAGCGGCTCGTTGGCCCCTTCGTATGCGAGCTTGAACTCGGTTGACGCGTTGACGTCGACGCCAGTGGTGAGCTCGTGGTTGTCCTCGCAGGCGCTGAGGCCGACGGTGGTGACGAGGAACGCTATGGGAACGATGGTCTGCAGCTTCATGCGTGGTCTCCTTCGTGGCCGCTGCTGGCGACCCTACACTGTGCCCGGTTGTGGTGTGATGTGTACAAGGGAGCTCTTGCGCATGGCCAGCGTTTTCCTCTTCGCGGCGCAGAATTCACACAGTCGTCTTATTGAGGGCCACGCGGATCTCCTCTGTGGGGTGGCACGTCGAAGCGCATGGCGAAGGCCACGCGTACCAACCCCGTGCTGCACTCGGCTCGCCCTCGACCGTTGGGAACGAACGGAGGCCCCCGACTGCGTCGTAGAACAGGCGATGAACGCAGCTCTGGCCAACTCCTTCGAAGCCGCCGAGGCACTTTCTTCTCGACCGCTTCGGTGAGGTGACGGCCGCGGCTCTGAGCGAGGACGTGCGAAGTCGCCTCACTGCCGACCATCTGACCGCGAGGAGATGCTCTCGTGCTCCCTCCTACCAGGGGGCGTGCGAAGCGACGGTCTCGGCCAGGAGGGAGGCCGTGGCGTCGAGCGAGAAGGGCCAGGCGTAGGTGAGCTTCACGTCCGGGTGGCGCTGCTGGAGCGCCTCGGTGATCTTGGGGATTTCGTCGTCGGCGTGGCTCCCGCCTGGGGTGACCATGGTGGTCACGAGCACGATGCGCTTGGCCCCGTCGGCCACGGCTTGGTCGACGGCCGCGTCGATGCTGGGGGCGCAGAATTCGTTGAAGGCCACGCGCAGCTCGGCGGGCGCGACCTTGGGGCGGAGGGCTTCGCCGATGCGCTCGAGACCGAACTTGTAGGGGTCGGTCTCGGGCGTACGCGGCCAATGCCGAACCTTCGCGTCGAGCTCGGCCTCGCGCGCGCTCATGGGGGTGCCGGGCTCGCGCTGCTTCTCCAGCTGCCTCAGCTCCCGCACCAGCGCGCGCGGCGTTTCGCTCGACGTGCCGCCGTGCCCGATGAGGATCACTACATCCATGGGCAGAACATAGCGACTCGAAGGGGGGCGTCAGCCCTCGATCGCGTCGATGAGCTTCTTCACCAGCTTCGGGATCGTCTCTGCCGCCTCCGCGATGGGGAGCGAGGTCGGCAGGCTCTCGTCGGCGTTGGCGACCCGGTACTTCATCTCCACCGCGTCGTTCTTGAGGTTGCGGGGGGAGATGATGACCCGGACCGGGGCCCCGATGAGGTCGGCGTCGGCGAACATGAAGCCCGCTCCCACTTCGCGGTCGTCGAGGATGACGTCGACACCGGCCTTCAGCAGCGCCTGGTAGAGCGCATCGCCCGCCTCACGTACGGGCTGCTTCTTGGCCTGGATGCAACAGACCTGCACCGTGAAGGGCGCCACCGTGGCCGGCCACATGGGTCCGTTCTCGTCGTGGTGTTCTTCGATGACACAGGCGAGGGTCCGGCCGACGCCGATGCCGTAGCAACCCATGGTGGGGTGCTTCGCGACCCCGTCTTCTTCTGTGTAGAGCAGCTCCATCGACTCGGAGTATTTGGTGCCGAGCTGGAAGATGTTGCCCACTTCGATGCCGCGACTCTGACGAAGGCCAGTGCCGCACTCGGGGCAGGGGTCCCCTTCGACGACGTCGGCCAGATCGATGACCTCGGCGCCCTCGAGGTCGCGGGCGAGGTTGAAGCCGGTGACGTGCACGTCCTTCTCGTTGCCCCCGATGACGAGGTTGGGGGTCTCGAGGATCGAGCGGTCGAAGCGCATGGTCCACACCTCGGGGTCGAGGCCCACCGGACCGAAGTAGCCGGCGACGGAGCCGAACTGCGCGAACTCGTCCTCTCGCATGGGTCGGAGCTCGGCCGCCATGATGGCGTTGCGCAGCTTGGCCTGGTTGAGGTCCATGTCGCCGCGCACGAAACCAGCCACGGGCTTGTCGTCACGGGTCATGAAGAGCACGGCCTTGCAGCAGCGGTCGGCGGTGGTCTTCAAGAAGGTCGCCACCTCTTCGATGGTCTTGGTGCCGGGGGTGTCGACGCGCTGCATCTCCGCCAGCGGCTCGTCTTGCGCGGGCTTGAACGAGCGCTTGGTCGGCACCACCTCGCGGTTGGCGCGGTAGCCACAGCTATCGCACAACAGCAGCGTGTCCTCGCCGTGCGGGCTGAGGAACATGAACTCGTGGGCGAGCCGTCCGCCCATCATCCCGGTATCGGAGCTGATGTCGACCGTCTGCGTGAGGCCACAGCGCTTGAAGATGCGCTTGTAGGCCTCGAGCACGCGGTCGTAGTAGGCCTCGAGATCTTCGGGGGTGCGGTGGAAGGAGTAGCCGTCCTTCATGATGAACTCGCGCACCCGGATGAGGCCGGCGCGGCTGCGCGGCTCGTCGCGGAACTTGGTCTGCACCTGGTAGACCATGAACGGCAGCTGCCGGTAGCTGTCGACGTTGGCTTTGACCACGTCGACCACCGTCTCCTCGTTGGTCATGTTGAGCACGTGGGGGTGCCCGGACCGGTCGTCGAAGCGTACCAGCTCGCCGCCGATGGCCTGGTAGCGGCCCGACTGCTGCCAGAGCTCGGCCGGGGTCACCACCGGCATGAGGATCTCCTGACCCTCGATGGCGTCCATCTCCTCCCGCAAGATCTGCTCGATCTTCGCGCGCGAGCGCTGACCGAGGGGGAGGAGACTGAAGATCCCCTGGCCCATCTGGCGGACGTAGCCGCCGCGAAGGAGGATCTGGTGGCTCGGCGTCACCGCGTCGCGGGGCGGGGTGGCGGTTCGTCGTCCGATGAGGTTCTTGACGCGCACTGTTCTCTCTTGCTCCTGGCGTTGCCGCGGGGCTTCCCTTTAACACGACCCAGAAAGCCGGTCGCGGCCCCTGGGCGAAAGAAACCCCGGCCATCCGCCTCGAGGTGAGCTACACCGTCGCCGCACCCGCGGCGGGTCTCCAGACATGAACGAGCTGCAGACGAAGGCTGCCCTCGACCTCGAGTGGCGGGCTCTGCTGACCGGGGTGGCTGATTTTGCCCCCGGGGCGCCCTCGCATGCCCGCATCATGGGTTTCGCCCCCGCTGACGCGCTGCCGGAGGCGCGCCGACGTCATCGTCGCACGGAGGCCGCGCTCGAGGCCCTCGAGACGGGCGCCCCCCTCCCCAGCCTCGGCGTTCCCGCTGTCGAGGACGCCCTCGAACACCTGGCCAAAGGGGGCGTGCTCACGGGGGAGGAGCTGTGCGAGGTCGGCAAGGTCCTCACGCGGGCGGCCAGCCTGCGCGTCTATACGAAGGAGATACGTGAGGCGCATCCTTTCCTCGCCGAGCTGCTCTACGTGGACCCCGCGCTCGAGCCGCCGCGCCAGTCCCTCGAGCGGTGCCTCGATGAGCGCGGCGAGCTTCGCGACGGCGCCTCGAGCGAGCTGAAGAACGCGCGGGGACGGGTGCGCGCGGCCCGCAAGGATCTGCTCGACACCCTCGGGCGTCTCTCCCAACGCTTCGACGACGTGCTGCGCGAGCAGAGTTACGTCGAGCGCGACGGCCGTTACGGCCTGCCCGTGCGCAGTGACGCCCACCGCAAGGTGGAGGGCATCGTGCTGGGAACGAGCTCGACCGGGGCCACCCTCTACGTGGAGCCACCCGCGGTCACGGCCGTGTCCAACCGGCTGCGTATGGCGGAGGGAGATGTCGAGCGAGAAGAGGCGCGGCTCTACGCCGAGCTCAGCGGCATCCTTCGCGCCGTGATCGACCCGCTCCGCACCGGCTACGAGGCCTGTATCGAAGCCGACGTGCTCGCTGCCCTCTGCAAGTACGCCACCGTGGTGCGCGGGCGCGCGCTTCCCGTCGTCGACGAGGCGCGGATCGATCTGCGGCGCATGCGCCACCCGTTGCTCGCCCGGCAGCTCGACGAGGTGGTGGCCAACGACATTCTTCTCGAATCCGGTGAGGCGATGGTGATCAGCGGGCCCAATGCCGGCGGCAAAACCGTCGCGCTCAAGTGCCTGGGCTTGGCGGTGTGGATGTCGCGGTGTGGGATCCCGGTCCCGGCCCTCGCGGGCTCGGAGGTGGGGTGGTTCGCGGCCGTGCTCACCGACATCGGCGACAACCAGTCCATCGAGCGCTCGCTCTCCACGTTCAGCGCCGAGGTCGAAACGCTCGCCGCTATGCTGAGCGAGGCCGACGACCGAACCCTGGTCTTGCTCGACGAGGTCGCGGGCGGAACCGACCCCGAAGAAGGCGCGGCCCTGGCGGCGTCGGTGCTTGAGGCGCTCGTCGAGCGCGGGTCGGCCGTGGCGGCGACGACCCACTACGAGCGGCTCAAGGAGCTCGCGGCGTCGGACGACCGCTTCCGCAATGCGTCCGTCGCCTTCGACTTCGACGAGATGCGACCGACGTTTCGGCTCACGATGGGCGTGCCCGGCGCCTCGAGCGCGCTCGCGGTCGCGGGCCGGTTCGGTCTGTCGGCGCGTGTCATCGAGCGCGCCCGCGAGCTCTTGAGCGATGCCGCGGTGGAGCGCGAAGCCATCGTGACCCAGCTCGAGCGCGAGCGGCGCCGCGCGGAGCAAGCCCGGGTCGAGGCCGAAGCCGACGCCGCCGCCGCGACTCGGCTCCGCACCGAGCTCGAGGAAGAGCGCGCCCGCGTGCGCGACAAGGAGCGCGCGCGCATCGCCCGGGAGAGCAGTGAGCTGGTGGCCCAGATCCGCCAGGCGCGCACCAAGCTCCGCACGGTGAGCAAGACCCTCGACGAGCAAGCCCCCGATCTCGCCGAGGCCAGCCGCAGCATCGACGAGGCGGCGCATCTCACGGCCGTCGGGGGACCGGTCGACCAGGCCACCAAGACCAAACCCGCCCGACCACCTTCGCGTTACGCGGTGGGCGACACCGTCTACGTCGACAAGCTCGGGGCCAACGCCGTCATCGAAGAAGAGCCGCAAGACGGCGCGGTGCGCGTGCGGGCGGGCGCCTTCTCCCTCAAGGTGCCGCTCGGTCAGCTCCGCGTGGCCAAGGGGGGCGCCAAGAAGAAGGCGCCCAAGCCCGAGCGCAAGGCGCCGAAGAAGAAGCGGCCCGCCGCCGCGGTCCCGGACCGCGTCATCCGCACCACCCACAACACCCTCGATCTTCGGGGGATGCGCGTAGAAGAGGCCCTCGAGGAGCTCGATCGTTTCGTCGACCGATCGGTGGGCGGAGCCGGGGAAGACGTGGGGTTCGTCCTACATGGCCACGGCACCGGGGCCCTCAAGAAGGCGGTCCGCGACCACCTCGCGCTCGCCGACCAGGTGGCGTCGCGCCCGGCCGAGCAAGAGGAGGGCGGCGACGCCTTCACGGTCTTTCGGGTTCGATGATCCCGCGCATGCGTTACACTTCTCGCGTGCGACGCGCTGCACCCTTTCTTCTCCTGGCCGCGATGGCGGTGGGCTGCCACCTCATCGGGGGCGCCAACGGCTACTTCATCGAAGAAGATGGCAGCGGCGGTGCGAGTACGACGACCAGCCAAGGCGGCGGCACCACGACCAGCTCCTCCACGACCAGCACCTCGTCGGCCGGCGGCGCTCCCGAGTGCATGGATGACATCGACTGTCCGGGAGAGATCGCGCCGTGTGCGAAGCCTCAGTGTGACCTCGGACGCTGCGAGATCGACTTCCTCGCCGCGCGCACCGCGTGCTCGGAGGGGATCGTCGCCAACGGCCTCTGTGATGGAGGGGGCATCTGCAAGGAGTGCCTCGAGAACGGCGACTGCAACACCGCCGTCATGGAGACGTGCGACGGCGGCACCTGCGTGGCGCCAGTCTGCAGTGATGAGAGCAAGAACGGCGACGAGACCGACGTCGATTGCGGTGGGCCGATATGCGCTGCGTGTCCCAACGGCGCGATGTGTATGGGGCCTGACGATTGCGAGACGCTCGTCTGCAACGGTTCGAACCTGTGCACCTACTGCGAGAACGAGTCCGAGTGTCCCACGAACCACTACTGCAGCGTGGGGTCAGACCTGATCAGCGTTCAGGACAACACCTGCAAAGCGAAGCTGGGGCAGTTTCAGCCCTGCGCCGTCGACTACCAGTGCCTCTCCGGCAACTGCAACATCCTCTGCCAGTAGCGCTAGAACCGAAGCTCTAGCTGGACGGAACCCGGTCCCACTCGCAGCGCGGTCGTGCTCTCGCCCTCGTCGCCACCGTCGAGTGAGAGGACCACGCCGACCACGCCGAGCACGGCCCCGACCCCCGCGATGGCGAAGGTGGCCGTCGAGGTGTTGGCGAGCACACGATGGCGGTCGAGTGTCGCGCGCTCGCTCTCGGGGCAGCTCTGGTCGTCGCGACAGTTGGCGCTGAGCGTC
>JAUHZF010000425.1 GCA_030426145.1 Polyangia bacterium
AACGAAGCCACCGAAACGTCCACGGCCAAGCTCGACGCGGCGCTGGTGAAGAAGCTCGCCGGCCCTCGCCGACGCGCACGACGGTTGTGGGGGCTGGTGGCCCTGGTGCTCGCCGTGCTCGGCCTCGCGAGTACCACGCTCTTGCCCGTGTACATCCTGTCGCGCGCCCACGAGGGCGCGGATGCGTGTTTCGAGCGCTTCGAGCGAGAGGCGCAGGGCGATCCCCAGAGCTGCGTGCCCGCCGACTATGCGCTCCGCTGGCCGGAGTCCCTCCCCTGGTTCGAGGCCGACGCAACCCAGCTCCGCATCGACGCACAGTATCGGGCGGCCGTGCTCGCCTATGCACAAGCCACTGTGCTCGTGCCCAACCGCGACCACCGGGAGAGTGCAGCGCGACGCGTGCGTACCCTTGGATTCGGGGTCGTGGCTCCGAGGAGCGAGAGCGAGCCGACGCAGGTCCTCGTGGGCGCGTTCGACGCCTGGACCGAGTTCGCGCTCGAGTCGGACGACCGCCGCCTTCGCGCGCGTGGCTTTCTCGCCGCGCGTTCGCTCGGCAACCTCGATGCCATGCGGCAGCTGGCCGCCGGGGCCGACGACAAGGATCACTTCGCGCTCAGCTTGCGAAGGGGTGCAACCCTCTGTTTGCTCGGTGAGCCCAAGGCCGGACAGCAGGCGCTGCTCGCCGCCGACGAAGCCCACCGTCGCATGACTGAGGCCCCAGGGGGCCTCGGACTCGCCCGTCTGGCGTTGGCTGCTTGCAAGTTCGACGGCTACCAGCTCGACCCTCGCAACCTACGGCCGAGCCTGCTCCCGTCGCTGGCTCAAGTCGAAGCCAGCGTGCGCCCCGTCGAGGGGCTCGATCGCGTGCGCGCCATGCTCGAAGAGCCCAACCAGAAGCTGGCCCCGGAGCAGCGGTTGCGGCTCGCCGCCACAGCCATCGGCGCTCGCCCAGAGTCGCTTCTGGCCTCCCTGACCTGGCTCGCCCCGCGCGAACGCTCCGCAGCCGCACTCTCTCCTTCGGCCTTCTCGACCCCGTGGCACCTCTTCGACCCCGCGAGCCCGACCCATGCCGTTTTGGCCTCGCCCGAAGCCGAGACCACAGCCGCACAGCACATCGCGAGGGAGGTCGCGGCCCTCGAGGAGGGTCCCTTGAAGTGCGTCGGCGCGGAGTGTCCGGCCGAGACGGCGCTCACACTCCCCCGCGACACGGGTCGCCGCTTCGCGCGGTTGATGTGGGTCGACGCTGCTCGCGAACGCATCCGACGCGGACAGGTCGACATGGCCCGCAACGCGCTGGCGCAGGCCCTGCCCCTCACCCCGGAGACCGAGCGCTACGCACTCGCCCCGCTCTACCTCGCCTCCGGTGACGCCGAGCGTGCGGTGCGGGTTCTCACCCCTGGCGAGGTGGCCACTCCGCCTCCGCCGACGGTGCAGCTCATCATCCAGCACAATCAGGCCCTCGCCCTCGCGCACCTCGGGCGCTTCGAAGAAGCCTACCTCGCGGCCAAGGCCGCTTTCGTGAACGCGAACCGCGCCGAGCGCGACGTCGTCGATCGGGCCGACCCCACCTTCGCAGCCCAGGTCGAGCTCGCCGAAGCCAAGGTCGCCGCAGCGTGGCTCTGGGCCGCCCTGGGCGTGCGGCTCGGCAAGACGGCTGAAGTCCTCCCCGTCATCGCCGAAGTGAAGACCGAGGAGATGGCGCAGCTGCGAGAGTGGCTGGAGGTCGCCATCATGCCGGAAGCGGAGCGACGCCCCGTGAGGTTCGAGCTCGGCCTGGCCAATCCGCCCGTCGGTGCCCTTCCGGCCGCCATCTACCTCGCGGCTCGAGCGGTTCCGGCCGACGTCGACGTCGACGTGTGGCTCGACCGGGTGCTGGACGACCTTCACCGACGCGCTCCCGTGCTCGCGATGCTCGCGCGCGCGGAGGCTGCTCGATGGCGCATGGATCGGGCGGGCGAGCAGGCGTGGTTGGAGCGCGTTCGACCGCTGCGGCGGCCTGTGCAGGACGTCGCGACGGCGACCCTGGCCCACATCGCCGAGCTGCGCTGACCAGTCCCTAGCGCGGCCCTCGGGACCGGCGGTGGTCAATCTGGTTGCGCATCGCGTCGTAGGCTCTAAACCAGTTGTCGGGTCAGGGATGAACTGTCGGGTCTTCGGTGGTACATTCCCTGGGTTGCTTACGAGGCGCCCAGCCCCGGCTGGCTAGAGCCCCCGGCTGGCACCTCACCCTGGCGAAATCATGAGCTCGCGGCGCTACCCTCGAATCGACCTTCGTCGCCCGACAGCCGTGGCGGCAACCGTCTTCGCCTGCCTCGCGGGCGCAGCGTGTGGCAGCACCGAGGCGCCCCCCGAGCCGCCCCCCTCGGCAGCCCCAGCGACCTTTGCGCCAACCCAGGCGCCCCTGCGCCGGCTGCGCGCAGCGCAGTACCAGAACGCGGTCGCCACGATGTTCAGCGTCGAGGCGGCCCTCGCCGCCACCCCGCCCGATGATCCGGAGCTCAACGGCTTCACGTCGATCGCATCAGCGCAGCTCGCCCTAAACGACGACCTCGTTCGGGACTACCAGCAGTCGGCCGTCGCGGTCGCCGCCGCAGCCATGGGCGACGGCGCGCGCATCGCCGAGCTCCTCGGCTGCAATCCGTCGGGCGCCGATGACGCCGCGTGCATGACCGCGTTCGTGCAACGCATGGGTCGCCTCGCCTTCCGGCGTGCACTCGTGGCCGACGAACTCGACGACTACCTCGACGTGGGCCTGTTCGCGGCCGGAGAGGCCAACGACTTCTACGCGGGCGTCGAGTACGTCATCGTCGCGCTGCTCCAGTCGCCCAACTTCCTCTTCATGGTCGAGGTCGGTGAGCCCGTCGCCGATGCGCCTGCGCGACGACACCTGACGAGCGACGAGGCGGCCACCCGGATGGCATTCTTCCTCACCGATGGTCCTCCGGACGAGGCGCTGCTCGACGCCGCCGAAGCCGGTGACCTCGACACCCCGGAAGGGCGGCGCGAAGCCGCGCTCGGGTTGCTCGACCGTCCCGAAGCGCGGCGCGCGATGCGCAACTTCTTCACCGAGTACTTGGTCCTCGACGACCTCGAGCTCGAGCCCAAGGACCCCAATCTCTTCCCGGAGTGGAGCCCCACCCTCGCCCGCTCCATGCGCGAGGAGACGCTGAGGCTCCTCGACGACATCATCTGGACGCGCGACGCCGACATCCGCGAGATGTACACGGCGAACTACACCTTCGTGGACGCGCCCTTGGCCGAATCGATCTACGGCGTGCCGGCTCCGGCCGGTGGCGGGTGGGGCCGTATCGACGTGCCCGAGGAGCAGGGGCGTTCGGGCATCATCGCCCATCCTTCCGTGCTGACCCGGCAGGCCAACCCCGAATCGACGAGCGCCACCCACCGTGGGCTGTTCGTGCTCGAGCGATTCCTCTGCCGCACCATGCCTCCACCGCCAGACGGCGTCGTGACCGAGCTGCCTCCGTCGAGCACCGCCCCCACGCTGCGTGAGCGCGTCGCGGTCCACCTCGAGGAACCATCGTGTGCCGGCTGCCACGCCATCTCCGATCCGCTCGGCCTGTCCCTCGAGAACTACGACCCCATCGGGGTGTACCGGGACAAGGAGCAAGGCGAGGTCATCGACGCTTCGGCCGACCACGTGATCACCGGCGCCTTCGTCGGTGCGCAGGGCCTCGGCGCCGCGCTCGCGGGTCTCGACGACAGCACCCTGTGCCTGGTGCGAAACCTCTACCGCCACGGCACCGGCCACGTCGAGACGGAGGGAGAGCTTCCGCTGCTCGTGATGCTTCGCGACCGCATGGCCGAGAACGGCTACTCGCTCCGCGGCTTCCTCGTCAGCTTGGTGTCCAACGACGCCTTCGTGACCATCGAGGCCAACGACAACATCGCCGACTACGAAGCTTCTCTCGCTCGAGGCGAGACCGGCCAGGAGGCACAGCCATGAGCCGCCGCAAGCTGCTCTCCGAGCTCACCCTCCCTCGCCGCACCCTGCTCCGCGGCGCCGTCGGTGGCGCCGCCGTTGCCGTCGCCCTCCCCCCACTGGAGGCGATGCTCAACGAGAACGGCGACGCCCTCGCCAACGGCGACCCGCTGCCGCGTCGCTTCATGACGTGGGTCTTCGGGACCGGCTGTCGGCTCGAGCACTGGACGCCCGCGACCACGGGCTCGAACTACGAGCTCACCAGTGAGCTGGCGCCGCTCGCCCCGGTGAAGGGCGACATGACCGTCCTCACCAACTTCCGAAACTACGTCGCGGGTCGCCGCGGTCACCACGACGGGGTGGCTGGGATCTTCAGCTGCCATCCCTTCATCCAGCTCGATCCCATGGGCGCCCCGTACGCCTCCAAGTTCGGCGGGCCTTCCATCGACCAGGTGGTCGCCGACATCATCGGCAACGACACCTACGTGAGGTCTCTGCAGGTCGGGGTGAGCAAGCGGCACCTTCAGAATCAGGGCCCGACCCTCGCCACGATCTCCCACCGAGGACCCGACCAGCCCCTCTACGCCGAGCGCGATCCGGGTGCCCTCTACGACCAGCTCTTCATGTCCTTCACCCCGGCCGACGATCCGACGGCGGCGCGAAGGGTCAAGGCGCTCGACGCGGTCATCCAGGATGCGCAGCGACTCAAGCGGCGCATCTCGACCAACGATCGCAACCGCGTCGACGCGCATCTCGAGAGCTTGTTCCAGGTACAGAAACAGCTGCTCGCGATCCCGCCCGATTGCGCCTTCCCGATGAAGCCTGACGTCGAACCCTACATGCCCGACGGCGCCGAACCACTGGCCGAGATCAACGCGGCCATGGCGCAGCTGGTGGTGATGGCCTTCTCCTGCGACCTCACGCGGGTGTGCAGCTACATGTTCACCGGGCCCAGCGGCGGGGCTCAGTTCTACATGCTGCCGCCGGAAGAATTCCCCGAGCACAACACCAACAAAGACTACAGCCACGCCGACCACCACAACGTGAGTCACATCAACCTGCCCTACGAGCAGGACTTCATCCACCGGTCGACCATCGTCAGCATGGAGAACCTCTCCTACCTGCTCGACCTGATGAAGAACACCGACGACGGGGCGGCGAGCTTGCTCGACAACAGTTGCGTGCTCGCGGCGAGCGACGTGGCCGAGGGCTGGGCTCACAGCGAGGTGAGCATGCCGCTCATCGTGGCCGGTGGCGCCGGGGGACGCCTCAAGCGTGACGTGGGCCACTACCGCTCGCCCGACGAGGAACCCGTGCACAACGTGTCCCTCGCCTGCGTCAAGTCCGTCCTCCCCGACGTCGACGACGTCACCGAGCTCGGCAGCAACTCGGGTAACTACAACGGCTTCACCAACACCCCCTGCTCTGCTGTCTTTGAAGGATAGGCTGTCTTTGAAGGGTAGGCCGTCTTCGAAGGCTAGGCCGTTCTTGAACGGCTAGAGGGCAGGCCCGAGGGGCCCGTCTAAAGTTCGCAGGGATCTGGTCGTTCCTGCGAACATGCAGACACGAGTCGCGTGCCTTTCGCTGGCGCTGTTTGGTCTCGTCGCGTGCAGCGACGAGCGAACCTTCCAGTCGTATGCGGGCGCGCCTCCCGGCGCGAGCAGCGGCAGCGGGGCAGCCTCGACGTCGGGTGCGGGTGGCAGCAGCTCATCGGGCACTGGCGCGGGGGGCTCCAACCCTCTCACTGAGCTGCCGGAGGAGCCTGCATGTCAGCGCGATGTCGCCTTCCAGGCGCACGGCATCAACTTCGTGGAACCCACCCCCAGAGACCTGGCCCTGCGGTTGAACGAGATGTCGTTCGGCTACGACAGCCAGGGGATCGCGGTCGCGTTGGGCGCTGGCTCCCCAGGGAGCCCCAAGCTCCTCGTCGGCTTCTCCGAGATGCAGGATGGCGTGCATCACATCGCGACCGGCGAGCCCACCGCGGCCCGCGTGGGGCCAGGTGGCTTCGAGAGTCTCGGCGTACAGTCCAGCGCTCTGCTTCGCGTCGGTCACGACCCGCACGTCGTGGACCTCGAGCTCCGCAACGTGACCGTGCGCGCCCGTACCGTGGGCGAGTGTGGCGAAGCGTGGGTCTCACTGAGCGCCGTCATTCCCACCTCCGAGGGGTCCCATATGCTCAAGGGAGAGACGGGCTTCGACAGCGTGGCAGACCTGGCTGGAGGAAGTCAGGACGGCCAGGTCGGATGGCAGTTCCAGGCTCTCTTCCTCACCGAAGCGGTCTCCTTCGACTTCGAGAGCTGGACCCCATGAGGCAGCGGCGCACACGGCTCTGGCCCTTCGTCGGCCTCGCATGGGTCCTCGCGGTCGCCGCGTGCGAGAATGGTGGCACCCCAGACTTGGATGCGGCCGGCCCCTTTGCCCCAGATACCGGTCCCCCCGGAGCCGTCGTGGTGAGCTGCGACGAGAAGCCGGGGCCCGGTTGCCCCTGCAACGAAGAGGGCGACCGCATCTCGTGCGAGCGCGCCTACACCGAAATCGCAGGTCGTACCGTATGCGGCCCGGGCGAGGCCGTGTGCGAGGACGGGGTCTACCAAGACTGCACCATCAATCGCGCCGCCGACTCGAGCTGGCAACAGAAGAGCCTAGGCGGCCCCACCGATTGCAACGACGCCTGCGATCCACAGTGCGTGACCTTTCCCGATGAGCCGGGCACGGACCTCGCGAACGATGGCCTCGTGGCCGACGAGAATGGTCTCACCCTTCCTGGCGAGCAGGGCCTCGCCGAGTCGCCCTGCAGCGGCGGAACCTCGGGCACCTGTAGTCACGCCATCTGCGAAACGGGGGCTGCCCTCGTTGCCGGATGTGATGCGACCCAGCCCGGCGAGCCGAGCTGTGTCAGCGCCGTCTGTGCGGCACGGCCCAGCTGCTGCGCCGGCAGCTGGTCGTCACACTGCACGGACCTGCTCGCGTCGGAGTGTGGCGTCACCTGCTACGCAGACGAAGTTGGTAGCTGCTTCGCCTGCTACGAGGACGCCTTCGACCACGACGGCGACGGCTACACGGGCCTCGACGGCGACTGCCTCGATTGCGACCCGACCGTCAATGCCGGTGCCTTCGACTTCGTCGGCAATGGTATCGACGACGACTGCGACGGCGCCGTGGACAACGAGGTCGTCCGCTGCGATGACGGGTTGGCCCTGTCGTCGAGCAACCCCTGGGACTACGCCAAGGCCATCGACCTCTGTCGTACGGCAACGGCTGGTGCCACGGGGAGTGCGCGCACGTGGGGCGTCATAGACGCCGATCTGACTTTGGCGTCGGGCACGCCGCACAGCCGAGGCCACGCCATCCAGTCGTCCTTCGGCGCAGCCAACACACCACGAGCGGGGTCGCGTCTCGCCGCGCTATCCACCGGCGCCGCCCGCACTCCGGGCCAGTCGGGCTACATCAACCCCAGCGGCCAATTCGCCAGCTACAACGCAGGCACGGTATCGAACTACCCCTCTGGGTTCCCCAAGAACGCGAGTGGTTGCCCCTCGTTCGGCACGCTGGCCTTCGACTCGGTGGCGCTCGAGCTGAAGATCCGGGTTCCCACGAATGCCAAATCGTTCAGCTACAACTTCAACTTCTTCTCCACCGAGTACCCGGAGTGGGTTTGCACGGCGTACAACGACCACTTCGTCGCCCTGCTCACCAACAGCACGGCAACGCCAGTCAATCCGCCCGAGAACGACGACAACGTCTCGTTCGACAGCAACGGCGATCCCGTCAGCGTGAACATCGCCTTCTTCGTCGAGCCCGGATGCAAAACCTGCTCGAGCAATGTGCTGGCCGGCACGGGCTTCGACGGCCAATGCTGGAACCAGAGCT
>JAUHZF010000426.1 GCA_030426145.1 Polyangia bacterium
CGGTGGTGACGGCAAAGATGGCGAAGGCACGTGCCGGCCAGACCACCATGCACCCGGCGGCGACCCCGTACATCACACCCAGGATCAAGACCCACCGCAGCACGACGAACCCACCGAGGATGAGCAAGGTCGTCGCCGCGAAGGCGTCGCGGGTGACGACATCTGTCGGGTCCGCCCCGATGGCGTGGGCGAGTACGCGGTGCAGGAACATGTAGGCGCAATACACGAGGATCACCGACAGGGCCTGGCGACTGAACGCGTTGCCAGTCATGTCGCGCCACCAGCGCCAGGTGACCCCGGCGACGACCACCACCACCGCCGCGGCAAACGCGAGGAGCGTGCCCGTGGTCACCGGCGCGTCCGAGCTGAGACCGAAGGCACTCAAGACCACAGCCAACACCGCGAGAAGGCCCATCGCCATCGCGCGCTGACGCCGGCCCACGGTGCTGTCCCGTTGGTGAGCCAGTTCCTCGAGGGCCGCGGCCCGCTCGCGCTGGGTATCGAGCAGCGCCTCGAGACGCGCTTCCAAAGTCGGCAGGTCCGGATTGTCGGGCCAGTGCTCGCGCGCCTGGTCCAAGCCGAAACGCGCCTCGATGGTCGCGCGTTCGAAGCGCCGTCGCTCGTGGTCATCGGGCCGCTCGAGGCGGCCGATCGCCTCTGCCTTCGCCACCCGCTCTAGGGTCGATTCCACGATGCGTCGCGACGCGGCGTGGCGCTGGTCGGCGAGGAGGGCATCGCGAAAGGCCTCGATGTTCAGAAAGCGCTCGGCCGGGTCCCGATGACAGGCTCGGTTGGCGATGGCCCCGAGGCTCTGATCAGACACCTGGTATGCGTGCGGCGATGAAGCCGCTGCGAGCTCGAGGGCCTCGTTCGCGGACGTGGCCTCGTGTCGAAGCCGGCCCGTGAGGACCTCGTGCAGGATGGCGCCCAACAGATAGACGTCCGTGCGCTCGTCGACGGGATCACCAAGGGCCATCTCCGGCGCCATGTAGCCGAGCGTGCCGCACAGCCCGGCCCTCGCGCCCTCACCCATGGGGGTCGCCACGCCCCAGTCGGCCACGTACACATCACCGAAGCGACCGATGAGGATGTTCTGGGGCTTGAGGTCCCGGTGCACGATCGCCCGACTGTGCGCGAAGCGCATGGCGTCGCAAACGCGGACGAGGACTTCGAGGTGGCCGGGGCGACGGTTCTCGGGCGAGCCCGGCCAGCCCTCCCAGCCGGGGTGTTCTGGATCGTCGAGCAGCTCGTCCCAGGCCACACCTTCGATGAGCTTCATCACCAGCGCCGGCCGACCTTCACCGTCGAGGCCCAAAGCGTGCACCGGCACGATGCCCGGGTGCTCGAGTTGCCCTGCGATGACACCCTCTTGCACCAGGGCGCGCGCCTCCGCGGACGAGCTTCCGCGGTGCGGGACCTTGAGCGCCACCTGACGGGCCAGAGAGTGTTGATGGGCGACGTAGACCTTGCCCATGCCGCCCTCGCCCAAGACCTCGACCACCTCCAGGTCGGCTTCCGCGCCTTCGACCATGCCCGGCATGTCCTCCGCCCGCCGCAGATCGATCGTGATCCGAGGTAGGTCTCGCACATGTCCCGGGACTGAGATGGGCCGCGCGTCGGAGGCGAGGGCCGTCGCGGCCAGGGGATCCGTCTGGTTCGGGCGCAGCGTCACGTCGAGAGCCAGCTCGGTCGCACCCGCCGCCCGCAGGCGATTCGTGAGGTCCCTGTCGTCCATCCCCGTCAGACCGAGTCTAACAGCGCGAGAGACTTGCACATGGCGTCGGAATCCTGTGTCGTAGAGTCTGAAACATGAAGCGTCACTGGACGGCTCCACGACGAGGAATGCAGATGCGAGTAGCTTGGATCATCGGGTTGATGGGCGTGGGGGCGCTCACCGCGGCCGCGTGTGGTAGCGAGGGGACCGACGCCACCGGCGCCACCGCCTCCGGCGGAAGCACCGGGACCGGCAACCAAGGCGGAAGCGGCGGTGACATCCTCACCGCGAGCGGAGGCAACACCGGCTGCGTCAACGACGACGACTGCAACGGTGGCGTCTGCAACGACGGAACCTGCTGCAACGACCAGGATGCCGTGTGTGGCTCCATCTGCTGCAACGGGATGGACGAGGTCTGCCTCTTCGAGTCGTGCGTCGTGCCCGGCAACGACTGCATCAGCGAAGCCGACTGCGCCCCCAACGAGTACTGCGAGCCCGCCCTCGGCGAAGACACCGGCATGGGCGGTCAGGCGCCCGGCTGCACCGCCCCCATCCAGGCCGGCAAGTGCGTGCCCAAGCCGCCCGTGTGCACCGGTGAGCCCAGCGATCCGCCCGACTGCATCCCGCCGTGTGAGTACGTGCCACCGGTCGGCCAGCTCAACGCGGTCGAGAAGTGGCAGTGGGGCTACAAGAACGGTGGCCCGGTCGAATTCAACCAGATGGCCGACGTGTGGTCGACCCCGGCGGTTGGCCGCGTCTACGACGCCAACTGCGACGGCAAGGTCGACCTTGCGGACCCGCCCACCGTGGTCTTCGTCTCGGGCTACGCCTTCAACAACCAGTGCGCCAACAACAACCTCACCAACTTCGCTTGCCGCAAGGGTGTGCTCCGCATGCTCGACGGACGCAGTGGCGAGGAGATCTTCTCCCTCGACGAGCCCGAGGTAGGGAGCCAGGGCTTCGCGGGCACGAGCGTCGCCATCGGTGACGTCGACAACGACCAGAAGACCGACGTCGTCGCCCTCTCCGGAGAGGGCAAGATCGTGGTCGTGGACGGTACCGGTACCGTGACCCACATCTCCACCGAGTCGGTCGATACCAGTGGTAATGGCAACTACGGCTGGGGTGGCGCCATCTCCCTCGGGGACATGGACAACGACGGCTGGGTCGAGATCGCGCACGGTCGCAACGTCTTCACGATGAAGAACGGAACCCTCACCCGGCTCTTCGTGGGCACGGGCGGGTTCGGGGGCAGCAACGGCGGCACTGGCATGTCGCACTTCGTCGACCTCGACAACAATGGCACCCTCGAACTGCTCGCCGGCAACACGGCCTACGACGTCACGGGCGCAGTGGTCTGGACCAGCACCGCCCCCGATGGCTTCACGGCCGTCGCCGACTTCGACAACGACATGCTGCCCGAGGTGGTCGTGGTTCGCAACGGCAACCTCTACATCCTCGAAGGCGCAACGGGGGCCATCGAGATCGGCCCGCACGACATTCCGGGCAATGGCAGTGGCGGTCCTCCGACCGTGGCCGACTTCAATGGTGACGGTGCCCCGGAGATCGGCGTCGCCATGCAGAACTTCTACACGATGATGAAGCCGGACTACGGCAACAACAGCATCATCGACCAATGGTCGACCCAGAACCACGACAATTCCAGCTCGGTCACGGGGTCGAGCGTGTTCGACTTCCAGGGCGATGGTGCGGCCGAGGTGGTCTACATGGATGAGTGCTTCTTGTGGGTCTACGACGGAACCACCGGCAACGTCATCTACACCACCAACTCTCAGTCCTTCACGGCGACCGAGGCCTCCATCGTGGCCGACGTCGATGGCGACGGACACGCCGAGATCGTGGTCGTGCACAACGGCGCCAACCCCAACTCCTGGACCTGTGCCGAGCACACGACGGGCATGGACGGCTACCCGATTTGGTCGCTGCCGCCCGAAGGCGCCTACCGCGGGGTGACCGTGCTCGGTGACGCGGCCAACTCCTGGGTCGGCACGCGAACCCTCTGGAACCAGCACGCCTACAACGTGACCAACATCTGCGACCCGCGCGACGGCGCCTGCACCGGCAACACCTACTACGGCCAGATCCCGAGCGCGCAGCAGAAGAACTGGAACCTGCCGTGGCTCAACAACTTCCGCCAGAACGTACAGGACGGGGGCCTGTTCGACGCGCCCGACCCCGTCGTGCGTCTCGAAGTCTCCTGCACCTCCCCCGTGCGCTTCCGGGCCACGGTACGTAACCTCGGCCTCGCCGGCCTTCCGGCGGGGATCACGGTGGGTATCTTCCAGAACCCGGACAACCAGATCACCACCCTGGTGACGACCAAGCCCCTCCTGCCCGGCCAGTCCGAGATCTTGGAGACGGCGCTCGACGTGCCCACCGAGACCACCTACCAGGCCCGCATCCTGGTCGATCCGAACAACATCACGTTCAACGAGTGCCGACCGGAGAACAACAACTCCGAGTGGGTCGAGCCCCCCTGCGTGCAGTAGGCCCCAATGGGTGACCGCGTGAGCCGTGCTCCGGCCACGCGGTCACTGGAGCCGTCGCCTTGATGCGCTTCAGTCGATGTCGATGAGCGCGTCGACGTCGAAGAGCCCACCGTCGATGCGGCTCACGTTGGGGCCCTGGGCCCAGAGGTCGACGTCGACGTAGCCAGCCTTGCGGTACTGCGGCATCTCGCCCACGAGCAAGCTGTCCGAGGGGTCGACGTCGTAGTCGAAGCGGACGTCGAGGGATTCGCGGGGCGTGAGCGCGAGCAGCGTGTAGGCGACGAGGTTCTCGCCGTACTCGTCGAGGCCCCAGCGGTCGAGCTTGTCCTCGAGGTCGTCGAACATCTGCGTCGCGACCCGCGAGCGGGCCTGGGCGAGGCTGCGGGCCACGACCTTGCCGTACTTGGGAGCGTTGTTCTGGTCGATCTCGAATCGGATCTCGATGGCGCGCGGCCCCATCTCACCCAGCTCGGGGTGGTTGCGCAAGGTCATCGACTCGGCCTCGATGGCGGCGACCCAGCGGCGCTGTGCGTCGGCGAAGACCTCGCCCGCCTGGGCGATGTACTTGCCTTCGTCATCGAGGATCTCGTCGCGCTCGCCCAGCACCTCGGTCGGGTCGAGGTCGCGATCGATGTGGGTCGCGATGACGACGCGGCCGAGGGCCTGCTCGAAGGTCGCGCGGTCGTTGTCCTGCAGCAGGCTGCGCAGCGCGGTGTCGTCGAGGCGGTAGTCGAGCACCACCGAGCTCGGCGGACCCGTCAACCCGGCCGGGATCTCCACCGTGGCCTGGGCCATGAACCGCATGCGGCCCGCGGCGCGCACGAGCTCCTGCAGGTTCTGGGGAAGGTCGGCGACGGCGAGCGCCATCTGCTGGTCCCCCTCGGCGCGAAGGGCGACCACCTCGGCATCGTCGAGCACGTCGACCAGACAGTCGTCGTAGAGCTCCGGGTCGGGGCACAGGACCTGGGTGCGACGCTCGATGGCGCTGCCGTAGATCTCCGCCGTCTGGTAGGCGAGGTCGCCTCCTACGCTCAGGATGAGACCGTCGACGTGGTCGAGGAGCTTGTCGTTCTCCATCGCCTTGTCGCTCTCGAGGACCTGCAGCAGCAGGTTGGTCTCTGCGCGGTGGCCTTCGGGGTGCTCGGCGTCGAAGACCATGCCGGCGAGGCCGACGCGGGTGAAGCCGTGCGAGGAGAAGAAGATCCCGCCCTCTTCGTGCAGGCTATCGAAGAGAATGGTGCGCGCCCCGCCCGGGGTCTGGACCGTCACCTCACCGGCGCCCTGGATCACCTTGTTGAAGAAGCGCATGCCGAGGATGTCGATGCCCGCGTAGGACGTCGCCGAAACCCCCGAGCGTGAGAGCTCGAACATTGCCTCGACGCCACGCTCTTCCCCGGTGTTGGCCAGCGCCTGGGCGAGGCGGAGGTCGCCCTTGAGGGCCTGGGCCAGCGCCGTATCGCGGGCGCTGTCGTCGCCGTTCAGATCGAAGCGGAAGCGACCGACGCTGAGGCGGTGCTTGACCTGGGTCTTCTGGAAGCGTGCATCGATGAGGTCGAGCTTCTTGTCGAGCTGCTTCTGAATGGCCTTTTCGACCATGCGGCCGAGGTCGACGCTCACCGCTCCGAGCTCGACCTGCGCCTCGAGCAGGCCCTGCACGCCCCAGCCGTCGTTCAACGCGACCTTGGCCTCGCGGATGTCGGCGTCCTCGATGCCTACGTCGACCACGACCGAGTTGTCGGCCATGCGGACGAGTTGCACGTCGACCGTTCCACGGCTCAGGGTTCGGAGGCCGGCGGAGAGCACCAGGTTGTAGGTGAGGGCCTCGACCGTGGTGATGAGGATGGGCACGCCCACGCCGGCGTTGAAGCCGATCTGGCCCTGGCCGCGCAGCGCGAACGACTCGCCGGGCGTCATGTCGCGGACGTCCTCGACGCTGGTCGGGAGCACGAAGCCGCGGGCCGCCTTGGTGGCCGCCAAGGGTGCGTCGAGGTAGGCCGAGGGCTCGCTGTCGACGGCGGTGATCACACGGGCTTCGAGCTCGGCACCGAGGTTGAAGCCGAGGCGCACGTTCGCCTCGTCGAAGCCGGGAACCTCCTGGCTCCAGTGATGCTGGCCGCGGATGGTGAACGAGCTCTCCGCGTAGCCGATGTCGTTCGACGCCTCGAGATGCTGGCGCCGCTCCATGTTCACCTGCGTGGTGAGCTCGCGGTATCCGAATCGATCCACGAGGCCAGAGCTCAGCTGGTCGAGGCGCTGCAGGGTCACGTCGCCCTGCGCCTCGTCCGCGAGCGTGTAGATCTCGGTGGGCTCGAGTCGGATGGAGCCGTAGTCGCTGAAGGCCAGCTGATCGTTGAGCTCATCGGTGGCGAAGCCCGCGCCGAGGCTCAGCAGGTCGTTGAGATCGAGGTCGCGGAAGTTGCGGTACAGGTCGCGCACCTCCGTGGCGTCCTGGGTCTGGTTGCCCGCGTCGTCCGCGCAGCCCGTCACGCCCAGAATCGTCGTCAGGGCCAGAGCCCCCACCGTCAGTCCACGCTTCAGAAAGTCCCTCATCTCAATCTCCGACCGACACACACTGCAACCTACATGCCCTCCTTTTGCCACACTTCAAATTGTTTCAGATCGGGTACTTGCCAAAGAACGATCCACCCGGAGTGAGCGAAGTTGGGTGGGCAGCGCCGGATCCATGCTCCCCCTGCGACCCACCCCGCGGAAACGCTCCCTAGAACGACGAACGGTTTGACGTCGTCGTGATTCCTTTGATTTTCGCGTCCAGCGGATGTGGCGCGGACCGGAGGACGACGCAGGCGTAGTGGGCTACGTCGAGGAGGCCGGAGGGAGCACGCATCCGTTGGGCGTGGAAGGCGAAGGGTTTCACAGGCTTCAAACCGTTTGTCGTTCTAGATATTTCCGACCACTTGGTCGCGTGGCACGGCGCTCAGCGAAAAAGCCTCGACGAGCGCCTCCATCGAAGGCGCCTCTCCCACCGACAGCCCGAGGCTCGAGGCCAGCCAAGCCCGCACCCGAGCTGGGCTCCACCCGGCGTCGCGGAGGGCGCGCAGGCCTTGGGACTTGTCGCGCTTCGCGAGGCGCTTGCCGTCGGTCCCCATCACCAGCGGCAGGTGGAGGTAGCGCGGCGGCGTTGCCCCGAAGGCGGAGAAGAGCGCCAGTTGCCGCGGCGTCGACGGCAGCAAGTCGTCGCCCCGCACCACCTCCGTGATCTCCATCGCCGCGTCGTCGACGACCACGGCGAGCTGGTAGGCCCAGACGCCGTCGGCCCTGCGCACCACGAAGTCGCCGCCCCACGCCGAGGCGTCGTGGTGACCGGTCAGCAGGTCCTCCACATCGGGGGCCGGCTCGGGCATGCGGAAACGCATCGCAGCTGGACGCTCGGGATGACGGGGACCGTTGCGGCACGTTCCGGGGTAGCGCGTGCCTAGCCCCTCCACCCCGTGAGGTGCGCTCGCGGCGTGCTGGATCTCCTTCCGGGTGCAGGTGCAGGGATAGACCAAGCCACGCTGTTCGAGCTTCGCCAGGGCCTCCCGGTACACGT
>JAUHZF010000427.1 GCA_030426145.1 Polyangia bacterium
CGCCAAGATCGAGAAGGTCGTCGAGCGGGAGGAGGTCACCGATTCGCCGGTCGTTCCTTGGGCGAGCGGGGAGCTGCCTCCCCCCGTGCCGGTCGATGCGCCGGCGCCTGTGCCGCCACCGCCGCCGCCACCGGCGCCGACGGCGAGCGCGACCACCGAGCCCGACGAGGAGGCCCCGGCTCCGAGCGCCGCCCCCACCGTGTTGCCGGGCCCCATGCCGACGGCGCCCTGGGGACAGTCCAAGCCGCCGCCAGATCCTGAGCCGGAGCCCAAGACCCCGCCTCCAGATCCCGCGCCGGCCCAGCCTCCGCCACCTCCGATGCCCAAGAACCCGTTCGACCGCTGGGAGGACAAGAAGAAGTGAAGCGCGCTCTCAGCTTTCTCGTCGTCTCGTTGTGGGTCGTCCCCGCCTTCGGCCAGGAGTCTCCCACGCGCCAGAATGCGATCCCCGAGCCGGGCAACCCCGAGCACGAGCGAGCGGGCAAGCTCTTCGACGAAGGTCGCAAGGACATGCAGTCCTACGACACGTTGGGTGCGGGCTGCGAGAAGCTCACAGAGTCGTACCGTCTGCTCCCCCGTGGCGACACGCTTCTGAACCTGGCGGAGTGTCACCGACGTCAGAACAAGACCGCCACCGCGTGGCGAGAGTTCGGCGAGGCGCTCGAGTATGCGCTCGCCGCCGAGTTCAAAGAGGCGATCGAAGCGGCGCGTCAGTATCGGCAGGACCTCGGCGAGAACCTCTCACGCTTCCGCATCGAGGTGCCCGCCGCGGTCGCCGCCCTTCCTGAGCTCGAGCTGCGGCTCAACGGTGAGGCCGTCGCCGTCGACGCCTACGCGGAGCCACAGGTCGTCGACCCAGGGAAGTTCACCGTCACCGCCAAGGCCAAGGGCTACCAGGACTTCTCAGCGACGGTCGACGTGGGCGTCAAGAAGGACGAGAAAACGATCACGGTCGAGCTGAAGCCGGTGCCCAAGCCCGCATCGCCGCCGCCACCGCCACCTCCGCCGCCTCCACCTCCGCCGCCGCCCGTCGTCGATGAAGGCACGGGGTGGTGGGTGTGGGCGCTCGGCGGGGCCGGCATCGCCGCGCTCGGCGGCTCGGTCGCCATGGGGATCTTGGCCGTCGACGCCGGCAACGAGCTCGACGACGTGTGTGGCGCCGATCGCGACCGCTGTCCGGCCGACTACGACTCCGACGAGGTCTACGATCGCGGGGTGCTGACCTTCGGGCTCTTCGTGGGCCTCGGGGCGGCTGGGGTGGCGGCCGTGGGGACGGCCGCGGGGTTCCTCATCGACGATGCCGTGACCGCAGACAGCGCCTGGCACGTCACCCCCATCGTCGGCCCCACCGTGGGTGGTCTGGCCGTCGGCCGCTCGTTCTGACCCGTTCTGAACCCGCGAGCTGGATCAACTCAGATCCGGTTTTGTGACGACTGGGGGGCAGATGAACCACCGTGTGACGGGAACGTCTTGGGCGCCACCGTGGGGTGACAGCTGGGTTCGCGCCAATGATTCAAGGCCCTTGAACGCGATCGAAGTGTGGGTGAGTGGTTGTCCTACATTGTGGCACGGTGGGTGCAATTGGGTGATGCGACCCTACGGGCTGGAGAGCCCTCGAGAAGTGGGAGGAGACACCATGAAGCTCAACAAGATTGCATCGCTGTTCGCCATCGCCCTTGCCCCCCTGCTCGCCGCCGGCGCGCAAGGCTGCTCCACCGACGACCCCACCAGCCAGGTGGACAACGTCGTCGAGCTCAGCGACTACACGGTCGACTTCGACCGCATGAACGCCCAGTACCCCTCCGAGGTACCGATCACCAAGCTCGAGGATGCCTGGACCGCGTACGTGAAGGTTGGCGAGCAGACCATCCCCAGCCCGACCCACCTCTTCGGCAACGTGGTCAACATCATCCCGTACAGCAACGAGGATGGCGGCACGGACGCGGCGGGTGAGCCCTTCGCACGGGGCGACCAGGAGATCGCGAAGTACTTCCCCCCCGGCGCCGTGGGCATCGGCCTCAAGATGCACCGCCCGGAGAAGCGGGTGGTCGACCTCAACGGCGCCGACGCGTCGGCGATGAAGGAAGACTTCAAGCTCCAGGACACGCACATCGAGGTCGTGGTCGGGGTCGAGAAGGCCGAGCACGGCCATCCCGGCGCCATCACGCTCAACAACCCGCAGAGCTACGAGAACGGTCGGTTCGGCAACGCGACCTACTCGATGATCTTCCTCACTCCGAACTACCCGGAGTACATCACGGTCGATCTCGAGAAGCAGTACGAGTCCAACATCCGCACCGCCCTCATGGGCTTCAACGCGGTGACCGACTTCCCCGGCGACTACAACGGCGGTGACCCGCTCGGCGCCAACAACCCCGAGGCGCTGCTCGTCTACGTCGACAACATGGTCAAGGCCATCGCGGGCGACGCCGAGGCCAAGGCCTGGTTCCAGCAGGACGAGAACCTCATCTACTGCGCCGAGCTCGCCTTCATCTCGATGAGCGGCGGCCTCATCGCTCCCCTCAACAAGACCTTCATGGAGCCGCGCGTCGGTGCCGAGACCTGGGCCGCCTTCGCGGCGCAGGTCGAGCTGCACAACAAGGGCGTCGACGAGTTCCAGGAGACGGGCGAGATCAGCGAGCCCAGCAACTTCCTCGCCATGAACGACAACAAGCGCGTCGGCATGGTTCGCATCGAGCTCGCCCCCGAGGACCTCGTTCCGGTGTCGCAGCATGCGCCCAACCCGGAGGCGGCCAGCCAGCTGCTCGCCCTCCAGCCGATGACCATGGCGGACATCGTCAAGGAGTTCATGCGCACCCACATCCCGCGCCAGATCCTCGGCGAGGAGCTGGCCCCGGTGCAGGCCGCCGTTCTCGGCAAGATGCGCCCCGGCCTCTACGAGACCATGGGCATGGACCAGATGCCGGAGGACCACCCGGCGCGTGCCGCCGTCGACCAGCTCTTCGACGCGATGCTCCAGGTCGTGGGTACCTCGTACGGCAGCTACGACGAGTTCCAGCAGAACCTCGCGCCCCTCATGGCCCAGGCTCAGCAGCTCACGGGGCCGCGCCCCGACGCCAAGCCGGGTGAGGGCCTCTTCGTTCCCCCGAGCCTCTTCCACGTTGCCGCGCAGGGCACCTACTCGGGCCTGCTCAGCATGCAGTACCTCGGTCACGGCGTGCACGTTCAGAACGTGAAGAAGAAGGCGGGTGAGACCCCCGAGCCCACCCCGGTCGACGAGATCGACGCCACCGTCAGCTGTGCCACCGCGGCCGACGCTCCGGAAGGTGCCGAGGGCAACATCAACAGCTGTGGCCGCCAGGCCGCTGGTGGTTGCTGGTGTGACGCTGCCTGCGTCGACTACGGCGACTGCTGCGAGGACTACGCTCCCGTCTGCGGCGGCTGAGTCCAGCTAGAGCTTTGGAGGCGTGACGGCGCGCGGCATCGACGTCTCCCGCAACTCTCTCTCATCCCCACCAAACCCACGCCGGTCCGCGCGACCGACGTGGGTTTCTTCGTTTGTGGCCTCAAAAAACACCTCTTGCCAAGGTTGGTCAGTCTGACTTACTAAGTTGTATATGGTAAGTCAGACTGACAATGAACGAAGAAGAGCTGCTTCGGTTTCGGCGGGGACATCTCGGACGCCTCTTCGCCGAGCTGGCGAACGACTTCATGCACGGGGTGCTGGAGGCGCTGAAGGACCGTCACCCTGGATTCAAGGCGGCTCACGTGAAGGTCTTCGCGAGCCTGCCGCTCGAAGGAGCGCGGCTCACCGACGTGGCGCGTCGAGCCGGCATCACCAAACAATCCATGGGCTCCTTGGTGACCGAGCTCGAAGCGCAGGGATATCTGCATCGACAGCCCGATCCTGGCGACCGCCGGGCCACACGGATCTGCTTCTCCCCGCGTGGCCGCACGCTCCTAGAAGACGCCGCCGAAGCGACCGACATCATCGAGCAGCGCTACACTTCCATTTTGGGCGAGAGGCGCTTCCGGGACTTGAAGAGCTCCCTCGGAGACTTGATGACCGGACTCGAGCTGGTCGTTCCCGCGTAGGTCGGTTGGAGGTGACGTCGTGATCGTCATCAGGGTCTGGCTCGACGTCGCTCCTGAGCACCTCGTGGCGTTTCGCGAGCACGCCGTCGCCGAAGGCGTCGCCTCGCGCACGCTGGACGGCTGCGAGGCGTATGGCTTTCACGAAGGACTCGGTACGCCGGGCCGGGTCCTGCTCTACGAAGAGTGGACTGATTTTGCCGCTTTCGAGCGCTACAAGGCATCGGCTGCGTTCGCCGACAACGCCAAGAAGCTCATGCCGATGCTCGCCGGCAAGCCCGACAGTGCCTACTACGATGGGCGCAGGTTCGAGGCCCCCGGCTGACGACGCTCACGCATGGTTCCCGCGGCATGGTGAGATGATGATCCATGCGCAGTCAGCTGGAGGATCCATGGACCATCGGCTTCTTGTGTTCACGACGTGATTCCAGCCGCTTACGTGTGGCATGTGCTCTGGCATAGCACCTGCACCTACATGTGGGTGAGGAGCGCGACTCGGAGAGGGTCGTGAGAGAGAGGGAACCATGTCACTTCACCGTTGGATGATCGCGGGCAGCGTCGTTGCTGCCCTTACTTTGGCCCAGGGTTGCGCTGTCGACAGCGCCGTCGAGAGCAACGTCGAGAACGTCACCGCGCGCGAGGCCGGCTACGGCGAGCTCGCCGACCAGAACCTCGAGAACGTCGCGGTCCGGCGCTTGGCCACCGCGCTCAACGAGGACTGGGCCGAGGAGGAGAAGTCCTGCGGCGAGTGGAGCGGCATCAAGAGCGATCGGCTTCACGAGATCTTCTCGTCGAGCGAAGACCTGATGCGCGAGTTCGGCGACTTCGTCGAGCCCCACAACGAAGAAGCGCTTCAGATGATCTACCTCGGGCTGCGTGAGATGCTCTACAACCACGCCGCCGTCAGGATGTTCGCGGAGGACCTCGAGCAGGGACGTTTCCGCCGCGCCTACGCGCAGTACCCCGACCTTCGCAAGGACCTCCTGCGCGACATGGGTAAGGCACTCGATGGTGACTACCTCCCGCGCGATGGCGAGCTGCCCACGATCATCGTCAACGTCGCCTCGGAGCGGACCCAGGTCTTCTACGACGGCATGAAGGTCCACGACGAGCAGGTCGTGGTCGGTCAGCGCGAGTACGACAACTACAACGAGAACAGCAAGACCCGACTCGGCGACCACGTGATCGCCTCCTGGCACCACTGCTACGGCAACGCCGACTACCCGTCTTGGTGCGACAACAAGATGAAGGGCGCGTTCGGTGAGTGGACGGCCAAGCTCGACCGAGGCTACCAGTACCTGCACGGGAGCGTCGGAGACGGCCTGCTCAACTGGGCCGCGGTCAAGTTCGCCAAGGGCTCGCATGGCTGCGTTCGCAACCGCAACGAGCACATCAGCTTCATCCACGACATCGCGCCCGAGGGCACGCCCGTCCGCAAGATCTACGCGACGACCGAGCGCTACGCGACCACCAACAAGCCCGACACCAGCGCACGTGAGTGCGAGGCCGATCCCTTCGGCGACGGCATCAATGTGCGCTTTCGGGTTCGGGATGCCGACAACCACTACCGTTACGACGTGGGTAACTACCCGGCGAGCCTGCCCGAAGAAGAGCGCCTGTCGTCGCGGCCCAACGGGGTCTACTACCCCGACCTCGGCGTGACCGTCGGCTACGCCCACCCGGACGACGCCGTCCTGCAGCCCTTCTGAGGACGAAACCTCCCGGGGCTGACCCCATGCATGCCCCCTGCGCGCATGACGAACGCAATGCAGGGGGCCGGCTGGCGGGCGCTATCCGTCGCGGAAGAACGCGCGCTGCTGGAACCTCAGTCCGGCGAGCGCTTCTTCAACCCGCTCGGGGGACAGACGCCCGATGTGCTCGCCCAACCGCTGCTTGTCGATCGATGAGAGCTGCGAGACGACGATCACGCTCTGGCGAGGAAGCCCACCCTCCTCAGGGTCCAGTAGGACGTTGCCTGGCTCCTTGGCTCGCCCGAGGTTGGAGGTGAGCGCGCACACGACGACCGTGTCGATGCGGCTTCGATTGAACACGTCGTCCTGAAGCACCAGGTGGGGATGGGCCAGCTCGACGCTCCCCTCCCGGGCTGCCTCCAGCCAGTAGAGGTCACCCCGGCGGATCGTTCGCGATGAACCTGTGGTCGACACTCGAGCTCCTTCGCCGCGGAGCGGAGTCTACTCGAAGCGACGTCCCCACGGCGACCGACCCTCGATCTCGAACCAGGAACCTCGAACCTCGAACCAGGAACCTCGAACCAGGAACCTCGAACCAGGAACCTCGAACCAGGAACCTCGAACCAGGAACCGGGATCTCACATCCGCATGACGACGACCGGTTCGTTGGTTCTGCGGCGCGTTACGACGTTGTCCCATAGGGTGGGCCCCATGCCCACGCCGTCGTCGTCGCCGATGGTGCCCACGAGGGCGTGGCCGGCATTGAGGCCGCCGAGCCACCAGCGGGTGTCGGTCACGAAGACCCTGTCGCCTTCACGCACCTCGAGGGCTTTGGCGACCTCGTGTGACAGCGACACCAGCGGCAGGCCTTCGATGCCCAGCTCGTCGCGGTCCAAGCGACGCGGCTTGGCCTGCGTCCTCGGCTCGCCTTTCTCTTCGGCTCGCATCGCCTCCAGCGCTTCGGGCACGCGTCCCCACACCAGGCCCTCTTGTTTCTCCTCGGGTTCTGGCTTGGTCATGAGGGTGACCACGACGCCGATGACCGAGCTCACCGCGAGGCCGAAGCACGCGCGCATGAACTTGTACTGTTTCATGCCCGCGAGCACGCCGTCGCCCGCCTGGCCTGCGGGCACCCCCTGCGCGAAGGGCGCCACCATCTCGGGGACGACGATCGACAGGATCACGAGACCGAGGCCCCCGAGCAGGGTGACGATGGCCGCAGTGGCGGTGTAGCGCCGCCAGAAAACGCTCATCAGCAGCGTGACCACGAGGGGTGGGGTGACCGCTGCGGTGAAAGCGCCATGGGCCGAGTAGATCGAGTCGAACTGCATGAAGACCGGCACCAGCGCTACGCCAACGAGGGTGACGGCGACCGAGGTGAAGCGGGCCACGCGCAGCATCTGGTCTTCGGTGGCGTCCGAGGCGAAGTACGGCTTGTAGACGTCGTTGACGGCGATGGCGGCGACGGCGGTGATGAGCGTGTCTACGGTCGACATCAAGGCTGCCGTCAACGCGGCCAGAACCAGGCCGAAGACACCCGGGCGACTCACGAGCTCGGTCGCGACGTAGAAAGCGTTGCCCGCATCGACGCTCTGCGGGAGGTAACCGCCGTGCACGAGCGCGCGGGCGACCCAGCCGCCTCCGCCCACGACCGCCGCGGCCACGGTCATGAGACCCACTACCGTGATGGTGGCGGCGCGCCGGCTGTGCGCCAGGGAACGCGCCGCCATGAAGCGCATCATGATCCCCTGGTTGAGGAAGTAGAACATGGCCGAGTTGGCCAGGGCGTCCTGCCAGAAGATCCCGACGGTCGGGAACCCTGGGTCCTCGTTGAAGTTGGGAAAGGCCGTGCGATGGCTTCGCGGCAGGTGACCCCAGAAGGCGTCGAAGCCGCCCATGTGGTCGATGCCGAGCACGAGGATGAGGAGGCCGGTCGCGAGCAGCATCACCCCTTGCATGAGGTCGGT
>JAUHZF010000428.1 GCA_030426145.1 Polyangia bacterium
CAACCGAGCCACCGACATCGCCGCGTGGCGCCTCCAGCCTCACGTCACCATCGTCGGCCTCTTCATCGTGCTGCAGCTGGCAGCCATCTACTTCTTCAACGTCGTCCACAAGACGGGCCCCAACTGGAAGAACGGGACCGCCGTTCACTACGTGCTCTACGTCGACCGCATGGTGACGCCGTTGTTCGCCGAGATTCGCCACCTCGCGCCGAACTTCCTGCAGATCTTCCTCACCAAGACCGTGCTCGCGGCCGAGGCGGGCTTGCCGGTAGCGCTCATCTCGCCGCTCGCGCGCGTGTGGGCCAAGCGGCTGGTCGTCGTCTTCATCAACTTTCTGCACATCGGCTTCGGCAGCACCTTCGTGCTCGGGCCATTCGCCTGGGCCCTCTGCTGCTTCTCCACCCTCCTCATCAGTACCGAGGACTGGGAGCTCGTGAAGAGGGTGATGAAGCGCGTCTCGCGACGCCGCATCGTGCATTACCGCGCCGACTCCGCGTGGGCCTTCCAAACGTGCCGTCTGCTCAAGCGCATCGACCAGTTCGAGCTCCTTACCTTCGAAGCCGACGACGACGCGAAGGCGTGGTTGAGCGTGAGCAAGGTCGACGGCTCGGGTCGCGTCGAGGGCTACGAAGCCGGCATGCAGATCGTCAATGCCTGGCCGGCGGGACCTCCGCTGGCGTTTGCGCTGCGCACGGTCCTGCGACCGGTGGGCATGATCTTCGCGGCGCTCTGGGGCGCGCTCGGCCGCTTCCTCGGCTACGACCGGCGTGAGGAGGCCGAGCTACCCGCAGGCTACCAGCCGGAGCTTCGCGACGACGCGGGCCAGCCGATCATCGATGGGCACTTCACCATCGCGTGGCTGAAGAACTACTTCGCCAAGCGGTCGCTCGGCTTCGGGCAGTTCCGCCTCGGGATCTGGCTCACTCTGGGCGGCTTCCTCGCCGCCATCTACCTCGGCCCGATGCTCAAGAAGAAGGCCAAGGTGAAGATCGAGGACCAGCTCTTCGCTGGCCTCACCATCGACGACGCCTGCATGTGGGGCGGCATTCTGGTGATGCTGATCGGCATGCACTTCGTCGTGCGCCCGCTCATCATCATGAACCTGAAGACGCCGGCGCTCGGGGCACGCAAGTGGACCCGGATGACGGCCGGGTTCCGTGAGGCCTTCGCGATGCTCATGTTCGTGGGCGCCCTCAACCAGGCCCTGGTCGAGCTGTGGGTGGCCCGCCCCCTGAAGATGCCGCAGCCCGAGTTGCCGCGTCTGCTAGCCCACAAGATGCGATACCTGCAGGGCTGGTTCATGTTCTCGCCGAACCCGGTCATGGACGACGGCACGATCGTGGTCGACGCCATCACGGTCGACGGGCGACGCGTCGATCCCTTCTCCGTCGATACCTACGATCTGAAGCTCGAAGCGCCGCGCTACGACCTGCTCCACGCGAAAAGCTTCAAGTACAACCAGATCTGGAGCGACTACTTCAACCGCATCCACATGCCGGGCAATACGGTCTTCCGCCGCCCGATGAAGGAGTACATGTTCGCCCTCCCCGAGCGCACGGGGAACCCCAACGACGCCATCGTGAAGGGCGCCGTCTACTGGGTGCACGACATGAACCCCAAGTGGAACTCGACCGACTCGTACGGCTACGGGTTGAAGGAGCTCTTCAAGTTCAGCAATCCAGACCAAGAGGTTCAGCGCCAGTACCGGGAGAACACGGGCGGTGAGGACCCGCCCGAGATCCCGCTGCCCAACGGCAAGACGCCCAGCATGATGGTCGCGGACATCTGAAATGGCCGCGCAGCTCGCGCAGGTGGTCGATCCCGAGGCGCTCGACGCCTGCGACGGAACACGCGCCAAGCTAGCGCTGAACGTCGACCGCACCTGGATGCAGGAAGGGGCCACGCTGCGTGTCGCGGTGCCCAAGCGCTTGCCCTGTGCGCGTTGCGATGGCGGGGGATGCGACGGATGCGACCGAAGCGGGGTACTGCGGGGACCGGACGCCGTACAGGCGCGCACCCTCACGGTCGAGCTGCCGGGCGATCAGCCGGGTGGGGCCACGGTGGTACTGCGCCTGACCAAGCCTTTCGCCGATGACACCATCGCGCAGCTGCTCATCCACCTGTCGCCCGCCAACGCGCCGGACCCCCGCATCACGAAGGTGACGCGTTCGGCCGCCCTCGCGTCGTCGACCGAAGGCGGACCGCGTCCCCTGGTGGTGGCGGCCCTCGTTGCCGTCGCAGCGCTCCTGGGCTGGCTCGCTGCCAACGGATTCTGACCACGTCGCGTTGGCTCCACGTCAGGGCCCATATCGTCGTCGCGTCACCAGCAGGCTACCGACCGACGACCGATCAAGCGCTTTGTCCCGGGTGCGCTAGAATGTCCTCCGGGGGGGACGAATTGCTTCGTCACGCCACCCATGACCCCCACCCCCCACGATGTGCTAGCCGGCTCCGTACTGTTCGAACGCTACCGGCTCCGCGGACCGCTCGGCACCGGAGGCATGGGCCAGGTGTGGGAGGCGGACGACCTCTCCACGGGAGAGGTCGTCGCCCTGAAAGTCTTGCCGCCGGAGGACGAGGACCGACGAGAGCGGTTCCTCCGCGAGGGGCGCACGCTGCAACGCCTGGAGCACCCCAACGTGCTCGCGATCGAAGACGTGTTGGAAGGGCCCGAGCAGGCGGCCCTCGTGATGGAGCGGCTGGAGGGCGAAACCCTCGGCGATCTCATGGCGCGCGACCCCGAGTTGCCCTGGGCTGAGGTGCGGCGCATCGCGCTCGCCATCGCGCACGCTCTGGTGGCCGCGCACGATGCCGGCATCGTGCACCGTGACGTGAAGCCCGAGAACGTGTTCTTGGTCGCAGACGGCGGCGTGAAGCTGATCGACTTCGGCATCGCCATCGGTGCATGGGGCGGGCTCGACGACGAGCGCCTCACCCAGACCGGTACGCTCATCGGCACGCCGATCTACATGTCGCCCGAGCAGCTTCTGCACCCCAAAGAGATCGACGCCAAGACCGACACTTGGTCGCTCGGCGTGTTGATGTACGAGTGCGTGGCGGGCCAGAGCCCCACCGCGCGTGAGAACGCGGGCCAAGTCTTCCAGGCCATCCTCGCCGCCGACTTTCCCCCACTCGATGGCTGCCCCCCGGCGTTTGCGGAGCTCGTGCGCGAGATGCTCGCCAAGGCGCCGACCGATCGGCCTTCGAGCCGGGTCGTCGTCGATAGGCTCACCCACCTGCGTTCGACCGAACCTCACCGTCGCGCTTCCTCCCAACCCGGCGCCGTGCCCAGCACGACCGAGACCGAGCCTCGAACGACCTCGGTGACGCCCCTGCGCCGCCGCTCACGTCGCATGGGTCTCGCCGTCGGTGCGAGCTACGCGGCGCTCGTCCTCTTTGGAACCTTCCCGGGGGACGCGGCCGAGACCGAGGTCGCCATCACGGCGCGCGACGGGCTGGCCGCTTCCGTCGTGAACGGGGTGCCGCGTTCACCGGCGAGACCCCCATCGGAGCCAACGTCACCCATCGTCGACCCCGTCGTGGAGCCAGCGGAAGAAGCGCCTTCTCCGCCGACGCCGCAGACCGTTCTCGGCGGCCGGCTCCGCGGTCGGAGCTACCGACCGATCGACCGCGCGAATCCATACCGCTGAGCCCCTGGGAGTCGTGGGGAGCGCTAGCGAGCGTCTTCAGTGGTCCTCGCCTCGAGGCGGTATGCGCTAGTCTCGGGCCCATGAGCAGCATCCCGAACTACGGCCAGCCATCGTACGGTTTCACGCGCACCCTGGCGGGCGTGTCTTTCGACGAGGCCTCCAGCCGCGTACGAACCGCGCTCTCCGAGCAGGGATTCGGCGTGCTCACCGAGATCGACATCCAGGGAACCCTCGCCAAGAAGCTCGGCGTCGAAACCCGCAAGTACACCATCCTCGGGGCCTGCAACCCCAAGCTGGCCCACCGGGCGCTGGGCGTGGAGCCCGGCATCGGCCTCTTGTTGCCCTGCAACGTGATCGTGTCCGAGAACGACGAGGGCGGCACGGTCATCAGCGCCATCGATCCCGTGGCCATGTTCGGCGTCGTGGGCCGCGACGACATCGAGCCGATTGCCCAAGAGGTCAAGGCGCTGCTCGAGGCCGCCATCACGGCAGCTTGATGGCCTCCCCCGACGGTCGGAACTCGCGTCACTAGGGCTGGCCTCGACTCGTCGTGGTCCGCTGGTCGCCGTGAGGAAGCTTTGCAAAGGGGAGGCGTAGTACCCACCATGAAGCCATCCGTGAGCATATTGGCTGTCGTCGTCACCGCCGCCCTTTGCGGCTGCAACGACGGCAAGAAGGACGAGAAGGCCGCCCCTTCGGCCAGTGCCAAGCCGGCCCCCGCCGCCAAGGCCACTGCCGAGCCCGAAGCCGAGGCGAAGCCAACCAAGCCAGCCAAGACGGCCGGGGTGAAGGTCGCGGATCTGAAGCCGGCGGACAACAAGCAGATCGTCGAGAACCTCAACGAGATCTGCCCCGACACGCACTGCGAAGGTGAGTTCAACTGGGAGTTCAAGACCTTCGCGTGCGAAGAGAAGAAGTGCACCCTCAGCTTCGTGGCCACGGGCCACACGAACAAGAAGAAGCACGAGGACAAGATCACCTTCGAGTACGACGGTGAAGTCCTCGACGCGGACCGCGTCGAAACCGACACCTTCACCGAGAAGCTGAACGAGGCCATCCTCGGCTGGGAAACCAAGCACCGCTGAACGGCCGACCGTTCGACGTCGGCGACGTTCAGCCCCTGCAGGGGTCGAACGTCTCCGCACTGCGCCCCGACCACTCACCCGCCTCCAGCGACCACTCACCGGGCAAGTCGCCCCTGGGTCGCTCATCGCGCCGCATGCTCCGTGCATGCGAAAATACCTGCTCGGCATCCTGACCTTCTGCGTCGCGGGGGGGTTGTGGCTGTCGCTCCTCTCCACCTATCTGCACCGACCGCGCGAGCGACGGGACGCCCTCGCCCAAGCCCACCTCGCGGCCGTCGAAACGGGCGATGTGCCGACCATGCGTCGCATCAACCCCGAGTGGGAGCTGATGCGACGGATGTACGTGGTCCTCGCCCTCGCCAACCGCGTGCTCGACCGAGGCGGCGACCGCGAGCTGGCCGCCATCGACCACCTCTGTGACCAGACCCTGGCCGACCTCGATCGACACGGCCCGCGCGGCTTTCTCCTCGACTACGTCGACCGCGCCGCCTTCGTCGATACCGAAGCCACCAGCGTCTTCGTCGAGGGCGAGGTCCTCATGATGCTCGCGGCGCGAGAGGTGGTGGCGAAGGACCGTCGCTACGAGGCCCGCCTGCGAGAACAGGCGAAACGGGTCGTGAAGCAGATCGAGGCCGGCCCCGTTCTCTGCGCGGAGAGCTACCCGAACGAATGCTGGGCCTTCTGCAACAGCGTCGCCATCGCTGGGCTGTTGGTCGCGGACGCCTCGCTCGGGACCGACCATCGCGCCCTCGCCGCGCGATGGACCACCACCATGCGCGAGCGATTGACCGACCCCGACACAGGCTTGCTCGTGTCGTCCTATACCTACGATGGGTTCTTCCTCGACGGTCCCGAGGGGTCGAGCATCTGGGCGGTCGCGCACAACCTCCAGCTCATCGACCCCGATCTGGCGCGTGACCAATACGACCGCGCGTGGGCTGCGCTCGGCGCCGAAGGTTTGGGCTTCGCCTACGCCATGGAATGGCCCGCTGGCCAGGCGAGCCGCCCCGACGTGGACTCGGGCCCCGTCATTCCGATCTTCGACGCTGCGCCCGCATCGAGCGGTCTGGCCATCTTGGCCACGGCCGCCTTCGGCGACCGGCCTCACTTCGACGCGCTGATGGCCACCCTCGAGCTGACGGCGGCGCCCATCGAGCGCGACGGCGCCCTCGGGTACGCCGCGGCCGGCCCCATGGGAGACGCGGTGGTGTTCTATGCCCATGAGGTCGGACCGCTCTGGGCCGAAGTAGAGAGGAGGCAGCACCATGTGGCCACGACTACGACCCGATGAAGAACGACGCCGAGGACTGCGCATCTGTGCCGCCATCGCGTTGGTGTACGTCGTGCTCGAGCTGCTCGGGGTACAGCAGTACGCCTCGGCCTTCGCCGGGACCACCACCCTCGACGGCTCGTCGTTGCTCGGCGTGCTTTGGATCCTGGCCCGCGTGTTCACGCTCACCATCACCCCCACTGCCCTGCTGGCCGTGCTGCTATGGTGGCTGGGTTCATCGTGCGTGAAACGCTTCGGGCCCTCCTCGCGCTGAAGCGCGCTCTCGTCCTCGCGACGGTGGCCGTAGCCATGGCCGCCGTCGAAGCGTGGCTCGGCATCGAGCCCTGGGGTCCCCCCCACACCCTGCTCTTGGTGCTGACCTTCGCGCTGGTCGCGCCCGCGACCTATCGCCACTTCGTGAGGCCGGGTTCACCCCTGGGCATCGTCGTCTACCTGGTCGTGGGCCTCGCCGCCCACGGAGCGGTCTCCGTGGTCTTGCCCGCCGCCGTCGGGATGCAGCCGACGCTCTTCACCGATGAGGCGGGTGCCTCGATCGGACTTCTTCTGTTCTGGATCGGCGGCTGGGGTCTCGGCCGAGACATCGAGCTCGAACGCGCCCTGGAGCGGGAGCGGGAGCTGCGGGACCACGCCCAGCTCCTCGCCCGTCAGGCTCATCTCGACCCCCATTTCCTCTTCAACACCCTCAACGCCATTGCCGAGTGGTGCCAGCAAGACCCGCGCGAGGCCGAGGAAGCCCTCCTCAGACTCGCCACCATGTTGCGCGTCGTGCTCGACGGGATCGAAGTCGACCGCTGGCCGCTGAGGCGGGAGGTGGAGCTGGTGGACGACCTGTGGCACCTGCACCTCGCGCGCGATCCGGATCGTTTCACCATCGAGGTGCACGTCGACGACGCCGCAGCTGAGTGTGACGTGCCTCCCCTCCTGCTGCTTCCCATCGCCGAGAATGCGATGACCCACGGCGTGTGGCGCGGGGCACGAGGACCGGTTCGACTTCGAGGCTACGTGGAGAGCGACGCGCTGCGGGTCGATGTCGAGAGCCCTGGTGCCTACGGCGGACCACGTGAGGGCTCACGGGGTCTCGATGCCGTGCGCCGCCGTCTCGCTTGGGGATACGGACCCGAGGCCCAACTGGAGATCGGTGAAGTGAAAGAGACCCGAACGCGTGCCCGGGTGGTCCTGCCTCTCGAACGCGTAGGCGGTGAGGACGTCACGACATGACGGCGCGCCGGGTCGTCATCGTCGACGACGAGCGGATGGCGCGCGACCGCATGCGCCGCCTCGTGAAATCGATGCCGGACCTCGAGGTCGCCGCCGTCTGTGAAGACGCCGAGACGCTGCTCGAAGTCCTCGGCCGCGAGACGGTCGATCTCGTCCTCCTCGACATCCAGCTCCCGGGGCTCACCGGCATCGAGCTGCTGCCGCGCTTGCCGCCTCCAAGGCCAGCGGTGATCTACGTCACCGCCCACCGCGAGCACGCCCTCGCGGCCTTCGACGTGGGGGCTGCCGACTACGTCTTGAAGCCGGTCGCTCCCGAGCGCCTACGCCAAGCCATCGACCGGGTCCGGCCCTCCCCGCCGGCTCCCCTCGCCCTCCCGACCGCCCGGGGCGTCGAGCTCGTCGCCCCCGACACCGTGACCCACGCCAGCTTCGACGGGCATCTGGTCTCGATCCACC
>JAUHZF010000049.1 GCA_030426145.1 Polyangia bacterium
ACGACCACGGCGAGACCAAGCACGGCGCAGACCAGTTTGGCCAGGGTGGAGGGGTCGCGCTGGAGGAGGTGCACGAAGCCAAGCCCGAGCAAGGTGATGAGCGCGACGGCGAGGACCAGGGCGCGGCGGCCCTCGGTGCCACCGGGGCTCGGCGCGTCACGCTTGCTCTCTTCGCGCTCGAGGTTGCGCTGCACGAGGGGCACGAGTGCGGGCCCGCCGAGAAAGAGCATCCACATCCCGAGGTAGAGCGGAGCCTCGGGGCGGGTGAGGCCGGCCGCGGCGAAGAGGAGGCCGCTCCAGGGAAAGGGGCGGTCTTCCTGCTCTTCGCGCCAGAGTTGAAGGCTCCCGGCGACGACCAAGAAGGTGAAGGGGAGGGTCTCCAGACCGAACACGCCGTAGCCGCTGAACACACCCGTCGATGCGAGCAGCCAGGTGGCGATGCAGGGGATTCGTCGCAGCGGATTGAGCGTCTCCGACCACTTGTAGACGAGCCAGAGCGTGCCGATCGTCGCGGCGCCGCCGAGGACCTTGGCCATGATCCGCTGGTCGAGACCGACGCCATCCACGACCGCCAGCAGGACCGTCCAGAGGAAGTTGGTATAGCCCTCGATGCGCTGGCCCTCGTTGTAGACGAGGCCTAGCCCCTCAGCGAGGTTCCGGGCGTAGCGGAAGGAGATGTAGGCGTCGTCCGTCGTGTGAGGCGAGAGCCGAATCATCTGCGCGACGGCGAGCAGGGCCGGGGCCAGAAAGCCCAGCACGAGATGTGCGCGCCGCGACAGGAGCTCATCGGCGGCCGTCTCCGAGGCCGGACCGTCGACCTCGCCGGATTTCGGGTCTTCGTCGCTCACCTCGCCGACCGCCATGCGACCGTGTCTTACACGCCGTACGAGGGCAGCGCGAGACCCTTGAGTGCGCCCGCCCGGGATGGGACACTGATCGTATGTTCAGTCACTGTGTATGTTGTGCCCGACGCCACGAGCGCCCCGCGCCCGCGACGAAGTGTCGATACTGCGATGGTTTTCCCCACACCGAGCAGGGGGGCTGTCTCGGCGTGCACGGTGAAGCGCTCGAGCACTACCTCGATGAGCTCGTCGCCAACGGCTTCTGGACACGCGAGCTCGCCGAGTGGTGGCTGCGGCGCGATGCCGATGAGCTCGCGCGTCGCGCGGGCTAGGTGAGTGACTGTGCGTGACCTTGCGTTTACCTATGGCTCGCGCGAGAGTCTTTGCCGATGGACCTCACACATCCATTGATGAGCCTGGCCCTGACGCTGGTAGCCGGGATCTTGGGCGGAGAGCTCTTCGCTCGCTTCAAGCTGCCCAAGGTCACGGGATGGATCGGGACCGGGATTGTGGTTCGGTCCCTCGGGCTGCCTGGCCTCGGTCCGGGCGATCTGAACGGGTTCGCGCCCTTCACCGACTTCGTGCTGGGCTACATCGCCTTCACGGTGGGCAGCGCGTTTCACCTCGCGAGCCTTCGCAATGCAGGCAAGCGGCTGTCGCTGCTCGTGGTGACGGAGGCACTCATCACACCGGCGCTCGTGGTCGCCGCGCTCATCTTCATCGGCGGCCAGTCCGTAGGCATCGGGCTGGTCATGGCGGCAGTGGCCATCGCAGGGGCGCCGGGGACGACCGTCATCGTCGTCCAAGAGGCGCGGGCCCACGGTACCTTCGTCAAGACGCTGGTCGCGGCGGTGGCCCTCATCGACATGGTGGCCGTGGTCGGCTTTGCCTTCGTTGTCTCGCTTCTCGACTCGGGCGGAGCGGGCCTCGACATCGCCTCCTTGACCGATGCCGCTGCAGCCTCGGTGACCAAGCTCGGCGTCGCCCTCGTCATCGGGGCCGGGTGCGCCGGGCTCGCGTTGCTCATCGCGCGCTTGGTCAACCCTTCCTTCTTGGGGCCGACCATGGTGGCCACCATCCTCGGGGCGTGGGGCCTCGGACAGGCGACCGACACCTCGAGCATTCTCGCGTGCTCCCTCGCGGGGGTGATGCTGACCAACTTCCGCCACGAGACCGCCCGCGCTGGTGACGCCTACCTCAAGCCCTTCGGTGGCGTGCTCTTCGCGGGGTTCTACACCTTCGCCGGCATGCGCCTCGACTTCAGCCTCGTCGTCCCGCTTGCGGGTCTCGTAGGGCTCTTCTTCTTCGCGCGCCTCGTGGGAAAGAGCATCTCGGCCTACCTCGCCATGACCCTCGCGCGCATGACGTCGAAGGTGCGCCGCTACCTCGGGGTTGCGCTGCTCCCGCACGGCGGGGTCGCGGTAGGACTCATTCTGCTCGTCGAAGAGAACGCCCACCTCGCTTCGATGCACGACACCGTCGCTGCCGTCGGCCTCGCCGCGCTGGCCATCAACCAGCTCGTGGGGCCGAGCGCGACGCGCTTCGCCCTGCAGCGTGCAGGGGAGGTCGGGCTCGACCGGCCCCGCCTGCTCGACTTCTTGGGTGAGCAACACATCGTGGTCGACGTGAAGGCCAGCTCGCGTGAGGAGCTCATCCGGCAGCTCGCCGATCGGCTCTACGCCACGGGGGGGCTCTCTGTGTCGAAGGGCGACTTCGTGCGCGAGGTCCTCGCCCGCGAGGAGGAGGCGTCGACCTGCCTGGGGGAGGGCTTCATGATCCCGCACACCGCCCTCGCCGAGTCCGACGAGGTGAAGGGGGTCCTGGGGCTGTCATGCGAGGGCCTCGACCTCGGGGCCCCGGATGGTCGACGGGTTCACGCTGCGGTGCTCCTCGCGACCCCCGAGACCGACCGCAATCGACATCTGGAGATCCTGGCCGCCTTCGCATCGGCCATCACGCGCAACACCAACCTGCGGGAACAGCTCTACAGCGCGCGTTCGGCGGCCCACGCCTACGACATCTTGCACGCCGACGATGCGGTCGATTTCAACTACTTCCTCGATGAGCAGATGGCGCCTTCCCGCGCTGGCCACGCTTGACCGTGCTAGCGTCGCGCCGATGAGGTGGAGCAATCTCTCGGGGTGGATGCTGGTGGCCGCTCTCGCCACCACGGCCTGCAACAACAAGGACGGCAAGGGACCGCCTCAGCCGGCGAGTGCGGCCTCCCAGCCGAGCTTTGCCGAGGGGTATGGCGAGACCCTGCAGCTCGAGACCGAGTCGTTCGATGGCGCCAAGCAAGAGGTGACCGACGCCGCACAGGGGTTCTCGGGCTACGCCGATGCGCTGAAGGACCCGTGCGACTACGCCAAAGCCGAAGAGGTGGTGCGCGCCGCGGACGAGGCGGGGCGCAGTGAGGCCTACGTCGAGAAGGCGCGTCAGCGAGACGCGGTTCAGGCCTTCTTCCAGGAGGATGACCAGGCTCGGCTCAAGCGGGTTGCAGGCGGCGTGCAGTACGCGGCCAAACAAGCGGGTTGCAACGACGTGGGCAACACTGCGGTGGGAACCATCAAGCGTCAGATCGAGAAGGAGCTCGACGAGACCACCCGCGATGGCAACGAGGCGCACGCGATGCTCGACCGCTACGAAGAAGCGTTGGGCAAGGACAACGTGGCGACCATGCGCGAGCAGGTCGATACCGTCGCCGAGGCGAGCTACCTGACCCACATCGAGCTGCCGACGCGCAAGCACGAGCTCGAGCGGCACGTGGCCGCCGGCGCCGAGGCCCGCAAGACGTTGGAGCGCGAGATCGAGGCCGAGCAGAAGCGAGCTGCCGACGCGGGCACGAGCGACGCCGGCAAGAAGGCGGCCGAGGCACGGGCGGCCAAGCTCGAGGAGGCGAAGGGCAAGCTCGACGTGCAGCTCGAAGAGGCGAAGACGCGCCTCAAGACGCTGGAGAAAGACGTGAAGGACACCAAGAAGGCCTACGACGAGGCGCTCGACGGGCTCTTGGCATCGCTGCGGAAGAAGGCCGAGGCGGGAGGCGAGTCGTGAGGCGCACGGCCTGGGTCCTCGCCCTCGCGGTGGCCATCGTCGGCTGCAAGGAAGACAAACCCAAGCCCGCCGCGCCGACCGCTTCGGCCACCAGCAGCGCCACCGCGCTCAAGACCGCGAGCGCCCCGAAGGTCGAGCACGACTGGTGCAAGGATTTCATCGCCGCCCTCGAGGTGTGCGCGAAGAACCCGCCTGCGGGAAGCTCGGCCGAGGCCTACCAGAAGCAGGTCGAGACCCAGCGTGGTGCCTACGAAAAGGCGGGCGCGGTGGAGAAGTCCCAGATGCAGTCGGGCTGCCTGACCGGGCTCAAGACGCTCGAGCAACAGACGCCAGGCTGTGGCGCCAAGCCGTCGCCATCGGCCACGGCCGAGTAGGGCTCACCAGAGGCTCTGGCCGTCGTCGGTGAAGGGCGAGCCCTGGTCGCTGCGCCACAGCGAGCGCGAGCCCCGCAGCGGGGACGACACCTCGAGCAGCGGGGCGCGGTCGTCGCAGATGGCCGCGCTGGGGCCGTCGACGAGCGGCAGGTCCGAGGTGAGCACGCCCTCGCGCGGCGCGAGGTCGAGCGCGACCCGCTCGGCGAAGGGCGTCGTAGCGCCGCCCCGATGCCGGAGGCCCACGTCGACCGCGGCGTGACCATCGCTGAGGTCGACGGTGGCGTGACGTTCGAGGCGCACCACGCAGCCATCGCCGTCGTCGAGCCGGGTGCTGGCGAAAGCGACCTCGGCCACCACCACCACCGCATGTTCTCCCGGCGGGAGCTTGGCGTGCGCGAGCCACCGCGGCCGCGCTTCGTCGGGGCCGTATTGTTCGTCGACGACGGTGGCGTCACCCACGCGCACCTCGACGCGGTGCACCCAGTAGGGCCACGCCACTCGGTCCGCCAAACCGAAAGTGGCGACGCGCTCGTCGGGTGATGCCGTCACCACCGGTGGAGGCTCGGCTTCGACCGAGGTGGTGGTCGCACCGCAACCGGACATCGCCATCCCTACCAGAACCACCCCAGCCACCCGCATGACCCTCAGGTTAGCGAGCACGACGGAGCATGGCCCCGATTTTTTTCGCTACGTTTGGCGGCTCATCCCGATGGAAGGGTGTGAGACGTCATCCTCCACCCTCCACCCCCTGGCGTGCGCGTCGGGGCATGAAGGCCGAAGACATGGCGGCGCGCTACCTGCGTCGTGCCGGCTACGTCATCCTCGGCCAGAACGTGCGCATCGGTCATCTCGAGCTCGACCTCGTCGCGCGGGACGGCGACGTGGTCGTCGTGGTCGAGGTTCGCGGACGTGGGCGCGGGGCGTGGGTCGCCCCCCTCGCGTCCATCGGCCCGAAGAAGCAGGAAAAGCTCCGCCGCGCCGCCACCCTGCTGTGGCGACGGCGCTGGTCGCGATGGCGTTGGGCCCAGCGCGTGCGCTTCGACGTGGTGTCGGTGTACCTCGACGAGGAGGATGGGCCTCGCGTCCTGCACGTCCGCGCGGCCTTCGTTTGAGCTCGGCAGCCCCTGCTGGATTCGAACCAGCGACCTCGGAGTTAGAAGCTCCTTGCTCTATCCAGCTGAGCTAAGGGGCCGGGCGGACTCGAACCTAGCTCAACCAAGCGCACCCGCCCACCGTTCTCCGGGGGGAGGTCTCACGCCCCCTCGACGTAGGCTGCTTCATGGGTCGGGCGTCTCGACTTCTGCCGAGGGTCAGGGAGCGAATGCACTTCGTCGAAGCGACGGAGCCGCTCGTTCATTGGCCTCTCGGCGAGCACCTGGCGGTGGGCTTGGTCGAGGACGAGCCCGATCACCTCGCCCCCCTGACGGAGTCGGGCCTCCTCGAGCTGGGCATCTCGGCCGACGAGGCTCTCGCCTACGCGCGGAAGAACCTGGCGCAGCGGAGTCAGGGGTGTCTGACCCGGGTCGCAGCGGGGCTCTACGCATCGCCCTGGCAGGACGAGCACGACGCGGCCCGGATCTTGATTCCCCACTGCATCGAGGGTCTGCCCCTTGCGGGTGAGCCGGTGCTCATGGTGCCGCACCGCGATCACCTCATCGCGGCCGGGGCCGACGACCCGGTGGCCCTGGCCGCGATGCTTGAGCTGAGCCGAGCTCTGCTGGAGGCGCCGGACTTCGTCTCCAGTGTGCCTTTGGTTTGCCGCGACGGATCTTGGATCCCGTTCTGTCCGGGGCCCGAGCACCCTCTGCACGAGGCTTTCGCCGAGCTTCGGGTCGCCCAGCTCGTGCGGGAGCATGCGCAGCAGCGCGGCTGGCTCGAGGCCCGTCTCGGCGGTCAGGACGTCTTCGTCGCCTCCTTCCGGGGAGTCGAGACCCAGTCCGGTCTCGCGAGCTATTGCGTTTGGTCCCGAGGTGTTCCCAGCCTGCTTCCCCGCGCGGAGCTGGTCGCGGTGCTCGACCCCGATGACCCGGGCCCGCCGCTGATGGTCCGCTGGGATGACGTCATGGACATCGCCGGAGAGGCCCTCATTCCTCTGGAGGGTACCTATCCTCCCCGCTACCGCACGCGCGCATTCCCGGCCGAGCCGATCCTGATGGCGCTGCGGGAGCGAAACGTCGACCTCTGACCGTCAGAGGTCGTGGGCCGCGACCATCAGGCTTTGAAGCTCGGTCAGTGCGTCGGTGGTGACGGCGCGGAAGTCCTCGGCCCCGATGACGCGGCTCAGCGGGTCGCCTCCCACGGGGTCGTGCGCGAGCCGAGCTAGGGCGGCCGCGAATGCGATGCGCTGCGGAATGGGGACCTCGGGTCGCGCGACGATCATGTCGGCGGGGATGGGACCGCTCACGTCGAGGATGCGGATGCTGGCAAAGGGCCCGTGCTCGATGAAGCCCGCCCCCACGAGCTCACCACGCTCGGCGTCACCGCGGCTGAAATGCCCGTAGGTTGCGCCCACGTCCGCCTTGCCACGGAGTACCGCTTTCGCGACCTTGCCGTGCGTGTCGTGGAAACTCTCGTCTCCGAAGACCTCGTGCAGATCGTAGCCCTTCCGGGCCAGCGACAGACGGGGCACGAGGTAACCGGCCGCGCTCGAAGGCGCCACCCAGGCGGCGTGAGCGCCCCGCAGATCGTCGACGGATTCCGCGTCGATCCGGGTGGAACAAAAGAGGAGGGCGTGAAAGCAGGCCGCGCCTTGCCGCACCGAGCTGAGCAACGGCACCACGTGGGCCAAACCCGGGTCCATCAGGAGCAGGGTGGGGGAGATCCAGCCGACGTCGACCTCGCCTTTGGCTAGGGCACGTGCGAGCTGGTTGGGCTGCCGAAGGTCGCGGCCCTCGACGGGAAACCCACTGTCGGCACTGAGGAGCTCGCACATCGTAGCGAGCGCCTCGCGATGGACGTCGTCGTCTGGCGACAGCGTGACCCCGAACACGAGCCCTTCCCCCATCGGATCAGTTTAGCGCCAATGGCGTTCTCGATCTCGTGGTGCGTTCTCGTTCTCGATCTCGTGGGGCGTTCTCGATCTCGATCTCGTGGGGCGTTCTCGATCTCGTGTGCGTTCTCGATCTCGATCTCGTGTGCGTGCTCGATCTCGAGTGTCGACCGATCTCGAGGGTCGAGCTCGGCTCGAGACCTCAGGCTTCTTCTGCGCTAGCGAGCTTGACCCGCCAGGTCACGCCATCCGACAGGTCGAGCACCTCGATCCCCATCTCGACCAGCTCGTCGCGGAGCGCGTCGGCGCGGGCCCAGTCTTTGTCGGCGCGGGCCTGGCTGCGGGCCTCGACCTTGGCCTCGACGTCGCTGCGCTCGAGGCCGAGCGCGCCGAGACGCTTGGCTTTCACCTCGTCGTGGAAGGCGGTCGTCGCCATGCCCATGATGCCGAAGGCGTCGCGCACGAGCCGGAAGGCTTCGAGGGCGGGCGCCACCACCGGGCCGCCGCGCTTGCGGGCCTTCTTGTGGTTGGAGAAGCGGTTGAGCGCGCGCACGACCTCGAAGAGGAAACCCAGGCCTTGGGCGGTGTTGAAGTCGTGGTCCACGGCGGCGTAGAAGCGCTTCTGGAAGCCACGCCCGAGCTCCAGCACCTTCATCGCGTCGGCGCCGAGTTGTTTGGCCACGACCTCGGCCGGCTCTTCGCCTTCCATCGCCTCGGCCTTCTCCCGCGCTTCGTAGAGGCGAGACAGCATGGAGAGGGCGTCGGGCAGGGCCGCATCGTCCCAGGGGAGAGGCGAGCGGTACTGGTTCTGGAGGTAGTAGAGCCGAATGGCCTCTGCGGGGAAGGCCTTCAGCGCGTCGCGTAGGTTGATGACGTTGCCGAGGCTCTTCCCCATCTTGAGCAGGCCGTTGTGCATCCAGTAGCGCGCGTAGGGTGCGTCGCCGTGGGAGCACTCGCTCTGCGCGATCTCGTTCTCGTGGTGGGGGAAGACGAGGTCGAGACCGCCGCCGTGGATGTCGATGGTCTCGCCCAGGCACTTCTCCGCCATGGCCGAGCACTCGATGTGCCATCCCGGACGCCCGGGGCCCCAGGGGCTCTCCCACTGTGGCTCACCCGGTTTGGCACCCTTCCAGAGCGCGAAGTCCGCGGGGGAGCGCTTGCCGGAGCCCTTGTCGGGGTTGCTGAACTGGTCGTCGACCTTGCGCGACGAGAGCTTGCCGTAGTCGTCGTCGCTGCCGACGTCGAACCACACCGAGCCATCGGCGGGGTAGGCGTGGCCGGTGTCGACCAGGCGCTGAATCATATCGACGATCTGGTCGATGGAGGTCGTCACCCGGGGCTCGTGGGTCGGGTGCTGCAGGCCGAGCTCGGCCACGTCCTCGTGGAAGGCGTCGATGAAGGACTGCGCGAGCTCGGCCGGATCTCGACCCTGCTCGGCGGCCCGGCTGATGATCTTGTCGTCCACGTCGGTGAAGTTGCGAACGAAGGTCACGTCCCAGCCGCGGTGGCGCAGGTAGCGAACGAAAGCGTCGAAGACCACCATCGCGCGGGCGTGCCCCACGTGGCAGTGGTCGTAGACGGTCATCCCGCACACGTAGAGACCGACCTTGCCTTCGGTCTGGGGTTCGAACGTCTCCACTTCGCGAGACAGCGTGTTGTAGATGCGGAAGGAGGCAGGCATGGGTCGTAGGTGCGCTCCGAGGAAAGTGCCTGAGCGCGGACAGGGAGGCATACCAACTCGCGCTGTCTCCACCAAGACTTAGCGCCCTCGAGAGGTTTCAGATTTTCGGTGAATCCCGAGGGGGCCTGAGTAGGCTGCCGGACCATGGCGATCTTCACCGTGGTCGGAGCCGGGATGATGGGGAGCGCGCTATGCGTCCCGTTGGTCGATCGGGGGCACGAGGTGAGGCTGGTGGGCACCCACCTCGACGGGGACATCGTGACCGCGCTTCAGGCCCGGAACCACCACCCCAAGCTACGCTACGACCTGCCCGAGGCCATCCAGGCCTTTCCGCACACGGCGCTGGCCGAGGCCATGGACGGGGCCGACATCTTGGCCCTGGGGGTGAGCTCGGCCGGGGTCGCCTGGGCGTGCGAGCAGTTGAAGCCCTTTGCGACGCGCCCGACCTTCATGATCACCAAGGGCCTCGTGGGCAAAGACGACGGGCTCCGCATCATCCCCGACGTGGTGGGGGAGGCGCTCGGCGGGCATCCGGCCGCGGTGGCCGGGCCATGCATCGCGGGGGAGCTCGCACGGCGCGTGCCCACGTGCGTGGTGATCACCGGTCGCGACGCCGCCGTCTGTCGCGACCTCGCGGCCGCGCTTCGCACACCTTACTACCACGTGAGCACCTCCGAAGACGCGGTCGGCACCGAGGTCTGCGCCGCCCTCAAGAACGCCTTCGCCATGGGGGTGGCCTTTGGCGCGGGCATGCACGCCGCGACGGGCGGCGAGCCGGGAAGCATCGCCATGCACAACGTCGAGTCGGCCGTCTTCGCGCAGGCGGTGGTGGAGATGCGTCGGGTCATCGAGCGCCTCGACGGAGACCCCCTCACCGCAGCCGGCCTCGCCGGCGCGGGCGACCTCGATGTGACCAACAACGGCGGTCGCACCGGCCGATTCGGTCGCTTCCTCGGGATGGGGCTCACGCGTGACGAGGCGATCGAGCGCATGGAGGGCGCGACCCTGGAGTGCCTGGAGATCTTGGCCGTCATGCGCACCGCGGTGAAGGCCTGGGGGGCCGAAGCCGAGCTTCCGCTGCTCGTCCACCTCATGGAAGTGGGGCTCGACGGAGCCCCGGTGGCGCTGCCGTTCGACCGCTTCTTCGGAGGATCGAAGGGGTGAGCGAGGTCGTCGTCGGCATCGACGCGAGCACCACCGCCTGCAAGGTCATCGCCTTCGACAGAGCAGGTCGCGCGCAGGCTGAAGGTCGCGCGCGCTACCCTCTGCATCGGGTTGGCTCCGACGGCTTCGAGCAGGATCCACGAGACTGGTGGCGCGCCCTCGGTGAAGCCTCTCGCGCGCTCGCTTTCACCCATGAGGTCGCGGCCGTCTGCGTGACCCACCAGCGCGAGACGGCGGTGCTCGTCGGCGCCGATGGCGAAGCCGTCGCGCCGGCCGTGGTGTGGATGGACAAGCGCTGCGCGGCCGACGTCGAGGCGTTCGGTGGCGACAGGGCGCGCATCGCTGCGGTGACCGGCAAACCCGTCTGCACCACGCCGTCGGCCTTCAAGCTCCGTGAGCGCCTTGCCGCAGAGCCCCCCGCGGGCGTCGCCGGGATGCGCGAGGTGCACGGCTACCTCGTTGAGCGCCTCGTCGGAGCCGCGGTCACCGCCACCGCGAGCGCTGGTCCGACCGGCCTCGTCGATCTGGTCGCCGGTGCCTGGCACGATGCCACCATCGCGGCCATCCTCGGCCCCGCGGCCCGAGGGTGGTCCTGGCCCGCGTTGCATCCACCGGGCGCTCGTCTCGGCGGTCTCACCCAGGCGGCGGCCGAACACCTCGGCCTCCCCGAAGGGACACCGGTCGTGGCGGGGGCAGGCGATGGCCAGTGCGCCGGCCTCGGTGCAGGCATCGTTGCGCCCGGGCGCGCCTACCTCAATCTGGGGACGGCGGTGGTGAGCGGCGTGATCGCCACCGACTACGTTCACGACGCGGGCTTTCGCACCATGCTCGCGCCCCATCCGGGCCACTACGTGGCCGAGACCGACCTGCAGGGCGGCACCTTCACCGTCACGTGGCTGGTGCAAACCCTGCTCGGGGGTGACGAGACCCGGCGTGCCGACCTCGAGCGAGAGGCCGCGAAGCTGCCGGCCGGCGCCGATGGTCTGCTCCTCGTGCCCTACCTCGCGGGGGTCATGAACCCCTACTGGGACGACACCGCCACGGGGCTGCTCGCCGGCTTGCGAGGTGCCCATGGTCCGGCCCACCTCTACCGTGCGGTGCTCGAGGGGATCGCCCTCGAGCAGCGCTTCCACCTCGCGTCGGTGGTGGCCGCTACGGGGGTGCCTCTGGAGGAGGTGGTGGTGATGGGGGGCGGGAGCCGCAGCGACCTCTGGTGTCAGCTCGTGGCCGATGTGTTGCGCGTCCGTGTGCGTCGCGCGTCCACGCCGGATGCAACCGCGCTCGGCGCCGCGATGATCGGTGCCGTGGGGGCGGGGTGGTTCCCGGACGTAGCGACCGCCGCCGACGCCATGGGCGGAGATCTCGGTGCGACCTTCACGGCTCGTGAAGCCCAAGCGAGCTTCTTCGACCGGTTGTTCGACGAGGTCTACGCGGGCCTTTACGCTGCCGTCGCGCCCCGCATGCAGCGTCTGTGGCGCCTGCGACAGGAGAGGGTGGTGGGATGACGACGCTACGGTCACGGCGCGTTCTTTGGCCCGACGGTCGCATCGCGCCCGGCGACTTGCAGATCGAGGGCACCACCATCGGCGCCCTCGAACCGCCGGGAAATGAGCCCGCCGACGTCGACTACGGAGAGCGCTTCATCACCCCGGCCCTCGTCGACGTGCACACGCACCTCGCGCTCATCGCCCTGCGCGGCTGGGACCAGGAAGCGGCGAGCGCTGGCAACGTGGTCGAAGACCTCTTCTTCGGATTCGAGTCGCGCCTCACCGCCGAAGACGTACGCGCGCTGGTCCGGATCGGCGCCTACGAGTGTCTGCTGCAGGGGGTTGGGCTCGTGTGGGACCATTACTACGAAGCAGAGGCCGTCGCGGCCGGACTGCGTGACGTGGGCCTCACGGGGGTGGTGGCACCGACGCTGCAGGACCTCGCGGGCCCCGGTCGCGATGGCGCCGACGCCGCTCTCGAGGCCACGGTGCGGCTGACCGATGCCACCTGGGCTACGGATGGGATCTTCGCCGCCGTGGGACCGCACGCGACCGACACCGTCTCGGCCGAGCTGTTCGCGCGCGCGGTCGCGGTCGCGCAGGCCCACGACCTCCCGCTGCATCTGCATCTTTCGCAGTCGCCCGAAGAGCGCGAACGGATCGCGGTGCGCGAGGGGGTGACCCCCGTGGCGTGGCTCGACCGGATCGGCGTGCTCGGCGCGGCGCCTTTGGCCCTCGCTCACGCGATCTTCGTGCCCGAGGCCGACCTGCGACGCTTGGCCGAGGTCGACGCGACGCTCATTTACTGCCCCTACGCGGCCTATCAGTTCGGCTTCCCCGCGGCGCCCGAGGCCTGGGAAACCGCGGGCGTGGCCTGGGCCCTCGCGACCGACGCCCCTTGCTCGAATGACACCATCAACCTCCAACTCGAGCTGCGCGCGTTGCTCGCCAACCGTGGCCTGCCGGCTACGTCTGGGGTGGGCTTCTCGCGCTACCTCGCCACGGGAGCCGCAACCGACGCCGAGGCCGCCTGGGCCGAGCGACAAGCCCGCCACCAGGCTCAGCGCTCGCTCGTCGCACCGGCGGCGGCGTGGTCGAGGGTGTGGTCGATCCCAGGCCGGGTGCACCCCGGTCTACGCGCCGGCACCCTCGCCCCGGGAGCGCTCGCCAACGTGGCGGTGTGGGACCTCGAGCATCCCGCCCTCTGGCCGGCGCACGAACCGCTGCGCACCATGGTCAGCGCCGACGCCACCAAGGGCCTGTACGCCATGTGGACGGCCGGACGACGCCGCGGCGTCGATGGAGCGCTCGCGCAGAGCCTCGTCGACTCCGATGACTACCGCGAGGCAAAGCGCGAAGCCGCCGATCGCCTCGAGCGCCTCGTCGCGCCCCTGCGCTGACGGGCTCTCCATGCGGATGGTACGGCGGACGGTACGGTGCCGATCGCGAGGGCGGGCTGCCTCAGGCCTCGGCGGCGAGCTGCTCGGGCGTGCGACCGAAGCGGCGCTGGCGTCGACCGTAGGCCGAAATCGCCTTGTCGAGGATCTCCTCGGTGAACTCGGGCCACATCGTGTGGCTGAAGTAGAGCTCGCTCATGGCGCTCTCGAAGAGCAGGAAGTCGCTGAGGCGCTTCTCGCCGCCGGTGCGGATGATGAGGTCGGGATCCGGCAGCTCACTGGTCGTCATGAAGCTGCGGATCGAGTCCTCGTCGATCTCTTCGGGCAGGAGCAGCCCGGCCTGGGCGTGTGCCGCGATGGCGCGCACGGCCCCTACGAGGTCGTTTCGGCAGCCGTAGCCAAGGGCCAGGGTGAGGGTCATGGATCTGCAGGCCTCGGTGGCCTCGAGGGTGCCCTCGATGCGGTGCCGCGTGGGCGTGGGCAGCTCTTCGAGGTCGCCGATGACGCGCATGCGGATGTTGCGCTCGACCAGCTCGTCGCGGTTGGTCTCGGCGAACTCACCGCAGAGGCGCATGAGCATCGTCACCTCCTCGTCGGGGCGACGCCAGTTGGAGTAGCTGAAGGCGTAGAGCGTGAGGTGAGGAACCCGCCGCTCGTGACACGCCCGATAGGCGTGCTCGGCGACCTTGACCCCGCGCTCGTGGCCGGCGCCCCGCGGCAGGTCCTGGGAGCGGGCCCAGCGGCCGTTGCCGTCCATGATGATGGCGATGTGCTGTGGCAGGCGGTCGGTCATCGTAAGCTCCCAGGTACTGCTGAAACCCTAACGGGTTTCGGCTTTCGTCGAAGGTGGTTCGCGCAAAATCTCTGTGAAGATTTGGTGGAGCGCGCAATTTTCGCGCCCATCGACCCGGGCTGAGTACCACATACGGGCCGGAAATACCCGTTCTGTGGTGCTTCAGGCGGCCGGGAAGGCGAGTCGGAAGGCGACGCGCGGTGGTCCTGGCTCAACACACGTGACGTGACCGCCGTGTGCTTCGGCCACTGCGCGCACGATGGCGAGGCCGAGGCCGGTGCCTCCGCGGTCGGCCCGCGTGGTGACGAAACGTCGGAAGAGTCGGCCCCGTACGCCGCGGTGGATTCCGCCTTCGTTGGTCACGGTGCACCACACCTCATTGGCTCTTCGGCGGACCACGACCTGAACCGGGCCCTCCGAACCGTGGATGCGGGCGTTGTCGATGAGATTCGCGATGGCGCGCGTGAGCCACATGCCGTCGCCCCGCACGCTGACCGCCCCGTCGATGCTGAGGGTGACCGTGGCGCCTGCGGCCCGGGCCTCGTCGGCAGCCTCGGTGGCACGACGTCCGAGGTCGATGGCGCTCGCCCCATCGACGCCGCGGGCCTCGAGCCGCGCGAGGCTGAGCAGATCGTCGAGCAGCTTCTGGATCCGTTGCGTGCTCTCCAGAATGCGACCCACGAAGCGTCGACCCTCTTCGGGCTCGTCGATGGCGCCGTCCTCGAGGACTTCGGCGCTCGCGCGAATGGCGGCGACCGGGTTCTTCAGCTCGTGGGACAGGTCGGCGGCGAAGGTCTCCACGAAGGGGCGGCCTTGCAGCTCGCGGCGCATCGAGTCGATGGCGCGGCGCAACCTGGCCACCTCGCGTCCGTGGCCGATGGGCGCCGGGGCGCGGTGGTCGCCCCCACTCACACGTTCGGCGTAGCCGGTGAGCGCTTCGATGGGCTGGGCGATGGTGCGGCCAATGATGGCTGCGGCCCCGGCGGCGACGGCTCCGAGGAGCAGGCTGATGAAGAAGACGGCGGGGGCGAAGTCGGCCAGCGCGTTTTGGATGAGGAGGGTGGGCTTCACCACGCGCGCGCTTCCCACCGTGGCGCCGTGGGCCATGATGGGCACCGTGACCGATACGACCCCGGCTTCGTCCGGTTCGTGGCCCGACTGGAACACGGCTTTGCCCTGCGCATCGAAGAGGGCGTAGTCGAGCGCGCGTTCGGCTTCGCCCCGCTGTCCGCGCGAGAGGCGGGCGGCTACCGTGGCGAGGGAGTCGCCGCGCTCCTCCATCTCGGTGCCGACGATGGCCGCAATGGCTCGGGCTTCGCCGCGTGCTGCCTCCTCTCCGACGAGGTCGGCGCGCGCCTTGACGCGATCGAGCACCATGAGGCCCAGACCGACCGCGAAAGCGCCGACGATGGCAGCGAGCGCGAGGAAGACCTGCATGCGGATGCTGAGCCCCGCCTTGCGGGCGCGCACCAGGCGCGTGGCGATGAAGGTGACGAAGAGGATGAGGCCAGCCGCGCTGGCCCCGAGGACCACCACGCTGAGCATGTCAGTCCTCCGCGCGCTCCCGTAGGCGGTAACCCACGCCCCGCACGGTCTCGATCCACTGCGGGTCTCCGCCCGCCGTGCCGAGCTTTCGTCGCAGTGCCTTCACATGTGAGTCGACGGTGCGGTCGGTGATGGCGAAGTTGTCGCCCCAGATCTTCTCGATGAGCTGCGCCCTGGAGTAGACCCGGCCCGGCGCGGCCAAGAGGTGCTGAAGGAGGTCGAACTCGACCTTGGTCAGCTCGAGCTCCTGATCGCGCACGCTCGCCCGTCGGCGCTCGCCATCACACACGAGCGGGAGTCCCGGTCCCGCGGGCTCGGAGGCGGGGGCGCTCTTGAGCGTGCGTCGCAGCACGGCGCGCACGCGCGCGACGACTTCGCGTGGTGAGAAGGGCTTGGTCACGTAGTCGTCGGCGCCGGTCTCGAGACCGGCCACGCGGTCGGCTTCTTGGTCACGGCTCGACAGGATGATGATGGCGGGCGGGCGCTCGCGTCGCCGGAGCTCGGCCAGCAGCTCGAAGCCACTGCCGTCGGGCAGCATCAGGTCGAGGATGACGAGGTCTTGGTCGTCGGCTCGTTCACGCGCGTCGGCGAGGCTCGCGGCGGCTTCCACGTCGTGCCCTTCTCGACGAAGGGAGTAGGCCAGCGATTCCGAGATCGCCGGCTCGTCTTCGACCACGAGCACCGTCGCCATGGGGCTTTCTTACATCGTGCAGGCCGACGGTCGACGCAAAAGCACGTCTGATTCAGCTCCGGCGGAGGGCTTTGTCGACGATCTGCTGCGCGGTCGCGATCGCGCGGTCGTAGTCGGCGGGTACTGGCTTGAGGTCTGCGGCGTAGACGATGGCCCCCCCGGGACGAAGCTCGATGTGGCCCTTGAAGCCCCAGCTCTGGAGCAACCGCCGGAGACTCGGGCTCACGGCAGACTGGGCTTCGTCGGGGCTCGAGGCTCGGGTGACCACGTTCTCGTCCCAGACGGGATCGCCCAACTTCACCACGGGGGGCGGCGGGTCGACGATGAAGGCCGCACGAGACATGAAGTGATCACCTCCGGCTTGTAACGAGGCGCGCCGGCGCAGGCCAGGGTGCGCGACGAAGGCGTAGAGGGCGCGATCGACGGGCTCGGTGTCGATGATCTCCGTCCAGGGCTCTACCACGGTGATGGTGCCGGGCGCCAGGGTGACGGTGCACGCGTTGAAGTAGTACGCGGGGGAGACGAGCGTATCGAGCGGCTCCCAACTGCGAAACCAGCCCTGCTCGGGGCGGGGCTGGTTGTTCAATCGTCGGTGACGCGCCCAGGCGGTGATCGCCTCGGTGCCGTAGGGCAGGTGAGCGGGCGCGTCGTCGCTCATGGCGCGATCAGTTTCCGATGGATCCGCTGACGTTGGCGCTCGCTTCTACGCTCACGCTCACGCTCGCGCTCGCCTCGAAGGCCATCTGTCCGGCGGCGACGAGGCATCCCTGGGCCTGCGCCCCCGCGGAGCCGACGGCGCTGGGGAGGGCCTTGCCCTGCTCGACGAGAACCGTGCCCTGGGTCTTGAGGCGGGCGGCGATCCCCTGCTGGATGTTGATGATCTTCGGGTAGGCGGTCTTGAGCCCGTTCACGAGGCCCTTGAGCTCGACGCTGGCGTCACCGTTGCCGACGAGCTCGACGCCGATCGAGGGCGGGTGGCACTTCAGCTTGGCGCTGGCTTGCGCGGCACAGTTGGCCTGGCAGTCGACGGATACGCTGGGGGGCTTGACCGTGCCCGTGCAGGAGGGGGCTTCCATGGTGGCGGTGCAGGCGCCTTCGCAGGTCCCCTCGCACTTGCCCGAGGCCTCCATCGAGCAGGTGCCGCTGCACGAGCCTTCGCACTTGCCGTCGCAGCTTCCGCTCACGTCTTCGCCGTTGCACTGGCCCTGGCAGGTGCCGTCGCAGGTGCCGCCGCACGCTGCGCTTCCTTCGACGATGCACTTGCCGTTGCAGTCGGCGTTGCACTCGCCGCGGATCGAGCCGCCCTCGCACGACGCGGTGAGGTTGCCCGGGTCGATGGCAGCGCCGCACTGAGCGAGACACTCCTGCATCGCGTCGAAGGGCATCTCGCACACGGGGGGCTTGGGCGGCGTGATGCGAAGCTCGAAGTCTCCCTTGGCCGCGATGGTCGCCTTGATCTTGGCGGACACGGCGTTGCACACCGCCTTCGCACCTTCCCCGGAGTCGGCGTCGGCTTGGAGATCGGCATCGCTCATGTTCATCGCGGCGCCGAGCTCGCGACAGGAAGCGATGAGGTCGGCCTCGACCGAAGCGGCGGTGTGCTCGTATTCGTAGACGGCGCCGATGAAGCCGCGCACCTTGGTCTGCACGTCGGCGCTGCCCTCCACCGCGAGGGAGGCCACGTCACCATTGCGCAGGGCGGGGCAGTCGGCGGCGGCCATCGCCCCACTCGCGAGCTGCGTCGCGCCCCCCGCGAGCTGGCCCAGGGTTCCGCAGTTCACCAGCACCGGCGACAACAGACCCACCATCATGAGCGGAGCGCTCACCGTCTTCCAAAACCTCATCGGTACGATCCTTCCCCGCGCCGGAGCGTCGTGCTCGGTCGCGGTAGCGAGGCGGGTTTTGCCCCATGTGCGAGGTCAAGGCAAGGTCACCCTCCCCCAGGGCGGGCTCGTCGCCGTAGCCACGGGAGGGCCAGGAGCGCGGCCCACCAGGGATGCTGATCGCGCGTTCGACCCGCGGTGCGACAGCTGCAATCACCCTCGGTCACGGGGTCGGGGTCGGCGGTTTGGCCCCCGGTGCCGGCGCTCCCGCCGACGCCGGCCGGACCCCCGCCCACGCCGGCGGTCGTCGTGGCGCCGCCGCCGCCGCCTCCACCGCCGCCCCCACCTTCGTCACCCTGGCAGATGGTCTCGTGCAGGGGCCGGGTCTGCGCGCAGTCGGTGGGACCAGCGCAGCTCGGGTCCGGCAGCGCAGGGGGGGAGCTGCCGTTGCCGATGTCGCCGGGGTTGGGGTAGGCGAGGGGCGTGGGGTCCCACTGGCCTTGGGTGAACTCGATCCGGCCGAAGACCTTTTCCTGGTAGGGGCGAGAGCCGCCCACCTGGGGGTCGTAGACCCCGCGATTCGGGTCGTAGTTCGGGTTGTTGGGGTTGTTGCTGTAGGCGAGACCGTTGTAGGCCCAGGTCGCGATGTACCAGTGTTCGAGGACCCGAGGCTGGTTGTCGCCCACGCATTGGGTCGCGCGCCATTTGCCGGCGAGGATGCGGGTCCCGGTCGCGAGATTGTAGGTCGGGTCCGAGGCGACGCGGCCGCGGTCGAAATCGGGGGTCTCGCCGATGTGCATGCCGCTCGTGACCTGAGAGATCCCGTAGCCGCAGTCGAAGCTGATGATGGTTCGGGACGGGCCGCCCACCTGGTCGGACGGGGTGGTGGGAACGCAGAACTGACGCCAGCCGGACTCGGCCTGGGCGATGGCCTTCAGCAGCTCACAAGGGAAGCGTGCGGGGACCTGCGTCAGGGGCTCGGGGTTCCCACAACCCTGGCCGATGTCGTCGACGGTGGGTCCCGCGTCGCCCCACGCCTCGGGCCCGCGCGATACGAGGTCGAAGATCTGGTTCCACTCCGCCACGCTGGGGTTGTCGCCGTTGACGGCTTCGATGCCGCACTGGTTGTTGTTGTTCGCGCTCGACAGCGTGTAGCTGGGGCAGAACTGGGCCGCGGCCGGCGCGCTGAGCGCGGCGCCGATACCGACGACGACCGCGATGGGGAGGGTCCTCATCGCACACCTCCGGCGAAGCCGGCGATGGCGATCCTTTCGCCCGGCGGCGGCTCGGGGGCCGAGACACGACCCGTCGTACGATCGAAGACGAAGGGCCGGGGAAGTGCGCCAGCGCGGGTGTGAAGCAGCGCGACGAAGCGGCGGTCGGCGCTGGTCGCGCGCAGTAGGTCGACCCCCGGTCCCAACGGTCGAGCGGACACGGGGTCGTGTACGCCGCGCAGCATCATCCCCTCGCGCCGCGGGTTGATGAGCAGACCGCCGCCGGGCCAGGCGTGGGGCGCGAGGGCGAAGGTGTCGTCTTCGTAGAGCACCTCCGGGGCAGCACCTTCGCGGCGGCCGTCGACCCGAAGGGCTTGCCAGCGGTGCGTATCGTCGGGGTGGCGCTGGCGAAAGATCAGGTGACCGTCCTCGTCGAGCGAGAAGTCACGTGCATAGGGAAGCACGGACCCGCGGATCACCCTGAGCCGCCCCTGCGCGTCGACGGCGATGAGGTCGGCCCCGCGCGGGCCCACGCGGTAGAGGTAGGCCTCACCACCTCGGCTCGCGGCAAGATGCAGGTGGTGCCCTTCGAAGTCGTGCCAGCGACGCAGGGCACCGGTCGCTGGGTCGACCTCGTCGAGGGTGAAGCGGTCCACGCGCGTCTCGCCTTCGACGGGAACGCCGGCCTCGCCACGAACGACGAGCACCCGACCCGCGTCGTCGACGTGAGGGCGGCCCGCATGTGTGAGCGAGGTGGCGAGGCGTTCGGAGGTGCCGTCGGTGTCGACGCGAAACAGCACGTAGTCGAAGCTGCGATCGCGCGCCTGCCCCTGTGAGGCAGCGAGCAGCGTGGTGCCGCTCGGGTGCAGGGCCGCGCGCGGGGTGGCGTCGGCGCGGTGGAGCACGGTCGCGAAGGGCGCCGGCCATGTGCCGTCCGGCTTGACCCGATAGAAGCGGCTGTGGCCCGAGCGGTCGGTGCCGACGACCATCAGTTCAGGGGCCGGCGTCGTGGTGGCGTCGCCGGGTTGGGCCACGTCGCTGACCGGGTCGCGGCCTGCGTTCGGCGTCTCCTTGGAAGTGACGCCGCAGGCGCCGATGGCGATGACGAGTGAGGTGACGCGCGCGCTTCGGCCCAGCCTGCCCATGACGGCAAGCTAGCCGAAGGGCATGGATCCTCTCAATGCGACCTGTTGGGTCACACCTTCAGGCGGGCCCGGATCCGATCGAAGCCGGGCACGCCCGGACCGCCCATGGAGGTGCGGGCGCGGAGGCTTGCTTCCGGGTCTCCTTCGAGGCTGTCGAGCTCGGCCGCGACCTGGCGGTAGGCGTCGCGGAAGGGCACCCCCTGGGCGGTGAGCTCGACGGCGCGGTCGGTGGCGTAACACGCGGTGTCGATGCTGGCGCGCATGCGATCGCGGTCGAAGGTCATGCCTTCCACGAGACGCGGCACGAGCCGCAGCGTGGCCAGGGCTTCATCGAGCCCGCGCATCAAGGGGGCTTTGGTGAGCTGGGCGTCGCGGTGGTAGCCGCTCGGCAGCGAGAGCATGCCCATCAGCTCCGCGATGGCGCCCTGCACCACGGAGGGAGAGGCACGCATGAGCTCGACGAGGTCGGGGTTGCGTTTGTTGGGCATGATCGACGAGCCCGTGGTGAGCGCGCGGTCGAGCTTCACGAAGCCGAACTCGTCGGTGGTGAAGAGGGAAAGATCCCAGGCGAGGCGGCGCACCGCCACCATCAGCTGCCAGGCAGCGGTGAGGATCTGCACCGCGACCACACCCCGCGCGGCTTGGTCCGCCATGGGGCTCAGGGCCACCCCGTCGAACCCGAGCTCCTGCGCGACGCCTTCGCGATCGAGCGGGAGATTGACCCCGTAGCCGGCGGCCCCGCCGAGAGGGGAGCGGTTCACGAGGCCTCGCACCGCACGCACCATGTCGAGGCCATCGGCGAACGACGCCGCGACCGATGCGAGCCAGAACCCGGCGGTCGAGGGCACGGCATGCTGCAGGTGGGTGAAGCCGACCAACGGCTGCTGACCCTCGGCCTCGGCGCGTTCGAGGATGGCCTCACCGGCCGCCACCGTGGCATCGGCCAGCGCATCGAGCGCGTCGCGTTGGTAGAGCCGCAGCGCGACGAGCACCTGATCGTTGCGGCTACGGCCGGTGTGGACCTTCTTGCCCACGTCGCCAAGCTGAGCCACCAGCGCGGCCTCGATGGCACCATGACCGTCCTCGTCGTCTTCGGTCAGCACCATCTCGCCCTGATGCACGTGGGCGAGCAGCGTCTCGAGCGCGGCGACGAGCTGGTCGCGTTCGACGTCGCTCAGCACGCCGATGCGAGCGAGGCCCCTCACGTGGGCGATGCTCGCGGAGAGGTCGTAAGGCAGGAGGCGCTGATCGAGACGCCAGTCGTCGCGGGCCGTGTACCGCATCATCGCGGCGTCGACGTCGTCTCCCTTGTCCCAGATCCGGCGAGTGCTCATGGTCATGCGCCTACCATTGCCTACGCGCGGTGACCCGGGTCATTCCCGCAGACGCTCCGCGCCGACCGTGACCGGGGCCGCGGGCGGTCTCACTTTCTCGATGCGCTCGCACAGCGCTTGAAGGACGATGGCTCGGTGCCGAAGACGAAGCCCAAGCTCCTATCGGGCGGCAACCCGCAGATCCCCAAGGGCGACGGTGACGCCCCCGTAGAGGCCTACATCGCGGCCATGCCCGGCTGGAAACACGCCGTTGGTCGACAGCTCGATGCCCTCATCGTGAAGACCGTGCCCGGCGTGCAGAAAGCCGTGCGCTGGAACAGCCCCTTCTACGGCCTCGAAGGGCAAGGCTGGTTCGTGTCCTTCCACTGCTTCGCGAAGTACATCAAGGTCACCTTCTTCAAAGGGGGCGCCCTCGAGCCACCCCCACCCGTGAGCTCGAAGCAACCGGAGGTACGCTACCTGCACGTCGGAGAAGGCGAGCCACTCGACGAAACGAGCTTCGTGCGCTGGGTGGAACAAGCCGCGGCCATACCCGGAGAAACCCTCTTCTAGCGGTTTCTCGTTCTCGTTCTCGTTCTCGTTCTCGTTCTCGCGCTCGTTCTCGCGCTCGTTCTCGCGCTCGTTCTCGTTCTCGCGCTCGTTCTCGCGCTCGTTCTCGTTCTCGCGCTCGACCTCGAACCCGGAACCTCGAACCCGGAACCTCGAACCTCGAACCCGGAACCTCTGTCAGTCGAGTGCAGCAGCGCTCGCGTAGAGGTGGAGCTCTCGCTGCGGGCCGTCGACCTTTTCCGGGTCCTCGCCGCCGTCTTGGGCGAGGTGGCGCGCGAATTTCTTGGTGACGATCTTCGGCTCGAGACGACCCTCGACCACGGCCTCTCGGCCCTTGGCGGCGTCGGTCGGGAAGAAGAAGCCGCCCTCGTAGGTCACGATGCGCGCCTCGACGTCGCCATCGCGGATGGTCATCCAGCAGCCCTTCTTCTTGCAGACCTTGTCGACCTTGCCCCGCACCTTCACCACCGCCGGCTCGTCACCCATCTCCCTGGCTACGGCGGCGAGGTCTTTGGTTTCTGACAGGGCGAAGGGTTTGCCGAAGTGCTTCTGGTCCGAGGCCGCCGGTGTAGCGGCAGCGTCACCACAGGCATCGTGGCCATGCGGGCATGCGTCGACCACCTCGGGGCCCTTCGCGGGCTGGGCCGCTGCGGGCTCGGCTGGGGGCTGTGTCGCGTCTTTCTCAGGCGCGGGCGCCGGGGTGTTGCAGCCGATGAGGGCGGTCCCGGCGACGAGCCAGGCGCCGAGGACCAGAGTCGAGAAGCGCTTCATCGCCGCGGAAGCTAGCACACGACCCCCAGCAGGCCACTCACGGGGTCGCCGCGAAGGTCGGTAGGACCTCCGTGCGCAACAGATCGGGGAGCATGCGAACGTGCGCGCAGTGGGCGTCCTTGCCCGCGCCGGTGAACCCTCGCACGTGAAAGCCGTCCTCGTCGTAGGTCGTCTTGAGCTCGACGCCGTAGAAGGGGACCATGCCCGCGTAGTGGCGCTGGCCGGCGATCTCGCCCAACAGGTGGTCGGCCACCTCGGAGGTGGACGCATAGCCGGGAGGCCGGATCTCGGAATGGGTGAGCACCATCGTCGTCTCGCCCGAGCGCGCGCGCTCGGCGAAACGAAGGAATGGCGCGAGCCCGGCGGGGTCGACCTCGCCGTGGCCGTCGTAGGAGGCGTGCACCGAGTCGAGCAGGACGAGCGCGTCGACCGATGCCGGCGCCTGGCGCAGGATCTGTCGCACCCCGCCATAGCCCGCGCTCCACGACGAGATCACGAGATATCTCAGCCGCGCCGGCGCGGCAGCACGACCCACCTCTTCGAGCAGCGTCGTGAAGACGTCGGCCTCGGCGAAGGCGCTCGCGTAGGCTCGGGAGCCCACCCCCGCATCCACGGTGGCGAGCACGACGCCGAGGTTGGCCGGCGCCACCACGCGCTGCGCGGCGCCGCCCCCGTGCAGATGCACCACGAGGTCGTAGTGGCCGCTCAGGCCCTTGGGCACGATGACCGTGCCCTTGGACATGGTGATGGGCTCGCCGTAGTCGCCCATGCCCCGGTCCCCGATGGCACAGCCCGATTCTTCCGCCTCCGGGTCGACGGGAGGGGCGATCGGTCGTGACGACGCGGTGGCGGTGGCGCTCGGCGTGACCCAAACGGCGCCCGCGAGGTCGTCGAACGCCATACCCGCTTCGGGACTTGCCGGCGCCGGAACGGGGCTTCGCGCCGAGGCCCCAAAGACGACGGCCGCGCTCGCGAGAACGAGCACGGCCGAGATCCGAGGTCGCGCCGGTGTCATGCTTCCATCACCTGCGGAAGCAACCGCCAACGCTCGCCATTCATGCCCCGAGGGCGTGGCATTCGGTCTACGTGGGGGGCACGCCGAAGACCTGCTGGTGAATGCCGGCGAGGTCGTTCGAGCTCTGCGGGGTGAGGCCACTCTCGGGGTGCGGCCACTGGAAGCCGAAGCCGATGGCGTCGCTGCACGAGAAGGAGACCACCACGTCGACGGTCTCGGGCTGGCTCGGCGACTGGAAGCTCACCGCCATCGAAGGAGTGAAGCAGCCCTGACGGGTACCCGAGAAGGAGTCTTCGCTGCCGAAGATGTCGAGCAGCTGCTCGCGAAGGGCCTCGTCGACCACCGGCCGCTGGTCGGCGATCGACCAGTTGGGCTCGCGAGGGAAGGGGTTCATCGCGGGCTGGGTCGGCTGGGCCGGCGTGATGCCTGGGATGTTGATGTTGGGGGGGATGATGCCCGCCTGCTGCGCGGCCTGCAGCGCCTGCTGACCCAGCGCCGCGAACTCCGGCGGGAGGCCCGGGATGGTGGGCATCGCGGGCGCAGCCGCTGGGGCGGGCGCCTGCTGGAGGCGCATGATGGTGACCTGCGCCTGATCGAGCTTGTCGAAGGGCGCGGCACGCCCGGCGCAACCGGTGGTGGTGGCGGTAGCGGCCAAGAGAAGCAAGCCCTTGGCGAGGCCCATGGAGGGGCTGCGGCGAGGAGAAGGGTTCATGGGAGAGTGGTTAGCACGGGCGTTTTGCGAGATGCAGAAAACCAGCACGGTTCCGCGTCTCGTCGAGGCCCACGACCGGTCAGGGCATGCACATCGAGCCGGTCCACACGTACCACTCGAACACCTTGGTGTTGCTCGTCTGGCCGCATCCCGAGCCGGCGGTCACGTTGAAGAGGCGCAGCTGGTCGGTGGTGACCGGGGAGGGAAGTGAGTAGGCGATGTCGGTGTTGACGCCGGTTAAGGTGGTGATGGTCACCCACTGGCTGTTCACCAGGTCCCAGTACTGAAGCTCCGCATCGGAGATCGTGCGGCCAGAGCAGCTGCCCGTGGTGCAATCGGGACCGTCGACGTAGATCGAGCCGACCTGCACCGCGCTCGGCCAGGTGTACTGCAAGAATGCGCCGTTCGCGGTCGTGCTGTTGCTGATCCAGCCGAAGCACTGCGAGCAGCTGGCGTTCATCATCGCGCACTGCGCTTGGTCGACGCCGTCGTTCCAGTTGATCGGGCCGTACTGGTTGCTACCGCCGCCATTGCTGGTGGGGGTCGCGGCGAGCGCGAGGTTGGTGCCGCAGCCGCAGTTGACGTCCTGCGCTTGGGTGCAGCCGGTCGGACAGCAGCCATCCATCAAGCCGCAGGCGGGCTCGCTGCCGCCGCCACAGACGCCCGACGTGCAGGTCTCACCGGTGGTGCAGCTGTTGCTGTCGTTGCAGGTCATCCCCTCGTTGATCGGCTGTGGCTGGCACATGCCGTTCATGTCGCAGATGCCCTGCGTACAGGGTCCGTTGCCCTCGATGCAGTTGCCGCCGGGCGCGACGGGCTGGGTCGTGCACTGCCCCGTCGCGGTATCGCAGATGCCGTTGACGCAGCCCATCGTGAGGTTGCTGCAGTCCTTCGGGGTACCCCCGGTGCACACGCCGTTGGTGCACGTCTTGTTCTCCGTGCAGAGGTCCATCTGGTCGGTGCAAGATCCGCCCTCGTTCCCGATGACTGGCTCACACATGCCGTTCATCGGGTTGCACTCCGAGACGTAACACTCGTTCGGAGTAGGCGAGAAGAAGCAGTCCTTGGGGGTTCCGACGCAGGTCCCGTTCGTGCAAGTGCCGCCGGTCTCGCACAGGTCGGCGGGGGTACAGGTGGTGCCGTTGGCGAGCCCCTGCGAGCCGCACGAGTCGGTGTTCTCGTCGCAGGTGATCTCCTGGCAGGCGGTCGCGGTCATCCCGCAGGTATTCTGGGGACCGCCGACGCAGACGCCCATGCCGTCGCAAGCGTCGTCTACGGTGCAGAACTGCCCGTCGTCGCAGGCCACGCCCGCATCGTCGGGGACCACCACGCAAGACCCGACGGCGCCGGGGTAGCTGCCATCGTTGCAGACCGACTTCAGGCACTGTGGGGTGTCGATGATGGTGCAGTCCTGACCACAGGGATTGTTGACGGGCTCGCCGCCTTGGCCGCCCTGGGCCGTGCCGCCACCATTCCCGCCGCCACCCGAGGTGGTGGTCGTCGTCGAGCCCGAAGGACCTCCGTCATCTTCGGTGATGACCTCCGAAGCGGCGCAACCGGACCATCCCAACCCCACCGCGCCGAAGCCGATGAGAACCACACCCGTAAGCCAGCTCTTCTGCACCATAGCCAGGAGCGGAGGCTATCACGCCGCACTTTGCGCGTGGCGCAGAAGCTGCAGGCAGATGCGGCAAGCGGTGTCTCGAGGGACGGTTTCGAGGCCGTCGGCACCCAGGGTGAAAACAGGTTTTCCCGTCCGGTAAGACATTTGCTAACTTGCCGTCGGCAAGGAGGTTCTCACGTCTTACGCGCCGCCAGGACCGATCCGTAAACGGACCGTCATCAACGACCGCTACGAGATTCGGCAAAGCCTCGGTAAGGGAGGCATGGGTGAGGTGTTCCTCGCCTTCGACCGCTCGACGCAGCAGACGGTGGCCCTCAAGGTCGTCCGGGACGAGTCACGGCTCCCCGGGGACGATGAGGCCCTGCGGCAGGAGGCGTTGATCGCGCGTTCGGTGGGACACCCCAACGTCTGTCGTGTGCACGACCTGGCGCCGAGCCCCTGGGGGCCGGTGCTCGTCATGGAGCACATCAACGGGCAGACGCTGCATACGCACATCCGTCGCAAGAAGGCCCACGGGGGCTACAAGGCCGACGAGTTCCGAAAGATAGCTTCGGAGGTGTGCGGAGGACTTGCAGCCATCCACGCCCAGGGTCTGGTCCACGGCGACCTCAAGCCCGGCAACGTGATGGTCACGGAAGATCGCGCCATCATCCTCGACTTCGGCTTTGCGCAGGAGCGTGCGCGGGCCGCGTCGCGGCGACCCGGTGCCCCGCCCGACGGCGGCACGCCCAACTACATGGCCCCCGAGCGTCTGCGGAGCGGCGGGGCCAGCGTCGAGGACGACCTGTACGCCCTTGCCCTGACGCTCTGGGAGATGTGGACTTGCCGCGTGCCCGAGCCCGGCTACAAGCCGCGCGCCAAGCCGATGCGTCAGCAGATCATGTTCGACGTGCCGGCGAGCCTCTCCATCGACGAGGTGAAGCAGATCTTCAATGGGCTCGCGCCCGATCCGGAGATGCGGCCGTCCGCGCGCCACCTGCGATTCTTCAACCCGGTGCAGCTCACCACGAGCCCGATGCAGGTGCCCCGAGCGCGCCTCAATGCGGGACCGCCCTTGGGGCGGGGTCACCAGACGAGCTTCCACCCGGACGTGCAGGCGATGCTCGTCACCTACGCCACCAACACCCCGGAGATCGTCGGCGAGATCTTTCCCCTCGAGCGTCCGGAGCTGTCGCTGGGTCGCCAGTCGAGCCAGGACATCTGCCTGCCCGAGGCCACGGTGTCCGGCCACCACGCCGTGCTGCGGTGGCAGAGCGGCTCGTGGGAGCTCGAAGATGTCGGGAGCACCAACGGCACCTACGCCGACCACGATTACGAGCGGAAGAAGAAGCTCACCATCATCCACGGCGGTGAGGGCCAGGTCGGCGAGTGCCGGATCAAGCTCGTCAGCTTCAAGCCCCAGTCCAAACATCACAAGCGAGCGCAGGACTACCTTTCCAAGCGCGACGGTCTCACGGGGCTGCTCATCAAGGAGCACCTGGTGAAGGCCATCACCAACGAGTGCGCGTTCGCCGAGTGGTACGAGGCACCGATGCAGGTGGCACGCTACGAGCTACGCGGTCCCAACCGACAGGTCAGTGATCGACCGACCATCCTCGAGATGCTCGCCCTTCGCCGCGCCGCCGACCGCGTCATCGAGCTCACGGAGCTCGCCAATACGTCGCTGTTGCCCGTGGTCGCGGGACGCACGGGCCCTCTCAAGTTCGTGGTCTCGATGGTGGGTCCGTCGCTCGAAGAGTCTCGCCACGTGGTCGAGCAGGTTGTCTCTCAGGTGCGTGGATTGCTGCCCGACACGATCGAGCTGGTGGCGACCCTCGTGAAGTGGGAGCCCGGCAAGTCCGCCAAGAGCCTCCTCGAGTGATGCCTTTCCGGTAGGACCAGAAGGGCTCTGTCGGAAGCCTGCCGTGCTCAGTTAGCGGTGCTCAGGTTGCTGTCCTGGGCCAGCCGCCGCTGGGGGAGGGGCTACTTGAACGTCTCGGTAGGCGGGTAGGTGGCCTTCACGTTGACCACGTAGCGCGTGTGCTGGTGCGGGATGCTGCTCCAGTTGGGTTTGGAAGGCATCGCGCGCTTGAGGCACTTGAACAGCTCGGTGGTCTGGCTCGCGGGAAGGCTGCTCGACTTGCCACGGAAGATCTCGACCTTCTTCTTCCGGAAGTGGATGTCCATCACGATGCTGATGTCGGCCCCGGTCTTGGTCTCCGGGCCACAAAGGGCGTTCTCGCGGATGGCGCGGGTGAGCGCGTCTTCGAAGAAGGTCACGTGATCGCAGCGCTCCGGGGGCGTCTTCCCGGGGCCGCGGTCCTGGCAACGGATCGTGCGGTACGGCGAGACCTTGACCCTCGGAACTTCGCCCGCGTCATCGACCGGCACGTAGGGGTTCGTCGCGCTCGGCGCGGCGGTGCCAGTGGCCTCGGGCGCGGGTACGACGGCGTCGTCCGCCTGCTCCGGGCGGCGCCACAGGTAGAGCGGGATGGCCACGAGCACGAGTCCCACAACGAGGCCGATGATCATCTGGACCCGTACTGGCTGCTGGCCGCCCGAGCCGAGCTGCCGGTACGGCGACGGCTGAGAAGGAGGCGTCGATGGGAACCCCGAGCGCACGACTTCCTCCTTACTACAAGCGGGATGGTGGCGCCCAGAAGCCGGGGGACGATGTGCGCCCGGGTGCTCGGGCTGCGAGGAAGGCGCACATGTGGACTTTTCTGCGCCCAACACCTCCGTCGACACGGAAAATTTCCGTCGATACTGTAGCCAGCATGGGTTTCGTGAAGGTGCGATTTCGTTGGTGGTGGTCCCTACTCGTTGCGGTGGTGCTCGGGGCCTGCGGAGGCAACGGCGAGCTGCCCCTTCCGCCTTCCAGCGGGGCCGGTGGCGACACGTCCGTCGGGGGGCAGGGCGGAAGCGGCGCGAGCTTCGACCCCGGACCTGGTCAGGGTGGCGGCGGGGCGCAGGGGCCAGGCTCCGTGCAGAATCTCGCCAGCATGCGCATCGAGCCCGCGGACGCGGTGGTGATGTTCGACCCGGCGGTGGGCACGACGGTGGCGTACCGGGTCTTCGGCGTGATGGAGGGATCCACGGAGGAGGTGGAGATCACCGACCGCACCGTCTTCTACGTACCCGATCGCTACGAGCTCGGCGCCTTCGCCAATGACGGTCCCGTCTTCGCGACCGACCCCGTCGCTCCGAGCGGCGGGGTGCTCACGGTGCGCGCACGTGCGGCCAACACCAACGGCACGATCAGTGAGATCGACACCACGCTGACCTTGGAGGTGGAGCAGACGCTCGCCGACCCGCGCGACAACGGCGATCCGGTCTACGACATCCCCGCCAACCCCGAGACGCTCTTCACCGGCAACGCCAGCGCGGCCTTCGACCCCACCATCGTCTATCCCAACCCAGGGGTGATGCTGCCGCCGAACCTCAACCGGCTCGACGTGCAGTGGCGACCTCAAGCGGGCACCACGCTCTACGAGGTGAGCTTCGCCAGCACCACCCTCGACCTCGTCTACTTCGTGCGCTGCGGGCCGCAGATCAACGGCGGTTGTGGCTTCGAGCTCGATCAGGATGGCTACCGCTACCTGGCCAGCAGCAACCGAGGGCACGGCCCGGTGACGCTTCAGGTCCGCGCTACCGACGACAACGGGAGCGGGGTCGGGGTCGCGAGTCAGACCCTCCAGTTCACCGGCGACGACGTCTCCGGTGGTCTCTACTACTGGACCACCTCCAACGGCACCGCGATCATGCGGTTCGACTTCGGCGCCACCAACGCCCAGCCCGAGGTCTTCCTCCAGCCCAACAGCGACGGGCTCGGCAGCACCTGCGTAGGCTGCCACGCGATCTCGCGCGATGGCACCAAGGTGGTCGCTTCCCTCGGTGGTCAGAACGACGGGCGCCTCGTCTACGTCAACGACCTCACCAAGCCCAAGACGGACCCGACCTTCCTCACCAAGAACGGCGACCCCAACAATCGGATTCAGTTCGCGTCTTTCAACCCGCTCGGAGACCGCTTCGTCGCCATCTACGGCGACACCTCCGCGCCGGCGCGCAACATGCTCTGGTTTCACGACGGCACCACGGGCGACCGAATTGCGAACGAGAGCCTGCAGCTGACGTTCGAGCCAGACCATCCCGCGTGGTCGCCCGACGGCAAGAAGATCGCCATGAGCCGGGTGGGGATCCACCAGACTTCCCAGCGCCCGTTCAACTGCGGCATCGAGGTCATCGACGAGCAGAACGGCGCGTGGAGCTCACCCTCGACGGTGGTCCCCATCCAGTCGGGGCTCAACCGATTCAACCCGGACTTCGTCCCCGATTCGAGCTTCGTCGTCTATTCGGAGTCGACCTGTCCGAACAACAACAACACGTCGGGCCAGTGCGACGGCGACGACGATCCCAGCACCAAGACCTGGGCGGTTCAGGCCCAAGCGGGGGCGACCCCCGTCCTGCTCGCCAACGCGGCGGCCCCCGGGGTGGAGGACGGCAACGACACCGATCTCCACGACACCTTCCCGCGCAGCTCGCCCTTCGAGGCGGCCTACACGAACGGCAAGGTCTACTGGGTGACCGTCTCCTCGCGGAGGCGCGCCGGCCTGCGCAACGGCAACCCGAACCGGCAGCTCCTGTGGATGTTCGCCGTCGACCCGGCCGCGGTGATGAACGGCCAGGATGGCAGCTTCCCCGCTTTCTACCTGCCGTTCCAGGACCTGGGCACGTCGAACCACATCGGACAGTGGACCGAACAGGTCGTCACCGACGATCCACCGCCCCCGCCGCCGCCCCCGCCGCCGCCCCCGCCGCCGCCTCCGCCCGTTCCCGAGTGAGGCGCATTTCTCATCGCGGGGCCTTCTGATAAGGTCCCGCGCCCAAATGCGCCTGCTCGTTGCCGATGCCCTGGACCGCGCCCCGCTCGACGAGCTCGAGCTCCTCGGCGTGCAACTCGTGCACGATCCCGCTCTGACGCCAGAGGATCTGCCTGCCGCCTTGCGCGACATCGACATCCTCGTGGTGCGAGAGACCCCGGTCTCCGCGGCGGCGATCGAGGCCGCACCGGGGTTGAACCTCATCGTGCGAGCCGACCTCGGCGCCGAGACGGTCGACGTCGCGACGGCGTCCCGCCACGGGATCTACGTGGCCCACTGTCCCACCCCCCGCGCGCCCGCCGTGGCTGAGCTGACGATGGGCATGCTGCTCGCGCTCGACCGGCAACTCGTCGAAGACGCCACCGCCCAGCGCTCGGGCGACAGCACCCCTTCCGGGACCGCGCGCGGTCTCTACGGTCGTCGCATCGGACTCGCTGGTGTGGGGCGCGTCGGCCAGCGCGTCGCGGCCGCCGGGGCGGGCATGGGGATGAATGTCTACGCCTGGTCCCGTGGCCTCACCACCAGCCGCGCCCAGCGGTTGGGGGTCAAGCGCGCGGCGAGCCTCCGGGCCCTCGCGAGCACGGTCGACGTGCTCTCGCTCCACCTGCCCCTCACCCCGAGCACGCGCCACATCGTCGATGCCGAGGTGCTCGGCGCCTTGCCCGAAGGGGCGACCTTGCTCAACTGTTCGCACCCGGCCCTCGTCGATCCCGAGGCCCTCGCGGAGGTAGGTGCCAAGCGACGACTGCGGGTCGGCATCGATCTGTCGATGGCCCCCGAGACCGCAGCGCCGCAGCTCGACCAAGGGCTCGTCTACGCGACCCGTGGCTCGGCCGGGGCCACGCGTCAGGCGGAGCAAGCCATCGCGACCGAGGTCACGCGGATCGTCCGTGCCTTTCTCACCGAGACCGACATCCCCAACGTGGTGAACGTTCTACGCAACACCGCGTCTCGCTACGCGATCATCCTTCGCTCGCGCGATGAAGTGGGGGTTCTCGCCAACGTGCTCGGGGTCATCAAGCGGCACGGCCTCAACATCGAAGAGATCAAGAACCACGTCTTCGACGGCTCTTCGGCCGCCTGCACCAAGTTGCGGATATCTGGCCGACCCGGCGATGACTGCCTCAACGAGATCCGTGCGTTCGGGGAGGTCTTCCACGTCGACGTGGTGCCGCTCCCGAACCTTGCGTGACACCCACACATGCCGACTTGCCTTGTCGGCGGAAATCGCGTATCCCTCGCGCCGATACGCCGGTTCCAACGGCCGCGAGGCTGCCACCGGGTTCCCATCTGGGAGGCCGGTTTTTTTATGGTCTCCACTGCTCTCGCACCGCTGGGTATCAACGTATTCATGAGCGATTCCGAATGATTGCAACCCACGAGGACCCCTCCGCCGACCTCGGCGAGAGCGCCGTCAAGGCTTCCCCGAACCGCGAAGAGCGGAATTCGGACGGAGAATTGCGCGCGCAGCGGGACCTCGAAGCGGTGCGCAGCATCGCCGCGCCACTCGCGGCGGAGCACGGTCTCGAGCTCGTCGCCGTCGAGTGGTCGAGCGCACGCGGGAGCCAGATCCTGCGCGTGACCATCGATCGCCCCGACACGGACGACGATGGCGATGCCGACGCATCACCCGGGGGGACCGACCCGACGGCTGTGGCCGTCGACGGCGTCACCCTCGAAGACTGCGTGCGCCTGTCGCGCGAGCTGTCGGCCACCCTCGACGTGGAAGACGTCGTCTCGGTGCGCTACACCCTCGAGGTCAGCTCTCCCGGCCTGGACCGACCGCTCCGTTCGGCACGTGATTTTCGTCGACAGCGCGGTCGCCTCGCCAAGGTGAAGCTCCGACAGCCTGCCTCCGATGGGCAGCGGGTGTTGCGGGGCCGACTCCTGGAGGTGGGCGACGCGTCCTTCACCATGGACGTGGACGGCAACGTTCACGACGTCCAGCTGGAGGACGTCGACGAGGCGAAGCTCGTCTTCGAGCTCAACCAGAAAAAGCAGGCGCCCCGTCGCCGCAAATCGAAGGGATCGCGGCGCTGAGCGCGCATCCCAAAGGTGCTGAGAACCATGGCTAGAGCAAAAGCGAAAAAGGTTCCGGAAGTGAATCTGGACGAGGTCCTCGAGGAGGTCGCGAAGGAGAAGGGCATCGAGAAGTCCTCCCTCATCGACACCATCGAGGCGGCCCTCCTGAAGGCGGCGCAGAACACCTTCGGCGCCGGACGTGAGCTCGAGACCCGCTACAACCCCGACCGTGGGCACGTCGAGCTGCTCATGTTCATGACGGTCGTCGAGGAGGTCGAAGACCCCGAGCGCGAGATCGCCATGGACGACCTGGTCCGCCTCAATCTCCAGGACGAGTTCCAGGCGGAGATCGGTGAGGACCTGGGCTTCCAGATCTTCTGGCGCGAACAGGACCGCGTCGAGGCCGAGCGACAGGACCGCCAGTTCGGCGACCTGCTCGGCATTCAGCAGGCACGCAAGACCTTTGGTCGCATCGCGGCCCAGACGGCCAAGCAGGTGCTCCTTCAGCGCGTGCGCGACGCCGAGCGCGAGATCGTCTTCAACGAGTACAAGCACAAGAAGGGCGAGCTCATCCGCGGCATCGTCCGGCGCTTCGAGCGTGGCAACAACATCATCGTCGACCTCGGACGCACCGAGGCGATCCTGCCTTCGCGCGAGCAGACGCCGCGCGAGAGCTACCGCCCTGGCGAGCGCATCGTCGCCTACGTGAAGGATGTCGATCGTGAGGCCCGCGGTCCCATCGTCATCCTCTCCCGCAGCGACCCGCGGCTCGTCGACAAGCTGTTCGAGGCCGAGGTGCCCGAGATCTACGAGGGCATCGTGCGCATCGTGGCCGTGGCTCGTGAGGCTGGGTCACGATCGAAGATCGCCGTCACGTCGCGTGACGCCGATGTCGATCCGGTGGGCGCTTGCGTCGGCATGAAGGGCTCGCGCGTCCAGGCGGTCGTGCAGGAGCTCCGCGGCGAGAAGATCGACATCGTTCCTTACGATCGCGATCCAGCCCGCTACGTCATCGCAGCCATCCAGCCCGCCGAGGTGCACAAGGTCATCGTCGACGAGGCGGGCGGGCGCATGGAGATCGTCGTGCCCGACGAGAAGCTCAGCCTCGCCATCGGCCGCAAGGGTCAGAACGTGCGGCTCGCGTCTCAGCTCACCGACTGGAAGCTCGACGTCATCAGCGAGTCGAAGTTCAAGAAGATCGAAGAGGAGGCCGTGGAAGCCCTCCAGCAGATCCCGATGGTGAGCGACGCGCTCGCCAAGGCGATGTACCGCATGGGCTTCCGGGCCCTCGAGGAGGTCGCCGAGGCCAGCGTGGAAGAGCTCGCAGGCATCCAAGGCATCGAGGACAACGACCTCGCGGCCCAGATCCGCGACGCTTCGTCCAACACCATGGAGCGGATCCGCGACGAGCGCCTCTCGGCGATCGCGTTGCGGGACGAGCCACCCACCGAGCGCGAGCGTCTGCTCTGCGTGAAGGGCCTCGGCGCGCGCACCCTCACCCTGCTCGAGGACGGTGGCTACAAGTCGCTGGCTTCGGTGGTGCGTGAGGACGCGGATCGCCTCGGCATCCGCACCGGGATCGGCCTCAAGAAGGCCGCTCACATCAAGAAGGCCGCGGTCGAGTTCGCTGAGCAGGAGCACCAGCTCTACGCCCAGGTTCGCGCCCGCCACATCGCCCAGGACCCCGAGCTTCAGACCATCGGGGATGAGGACGACGAGACCGTAGAGGAAACGGCCACCGAGGCCACCACGGAGATGCCGGCTTGATGCCCGGCAAGGAGTAATGATGCCTCGCACTCAGCGGGGCGCATCTAGCCATGATGCCAAGAACCACGACCCACGGCGCCAAGGACAGCCGCAGTCCCGGAGGGACCGGTTTGTCCACCGAGCGTGCCTTGCCCACGACCGAGAAGAAGACTCGGCGCGGGGAAGCGCACGACGGGACGCGTACGTGCGTGGGTTGTGGTCGGCGCGTCTCCGCTGAGGTCCGTGAAACCCTCATCCGGCTCGTCATCATGCGTGACGGCGGCCGGGTCGAGGTCGTGGCCGATCTGCGTCGGAACGCAGGTGGTCGTGGGGCTTGGGTGCACGCGACTTGGCCTTGCCTGAAGCAGGCGGCGGCCAAAGGACTGGCCCGGTCGGCCAAGGCCCGCGTTCAGATTTCCGCCGAGGCTCTGGCCGAGCAGATCGGCGCCCAAGCGGAGCGCCGCGTAGAGGGCCTGCTCTCGAGCGCGGCCCGC
>JAUHZF010000050.1 GCA_030426145.1 Polyangia bacterium
CGTGATTCAAGTCGACAGACACCCCGCCCGCCGCTCCAAGAGCGGCACCGACGACCTGCGTCCATCGTTTGCACCCCTCCTCAGGTCACAACAACCTCTTCGAGGATGCTTGATTGGGGTCTAGTCGCCTCTGTTGCCCGCCACCCAGTCGTCCAGGGTCTCGGACTCTGCAATCCCCGGCCAGCGGTCACTTGCGAACCTCACAAAGGTCAGCACCACCTCGCGCCAGTTCGCGAGAAGACGCTCGCCCGAGACCTCTACCGCCATAGGGTCCGGAGTCCAATCAGTCGCACTTGTGCACTCGAGTCGAATTCGCTCATCCTCAACGGGTACACAATGAATCGACCTCTCGACACCCTGCTCATAAAAATCCAGGTCGCAACTCGTACCCGCGGACACTAGCGCGATGCAGTTGGGCAACTGCTCGAGGACCACAAGCAGATCGGTTTCGACATCTACCGGCCATGCCAACTGACCGAATCCACCGACATGGAAGGAGCCTCCGGTCATGGCGAGCGCCGCACACCCCTCGTCAAGCAGTTCCCGAACCGACTCAGGTCGGCCTTCTGGGACGACGGCTGTCGCTGCGGGCACAACGATCTTCATTTCGAGGCTTCGCAAGGTCTCACCACCTTCATGCTCGTTGTCCATTGACCCGAGCCGTCAACCGCGTGCGTGGTATACGCTTTGCCATCGGTGGGCAGGCGCGGCTTGGGCGCAGGGGCCAGCGCGATCCAGAGTATCGAGGCGCTCCACCGCATTCGCTACTTTTGGACCAACAGAGCGGTACGCCAGTTCGGCTCAGAGTCGGCCGGCACGCCCAGCGCCAGAAGATAGTCGTGAAGCATATCGCCCGTTAGACGACTCGATTTGGCTCTGTTCGTGTAGGCCGTTTGGTCCTCGAACGAAAATGCAGTGCCGCTGGTCTCGAAGACCCAGCGCCCACCGTCGTTGGCTGCAGCCACTGATCGCTCAAGGGCGAGGGGAGCCTCCCCTCGGGGTCCATAGACCTCGAGGATGCGCGCAGGGTAGCCCGGTTCGTCATCATCAACGCGCACGGCACGGATTCCTCGGCACCCGAGTTCGCGAGCTGCGTAGCTCGGCAGTACCCCAACGTCCGTTCCCGTCGGCCCGTTGGACATGAGGAGGGTCCATCCGTCGAGCCCAATGCACGCGTACCGGCTCAGGACCGACCGCGGATTGAGGGTCCGCAGCGCATCGTCGATTGACTCCCAGAGCGCATTCGAGATCCGCCAGCCAGCGTCAAGCCCTTCGGAGAGCCATTCGGCCAGGCGTTGATGGTCACAGGCAAAGAAGCCGACCTGCTGAGTCGTTGGGCCTCCGATACGGGACGGGAGCGTCATAGGACTACGCTCAGGCTGAAGCCGGCGCTCGAGACATTCGCAATGATTCGGAAACCGTACACAACTACGCACGGGTTTAGCAGACCTGACTGCGCGAAGGGTTTCGTCGAATACTACCACGGCGGCACCCCATCTTCGCCGAGCTCCTCGCCCACTGCGGCCAAGACGGGTCCCGCATCTGGTGGGTTCACCCATCGAAGGGCCTCCAACGTCGGACGGTCGGGCTAAACTGCGCACCCATGCGTTGGCTTTGGCCGGGTTTGATGTTGGCGGTCTCTTGCGGGGACGCTCAACGCTCGACGCGCCTGAGGGATCGTCCGCCGGCGGGCGGGGACGAGCGCCGCGGACTCCGCGGAGTCGCGGATATCTCGCGCGTTGACCTGCAAGGCCCCGGACTTTGAGCGTCTGCAGGCCTTGAACGTACCGAATGAGAACGTTCGAGCGCCGCAGACTCGGTCTGCGTCCAACCAACATCCGGATCTGGGACGTTCAACGCCTGCAGACCTCGAACGTCCCCACGCCGAGACGGAGGCGGCTTTGGCGCCCTTCAACGACACGATGGCTGTCCTTCCACCCTCCCAGGGGCGCCTGCGGCGCATCAACGACAGCCATCGTGTCCTTCCGCACCCGCCGTGCGGGCCGCCCCTCGCCTTCGAGGTTCGAGGCCCGAGGTTCAAGGTTCGAGGTTCAAGGTTCGAGGTTCGAGGTTCGAGGTTCGAGGTTCGAGGTTCGAGGCCCGAGACCGAGCCCGAGCCCGAGACCGATCCCACCCTGTCACCTATGTCTTGACTCGCGCCGCTCGAGACCGAGCCCGAGCTCGAGACCGAGCCCGAGACCGAGACCGAGACGAGACCGAGACGAGACCGAGACCGAGACCGAGACCGAGCATGGCGCCGGGCCGCTCTCCTCACACGCTCGCTCCCCTATCCGAAACGGCAGTGCGTGCAAGGCTGAGCTAGACTCATGGGATGCGCTGCGCGCTCGTATGTCTGCTCGGCCTGAGCGGATGCTTCGGGATCTCCGGCCTCGGTGACTTCACCGTGGACGAAGGCGCTGGTGGCGCGGGGACCGGAGGAGGCGGCGGGACGAGCACGGATGACGTCGGCGGCAGTGGGAGCACGACCAGCACCGGAGGGAACGGCGCCGGCGATCCCGGCTGCTCGCTCGTCGGCGTGAGCGACGACTTCTCCGGTGCGCTCGATCGGGTCTGGGAGCCCTCCGGCGCGTCGGCCTTTGGTGAACAGCTGGTGCTCGAGCTGCCCGCGGGCTCGAGCATGCAATACCGGGGCGTCACCACCTCCATGGCGTACGACCTCCTCGGCCACTGCACCATCGTGCAAATCATCCGGGGCCCAGGGGCGAGCAACGCGCAGACCTTCTTCTACGCGGGTCCCGCGGCCAATCGCGTCGGCTTCCAGCTGCAAGGTGGACAGCTGCGCTTCGTTCGCCGCGTCGATGATGCACAGCCGGGCACGACCCAGGTCGACTTCGACCTCGACACCCACCGCTATTGGCGCTTGTGGGAGCTCCAGGGCGAAGTCACCTGGTCGACCTCGGCCGATGGGAGGAACTGGACCGAACATCGCCGCGCCATGACACCGGACATCGGCCTCGACCACGTCGCCTTCCAGCTCGGCATCTACAGCAACGGTGGCGCCGACAAGACGGTCGTCATCTACGACGACTTCAACCGCCTCTGATGCTCAGCGCCAGCCCCGACGGCTGGCGCCACAGCCCATCAGTTGCAGACTTCGCACTTCACGTCGCACGCGTTGTCGCCGCTGCAATCGTCGGGGTCGCAGCAACTCTGCCCTTCGACACCGTCGTTGGTGCACTCGCAGGCGCCATTGAGGCAGCTCCAGTCTCGCTCGCAGGTTTCGCTGGAGCTCGACGAGTTGCTCGACGACCCGCCAGAGGATGAACCGCCGTCGTCGTCGGCACACGCGGCGGCGAAGAGGACACAAAATACGAGGGCCATGTTGCGTAGGGTTTTCATCGGGCTATCTCCTCACTGACATTCGTTCTGGTAACAGTTGTTGCTCGTGCAATCGCTATCCACGTCGCACGGCTCGCCTTCGCCATTGCCGTAGCAACAGTTCTGGAAGCAGTTGTTGCTGGTGCAATCGCTGTCCACGTCGCAGGGGTTCCCCTCCGCGTTCGCGTAGCACTTGTCGTTGAAGCAGTTGTTGCTCGGGCAATCGCTGTCGACGTCGCAGTAGTCACCGTCCCAATCGCCGATGCACAACCCGCCACCGCCACCGGTGGGTCCGCCACCGCCGCTCGGGTTGGAGCAGTCCACCGAGGCATCCGATGTGCAAGCCGAGGGGTCGGGGGTCGACGCGAGCAGCTGGTCGAAGCAGGCGTCCTGGCAGTCGAAGTCGTCGAAGCTGCACATGGACATGCAAGCGTCGATGTCGAAGCCGATGCACTGGATCACCGCGGCGTCGTTGGGGCAGGTGTACCCGGCTCCGTTGATGCAGCAGTAGTAGTCGTTGCTTCCGCTGCCGCTGCTACCCTGGCCCGAGCCGTTGCCACTCCCGTTGCCGTTGCCCGAGCTGGCGCTCGCGCCACCCTTGCCGTCATCGTCGTCGTCGCCGGTCGTGTTCACGGTGCAGGCCATGGCCATCGAGGCCATGGCGGCGCCGAACAGGCCCATCCGAATCCATCGGTTCAACTTCATGTCTTTTCTCCGTCTGATGGACGCACCGGTCCCACTGGCCCCCAGCGGGGGTCCTTCGCCCATGCGTCGCGCGGCGCCGTTTGCGCTCGCGTGGGACAGACCGGCGACCGCGGCCTAGGTCGCATCTTTTTTTACGGTGGGCGCACGAATCCGACCCGTCCCCACCCTGCCGCCCCCTGCGGGCTGTTGGGGTCGGTGGTACATCTCGGCCCATGGGCTGCCTGAGCGAAGACCGCGTGCTCCAACGCGTGCAGGGCGATTTGCCCGCCGCGGAGCGGGAGGAGGTCGACGCTCATCTCGACGGCTGTGAAGCATGTCGCCAGCTCGTGGCCGCGGTGGCCGACGCCGAGCTGCCCTCCGCCATCGACCCCACGGCGCCCGACCTCGGCCGCACCGACGCCGGCCTGCTCGCCCGGGGAACCCGCATCGGGCGCTACATCGTGGAGGACCCCCTCGGGGGCGGCGCCATGGGCGTGGTCTACGCGGGACGACACGAGACCCTCGATCGACCGGTCGCCCTCAAGGTCGCCCGCTCCGGGGAGGGCGCCCACGCCGCGCAGCTGCGAGCCCGGCTCCTGCGCGAGGCCCGGGCGGCGAGCGCCATTCGCCATCCTAACGTCGTCACCGTGCACGACGTGCTCACCACCGAGGCCGGACAGCCGGTCATCGTCATGGACCGACTCGAGGGCCGGACCCTGCGGCGACGGCTCGCCCTCGAGGGCACGCTGTCGCCCGCCGAGACCGTGCGCTTGATGGACCAGGTCCTCGCCGCCCTCGAAGCAGCCCACGCCGCGGGCGTGGTGCATCGGGATCTCAAGCCCGACAACGTGTTCCTCGTCGACGGTCCCGGCGGCGAAGAGGTACGCCTCGTCGACTTCGGCATCGCCAAGCTCACCGCCGTATCGGGTCCCACGGCCCAGAGCGCCGGCCTCACCGTGACCGGCATGCTCGTGGGGACGCCCCACTACATGGCACCCGAGCAAGCCTTTGCCGAACCGGTCGACCCTCGCACCGATCTGTGGGCGGTGGGCGTGATGTTCTACGAGTGCCTGTCGGGAAAACGACCCGTTCGCGGCGACCAGGTGGGGCAGATCCTTCGTCGGCTCGCCCGACTCGACCTCGTTCCCCTCGCCGAGGCCGCCCCCGCCTGCCCTGCTCCGCTCATGGAACTTGTCGACCGCCTCCTCGTCGAACGCGACGAGCGGCCCGCCGATGCCGCGAGCCTGCGCGCTGATCTCGCAGAGCTGCCCACCTCTGCCACCCGCGTGAGCATTCGGCCCGCCGATCCCGCCGACGCGGTCGCCGATACCCTCGCCGCCCACGAAGCCGTGCCACGTCGTGCTCCCGCGTGGCGGCCCCTCGCCCTGGCCGGTGCCATCGCGGTGCTCGGACTGGGCCTCCTCGTTCCCCGTCTCACTGCCCGGCCGGCCTCGGTGGTGGCCCCAGCCCTTGCGCCGCTGGTCGACCTCCAGCTCCCCCTCGCCCCCGCCGCGTCTGCCTCCGTCCCATCGGTCGCCCCATCGGCTTCCGCCACGAGCCAGCCCTCGGCGCTGCGGTTACCCCGGCCTCCGCCCCCGATGCGTCGCCCCTCGAAACCGGCCCCGTCGAGTGCGCCCACCCCTGCCCCCCCGCGTCCGGGGCAGGTCATCGTCGACCCACCTTTCTAACGCCCCCGACCGAGCCGAGCCGAGCTCGAGGTTCGAGGTTCGAGGTCCGAGGTTCGAGGTTCGAGGTTCGAGGTTCGAGGTTCGAGGTTCGAGGTTCGAGGTTCGAGGTTCGAGGTTCGAGGTTCGAGGTTCGAGGTTCGAGGCTCGAGGTTCGAGGCTCGAGGTTCGAGGTCGAGAGCGAGAGCGAGAGCGAGAGCGAGAGCGAGAGCGAGAGCGAGGCCGAGACCGAGAGCGAGGCCGAGACCGAGTGCGAGGCCGAAACTGAGGCTGTGCGCTCAGGGCCTTCGAGTGAATGGCGTTGGTGCTAAGGTCGCCGTCGTGATCGCTCGCGCCATAGCTGGACTCGCCTTGACCACGGCGCTGCTCACGCCGTCGATCGCCCTCGGGCAGGACCCGAGCCATGAGAAGGGCTCCGACGAGGCGGCCGAGGACGACGACGTCGCACGCGCGCGGGGCCTCTTCCGCGAAGGTGCGGCGCTGGCCGAGCAGGCCCTGTGGGCGCAGGCGCTCGAACGGTACGAGCGGGCCGACGCCCTCGCGCCCCACGCCTCCATCGCCTTCAACATGGGGGTCTGTGAACGGGCGCTCGGTCACGGTACGCGCGCCCGCCGCGCCTTCGAGCTGGCCCTGAAGCGCGACGCCGAAGAACCCAGCCTGCCCGAGAGCATGCGCACCTCCCTCGAGGGCTATCAGCGCGAGATCGACGAGCTCATGGCCACCCTCACCGTGACCTTGGTGCCCGCGACCGCGACCATCACCGTCGACGGCCGGCCGCTCACGCGTCGCGGCAAACACTGGGTGGCCGGACTCGCCGCGCCCGGACCAGCCACCTCCGTCCAACGAAAGCGCTTCGTCATCGAAGCCGACCCCGGCCTGCACGTGATCGTGGTCTCGAGTCCCGGCTTCGAGAACGTGGTGCTGCGCGAGACCCTCGCCAACGGTGCGCGTGAACGGCGCGACCTCACGCTGGCGCGCTTGCCGGGCGAGCTGCAGATCTCGGCCGACCGCGAAGGGGCTGCAGTGTCGGTCGACGGGCTCGACGTCGGCCTCGCCCCCGTCGCCCTCCGCCGCCCGGCGGGGGCCTATCACGTGGAGGTGCGCAAGTCGGGGTTCGAGCCTTACCTCGCTGACGTTCGACTCGAGCCCGCAGCCGAAGTGGCCCTCGAAGCCGTGCTCGCACCTGAGGAGATCGGGCTGCACGAGCGGTGGTGGTTCTGGACCAGCGTCGGCGCCGCCCTCGCGGGCGCCGCCGTCGTGACCTACTTCGTCGTCCGTCCCGAGCCCACACAACCCCCGTTGGATGGGGGCGGCCTCGGATGGACCGTGCGCGTGCCGTGAAGTCCGCCCTGCCACTGCTGTTGCTGGTCGGCTGCCAGGCGCCGATCCCCCCGCGCCCCGAAGCTCTGGTCGTCGTGAGCACCGACCTCCCGGTGCTCGATCTCTCAGCCCGACTCCGCGTCGACGTGTTCGACGACGAGGGGGTGTGGCGCACGAGCAACGACCTCGCCCGCCCCGACCCCGGCGACTGGCCGGTGAGCTTCAGCGTCTTCACCGACGAAGGCCCATCGCGCGCTTGGCTGAGGCTGCGCGTCTACCCCGAAGGCGGCACGCGCCGCTACGAAGGTGAACGCTTCAGCGACGTGGGCGGCGCCTTCATCGAGCCGGCCCCACAGACCCGACTGCAGCTCATCGAGAACGACCGCGACGTGACGCCCGAGCTCGAGCCTCACCCGCTCGTCACCGTCGATCGCCTCGTGGCCATCACGCTCGAGCCGGAGCGACGAGGGCGGGTCTTGGTCGCGCTGCGCGCCGACTGCGCCGGCACCATGGCGCAATGGCCCGACGACGGGCGAGGGCCCAACACGCAGAGCGAAACCTGCATCGACACCTGGGGCCAACGAAGCCCGACCCCACTCGCAGAGGTCGAAGACGAGGTCTTCGACCGCGATGCGCCGAGTCTCCCAGAACTGGCTGCCCCCTGTAGCGGCGACACGAAGGAGACCCACGCCTGCATTCCCGGCGGCGCCACCGTGCTCGGAAGTCGCGAGCTCGCGCTCACCCCGGGCCTGCCCACGACCCCGGAGCGATTGCTGCAACTCTCCACCTATTCGATCGATCGCGACGAGGTCACCGTGGGGCGCTACCGAGCGGCGCTCGCCAAAGGTCATGTCCCGGTCACCCCCGTCATCGCCAACGCGGGCCCCATCGAGTCGGCGGTCGATGCGACGTCGTGCACCTGGAGCACCGACGACCTCGGGCGCGAAGACCATCCCCTCAACTGTGTGAGCTGGGACGAGGCACGGGCCTTCTGCCAGTTCGAGGGCGGCGACCTGCCCACCGAAGCCCAGTGGGAGCGCGCGGCGCGGCGCGGGGTCGACGTCGGCCGGTCGCGCTACCCTTGGGGCCAGGACACCCCGACCTGCGAGCGAACCGTGCACGCGCGCTGGCCCCTCGCTGGCGCCCCCGGTGTGTGTCAGCACCTCGACCGCCGTCCCCAGCCCATCCGCGCCGCCGCCGGCGACGTGACCCTCGATGGCGTGCACGACCTCGGAGGTTCGGTGCAAGAGTGGGTGCTCGACGGCTACCTCTTCTACGACGGCGAGGCGTGGGGCGCCGCGGGGTTGCACGACCCAAGCGTCGAGGCGGCCAACCTCTTGGGCTCGCAGACCGTGCGCGGCGCGAGCTGGCCGGCGCCGCCGACCTTCCTCAACAGCGCCGTGCGCACGGGCATCGAGGCCTCGGGGCGGGCTCCCTTTCTCGGCTTTCGCTGCGCCTATCCGGAGCCGAGCCCATGAGGTGGGCCTTTCTCCTGCTCCTCGCCGCCTGCGGCGAACGCACGCTCCCTCCCAAGGGGCAGGTTTTGCTCTATGTGGACACCGACGCCCCATTGCCGGCTGCGCCGGGCTCGGCGCCACGTAAGGTCCCAGGCCTGTTCGACCGCCTGCGCATCGACATCATCCCCGAAGGTGAGAGCGCCCCCTGCGAGGCCTGCACCCGAGTCTTCACCATCGACCACGACACCGTCTTCGCGGGCGAGGCATCGGTGGGCATCGTGCCCGAGCCAGGCGAGCGCCCCCGCGTCCGCGTGCGCCTCTACCGCAGCGGCGGCACCGCCTCGGCCGAGCCCCGCGCCACCTCCACCGTCGAGAAGGTGATCCGCCTCCCCGACATCGACGAGACTGGCATCGTGGAGGTCAGCGTCTTCCTGCCCGCCACTGACGTGGGTCAGGTCCTCGGCTCGCTCGATGCACCGCTCGATCCGATCGAGGGTCGCGACGCCGGAGGCCGGACCGGCAGCTGGCCGGGCGAACCGGCACCGTGCCCCGAGGTCCTGGATCCCGGACAGGTCTGCGTCCCGGGGGGCGCCTTCTGGATGGGCGATCCACGCCTCGACCTGTCGAGCGTCGACGACACCGGTGGTGAACGTGAGCGCCTCGTCGTGATGAGCACCTTCGTCGTCGACGCAGCCGAGGTCACCGTGGGCGCGATTCGCGCCTCGGGGGTGGCGCGGCTTCAGGGCGCCATAAGCGGCGACCCCTCCGAGGTGCTCCCCGACTGCGTCTACACGGCCGAGCCCGGCGACCGCGAATCGATGCCGGTCAACTGCGTGACGTGGTTCACCGCCAACAACCACTGCCAGGCGATCGGCGGACAGCTCCCGAGCGAGGCGCAGCTCGAGTACTTGTTGTCGGGTCGCGGACGGAGTCGCTACGTGTGGGGCGAGTCCGACCCCGCATGCGTCGACGCCGTCTACGCCGCCGAAGACCAGTGCGCGGGCGTGTGGCCCACGGGGCCTTCCCCCGCCGGCTCGGCCCTGCGGGACCGCCTCGTCCTACCCGGGGGAGAGGTCGTCGACCTCGCCGGCAACCTCGCCGAATGGGCCCGCGACCGCTGGCAACGCGACGAAGAGCCTTGCTGGGGCCCGAGCCTGCTCAGCGATCCCACGTGCGAGACCCCCAGCAGCATCGACCCCGACGCGCGCAGCCTCCGAGGCAGCGCATGGCAAGAGGACGTCGCGCTCAACATGCAGGCGGCCACGCGGCGCCGCCTCGCCGACGAGATGTTCGCGGTGTCCTCCACCCTCGGGCTGCGCTGCGTCTATCCCTCGCCCTGAGCCCTCGCTATGGAGTAGGCGACATGGCGGACTTCGAAGCGCGCGCCCGTGCGGCCTGGCCGGCCGTCGCGGTCTCCTCGTCTGCCTTTCGGGACTTCGTAGTCGAGCGTCTCGAAGACGAACCGAGCGACGAGATCGCGCAGGATCTCCTCCTGTGTTGCGGCTGTCTCGAAGGTGACGACGCAGCCCTGCGGGGCTTCGACGAGAATCTCGGGCAATGGGTCCCCGCCTTCGTGGCCAAGCTGGGTCTCGACGCGATGCAGATCGACGAGGTGCGGCAGCGGCTGCGACACCGACTGCTCATCCCCAACGAGGCTGGCCACCGCAAGCTCGCCGACTACCGGGGCCTCGGTCGGTTGCCGAGCTGGCTGCGGGTGGTGGCGATCCGCATCGCGCTCGACCTGAAGCAAACCGAGGCCCGTCGCGCCTCGACCCCGCCGCGAGACGATCAGCTCGTGAGCGACGATCCCGAGCTCGACTACCTGCGACAGCGCTACGCCGAGGACTTTCGCTCGGCCTTCGTCGACGCGCTCCGCGGTCTGCCGCTCGAGCAACGCAACGTCTTGCGTTTGCACCTGCTCGACGGCCTCAACATCGATCGCATCGGCCAGCTCCACGACGTGCATCGCGCCACTGCCGCGCGCTGGCTCGCCTCGGCCCGGGAGAGCCTGGCCAAAGAGACCCAGCGCCTCTTGCAGGCTCGCCTCCAGGTCTCCCGCTCCGAATTCGAGAGCCTGCTCCGCCTCGTGCGCAGCGACCTCGACGTGAGCCTCTGCCGCATCCTCGCCGAGGACGACTGAAACGCCGCCACCGCTCGACGACGCCCACACGCAGGCTCTAGACTCTCTTCGACGCGTATGGGGATCCGGCCAGCAGACACGAGCCCTGAGGTGTGGGCCATGATGGATCGTCGCACCAGGCCATGACCCCTTGTGAGCGAGTTCAGCGCGCTGCAGCCTTGACCGTGCTCGCGCATCGGTTCGCGCTGGCCGAGATCGCGCGGCGTCACCCGGACGAATCGGAACGAGAGCATCGCTTGCGCCTCGCAGCGCGAACGACGGACCCTGCGCTCATGAAGGCCGCCTTCGACTGGCCCCCCGACGATGACTGACGTCGAGGAACTGGCCGACACGCTGCGCGCCCTGGCCAATGCCCTCGACGCCATGGGGGCCGATTGGGCCGTATGCGGTTCTCACGCCTCGACGACGTCTCACGGCACTTCTCGAGCGGCTGTTGCTCGAAGCCCTCGAAGACTAGAACGACAAACGGTTAGCGGGTGTGGTGGAGGACGGCGCCGTGATCGCCGACGACCACCCAGGCGCCGTCGGTGGCGACGGCCGCGCGGAGCATGTCGGCGACACCGGAGCGCTGGGGCGTGACCTTGCCGCCGGAGAGGGTGGCGATGGTGCCATTGCCACCAGTGATGGCGTAGGTGCTGCCCGCCGCGGCAACGCCGGTGAGCCAGGCGTCGCGACCGAGGGGGTCCTTGACCTTGGGCAGCGCCTTGAACCCGCTTCCGTCGTACACCAAGACGGCGCCGTCTCGGCCCACCACGACCATGTCGGTGGCGCTGTTGCCGCCCACCCCGAAGAGATGGTCGTCGGAGCCCGAGCGCAGCGGCTCGACGGCGTCGGAGATCTTCAGAACCGTACCGCGCTTTCCGACGGCGAAGGCCACGTCGCCTGCCGACCAGATGGCCTCCAGGTCTTCCTGAGAGGCGTTCTTGAGGCGCTTCCAACTTCCGTCGACCCTGCGGAGCACGGCCCCCTTGGCGCCGACGGCGACGGGCGTGTCGCCCACGAAGGCCACCGCATGGAGGTTGTCGCTGACGCCAGCGCGCCCGGCCTTCAGGCTGTCTCCGCTGCCCTCGACCACGGTGCCCGCCTCTCCCACGATCACCACCGCATCACCCTTGCTCGCGACGCCACGCAAGCGAGCCGTCGTGCCGGCGTCGACCTTGGCGTAACCGTCGTCGCCGCCCTTGAGCACGATGCCCTTCTCACCGACCGCCCACACCGTGCCCGAGCCGTCGACGGCCGCTGCTTCGAGCGTCGCGGTCGAGCCGCGTGATACGGCTTTGACCGAACCGTCGAAGGCGTAGATCTGCCCGCGAGCCCCCACCGCGATCACGTCGGTCGCGCTCTTGCCCCACACCCCGAACAGGTCGATGGCCGGCAAGCCCAACGACGCCCAGCTGCCGCCGCCCCCCTTGAGCGCGACCCGGGTGCCGACGATGAAGGCGTCACGCCCGCTCGACCACACGTCGTACAGGGTTCGCATCTTCTCGACCTCCGTCTTCTGCTCGGCCCAGGCCTTGCCGTCGTAGTGCATGACGAGGCGGCCGGTCTTGCGATGCCACCCCACCGCATAGACGTCGCTCGGGCCCGAGCCCCACACCCCGAGGAAGGTCACCCTCTGCAGCTGCTCGGTCTTCGGCGCAGGCTTCTTGCTCCAAGCCGAGCCGTCGTAATGCAGTACCACCTCTTCGCCGACCGCGTAGACGTCGCTGGGGCCCGTACCCCACAGGGCATTGAGGTGGTTTTCGACCCCGCTCTTTCCCTTCGACCAGGTCCCGCCCTTCTTCTGCCAGAGCGCACCCTTGCGACCCACCGCGAAGGCGGCGTCGCCACTCCCCCAAACCGCCTCGAGCTTGGCCCCGCCGACGTCGACCTTCTTCCAGCTGCCTCCAGCGCGCTCGACCAGTGCACCATGACCGACGGCGACCACGGTCTCACCGGAGACCCACACGCCTTCGAGATCGACATCGGTCCCCGCGTCGACCCCGCTCCAGCCGTCCCCGTCGCGCCGCATGATCGTGCCGCGCGCACCGACCACCCAGAGCGCATCACCATCCCCTGCGATGTCGTTGAGCTTGTTGCCCTGGGGCCACGGGTTGCGCCAGCACCAGTCGTCGGCGCTGCAGATGGCCTTGCTCCCCGAAGCGGCGCCGACCGAGCTCGGCGTGCCGCCACCGCTGTCTTCAGGCAGCGGCTTGGCTGCATCCGTCGGACCTCCGGAGCTTGCACTGCCCGCGTCGTTCGGCCCCGAGGCTCCACTGCCACCGGCACCTCCGCATCCGAGCAAGAGCACCAACGACGACCCCACCACCACCTTGTGCCACGACATCCAACCACCTTACTCGCGTCGGCATCGAGCTGGAGGCTTGTCCTCGGCGCCGATTCACGGTCTCATGCAGGTTGAACTCTCGGGAGGATAGATGTCTCAGCAGATCACGCTTCAAGTCGGCGGCATTGGCTACAACGGCAACCGCGCAGGCAGCAACGGCCAGCAGGTCACGGCCCTATTGAGCGGACCCCCGTCCGACAAGGTCTACTTCCGCAAGGAGATGGGCCTCGGCGGCGTCCTCGGAACACTCCTCGGCCTGAGCGAGCGCGTGGGCGAGGCCTACGTGAAGCCCGAGGACCGCGGCGCCCTTCGCGACTCCGGCGTCATCTTCAATCCGGAGTCCGACGTCGAAGGTGCCGGCATGAGCCAGTACGTCCTCTGGCTCGTTCCAGAGTAGAGCCCGCACCGGAACTTCGTTCCGCCACGACCAGGTCGTGACCGGCTTCCAAGCCGCGTGACGCCCTGGTCGTGCTGCGTTTGTACCGCTTCGTGCACAGGCTACACCCGGATCTCGCGCTGACCACCCTACCGATCGGGCGTAGCCCGAAGTTGTCGATGCGGCCTCGGATGGGGGCCGCTAGACTCATCGTCGGTGTCTGACGTCATCTTCATCTTCATCGGCATCCTCGGCCTCGCGCTGTTGATGATCGTGCACGAGGCAGGGCATTTGCTCGCCGCACGCGCCTTCGGCATGCGCGTGACCACCTTCTCCATCGGTTTCGGTCCCACCTTCTTCCGAATCGAACCGCGCGACGGCTACTTCTGGTTCACCAGCATGGGCGGCAAGGTTCGCCTGCGCCTCGGCAAGCACGACGAAGAGAAACACGGCCCCACCGTGTACCAGGTGGCGATGATCCCCTTCCTCGCCTACGTGCAGATCGCGGGGATGAACCCCTTCGAGGACCACGATCCCGAGGACAAGGGTAGCTACGCCAACGCCTCGTTGCTCGGCCGCATCACCACGATCTTCGGGGGCCCACTGGCGAACTACCTCTTCGCCTCGGTCTTCTTCTTCTTCAGCGTCTATTACGGCGGCGTGCGGGTCGACACCGACCCCAAGTCCCAGGGCACCACCACGGTCAACGTGATCGACGATGGCGCCGCCGACTCCGCGGGCGTCGAAGACGGTGACACCATCGTCGAAGTCGAGGGCAAAGCGATCAACACGTGGGACGAGCTACGCGAAGGGGTCTCGGCCCATCCGGAGCAGGAGATCACCGTCGTCGTCGAGCGCGAGGGCACGCGCATCCCGCTGAAGATGACGCCGCAGAAAGCGCCCAACGAGCCCGAGCGTGGCATCATCGGCGTGGGCCTCAAAGAGAAGCGACGCGACGTCGGGGCCGGCGAAGCGGCCAAGCTCGCCGTCACCCGCCCGCCATTGGTCGTTCGCGACCTGGCCGTCGGCATCTACAAGATCATCCGCGAAGGTTTGAAACCCGACCAGCTGGGCGGCCCCGTGAAGATCGTGCAGACGAGCGCACGCGCGGCCAAGCGCGGCTGGGCCGACTGGCTCGAGCTGCTCGGTTTCCTCAGCGCCTACCTCGGCGCATTCAACCTCATCCCCTTCCCCGCCCTCGATGGCGGTCGCCTCATGTTCCTCGGCTACGAGCTGGCCACCCGCCGGCGCCCCGACGCGAAGATGGAGGCGCAGATCCACGTCGTCGGCTTGATGATGCTCCTCGGGCTCATGCTCTACGTGACCATCTTCAACGACTTCGCCGTCGGTAAGTGAGCGCGCGATGTCCTGGGCCGGGGCGGGGATCCGTGGCGGCGCCGTCGGGCTGAGCCTGATGGCCCTCGCCGCCCCCGGGAGCGCCCAGGAGGTCGAAGCGGAGAAGGTCGAGGTGCGGCCCGACCTCCCGGGCCTCGCTGGCGTCGATCCCGACATCGAGCTGAGCGAACGCCGCAAGCGCGTGCTCGACAGCAAGGGCACGCCGTCACTTCCCGGCCTCACCCACCGCGACAACGCCTTCCTGTTCGAATACACCTTCGCCTTCGCCGAGCCGACGGCGGTGGGCTCGGCAGCCCCGCTCAACGACGAGACGGCCGTCGCCTACTCGGCGCGATGGCTGCTCGAGGCGCCCTTCGTAGATCGCGTGTGGTTCTTCGGGGTCACGAGCGACGTTGCGGCCGCCAGTGTGCCCAGCGGCCAGGACCCGCTCTCGGGCGGATCCGCCCTCATTCTCGGCAACCCCGAGCTCTGGGCGCGCGGCATGTGGACGAGCGAGGCGGGACTGTCGGCCGGCGGCGGGCTCGGCGTGGTCGTGCCCGTGCCACGGCGTTTCTCGCCCCTCGAGGCGACAGTCGTTCGCGCCATCCGCGTGGTGCGGCCGTGGGACTTCCCCCACTTCGACGACATGGTGATCACGGCACGCCCTTGGTTCGACATCCGCCATGTCACGGGACCCGTCACCCTTCAGATCCGGCAGGGGCTCGACCTCTCCGTCGTCGCCCGCGACCTGCGCGACAACGAAAACCGCTACGACCTCACCGCCATCCTCATCGGCTACGTCGGACTCCGTCCCTTCGAGCCCGTCACCTTCGGGATCGAGGCGGCCGAGGTCTACCAAATCACCGCCGACACCGCCGCCGAAGGCTGTGCCGAGCCGTGCGACGGGCTCCGGGCGCAGTTCACGCTCTCCCCTTCGCTCCGGGTCCACCTCCCGGTCATCACGCCGTCGCTCGCCGTGCTCTTGCCGCTGTCGACCCCGCTCCGCGGCGAAGTCACCAGCTACGTCGCCGGACGCCTGTTCCTCGAGGCCGTGTTCTGAGGCGCGTTTCCGCCAACACCCACATCGATCTACAGTGTGCCGGTGGATGGTCCCGGTGACACCATCGCCGACCGCTACGAGCTCGTCAAAGTAGCGGGATCCGGCGGCATGGCCACAGTGTGGAAGGCCATGCTGCGCGGCGCCGAGGGCTTCCAGCGTCCGGTATGCATCAAGCGGATCCGCGAGCCCTTGAGCTACGACGAGGGCTTCCGCGCGATGTTCGTGGAAGAGGCCCGGGTCAGCTCATCGCTGGTGCATCCCAACATCGTGCAGACCTACGACTTCGGGGTCGACGACGGGCGCTACTTCCTCGTGATGGAGTGGGTCGAGGGCATGACCCTCGGCCGTTTCCTCAACCTGCTGCGTGAGCTCGAGGAACCAGTGCCCTGGCAGTTTGCAGCCGCGATCGGGATCGAGGCGTTGCGCGCCCTCTCGGCCGCTCATGAGCGAACGACCGACGAGGGACATCCGGCCCCCGTCTACCACCGAGACGTCACGCCACAGAACATCCTGCTGAGCGAGGCGGGGGTGGTGAAGCTGACCGACTTCGGCCTCGCCCGCGCCATGGACCGCGTACGCATCACGGCCACCAACATCGTGAAGGGAAAAGTCGGCTACCTCGCCCCCGAGATGGTGGCGGGCGATCCCCCTTCACCCCAGACCGACATCTACTCGATGGGGGTCGTGCTCTGGCAGTGCCTCGCCGGACGCCGGCTCTTCTCCGGGAAGAACGACGCCGAGATCATGGCCGCGGCGCGCAAGGGCGACGTGCCCCCGGTGGCCGAGGTGCGCGAGGACGTGCCCGCGCACCTCGCGGCGATCGTCGAGCGCGCCCTCGCCGCCGACCCGGCCGACCGATTCGAGAGCGCCGAGCAGATGAGCCGGGTGCTCGCGCGTCTGCTCCGCACCATCCCTCAACGCGTGGATGCCGCCCATCTCTCGCAGTGGATCGGCGGTCTCATGCGCTTCGAACAGACTGGCGAACCACCTTCCCTACGGTCGCCCTGAAGGCACCTTTCGGCAGGTTTGACGCCGCGATCCCTCGGCCTCAGGGTGCGCGGCACGCGTGTCCATCTCCGACGATTCTCCCAACCGCCCGATCTGTAGCGACAATCCCGAGACCGTCGACGTGGTCGAGGAGGCACTCACCAGCCTCTGGTCCGTCGCCAACAAGCTCTCGCGCATCCGCCCTTCGCGGCGCGACCGCTACAGCGTCACCGTCTTCGGCTCCTCCCGCATCCGCCCTGGGGGCGAGCTCTACGAGGACGTGAAACGACTCACCACGGTGCTGTCGCAGATGCGCTGTGACATCGTCACCGGCGGTGGGCCCGGCCTGATGCAGGCGGCCAACGAAGGCGCCCAGATCGGGGACCCCGAAGACGTGGCCCGCTCGATCGGGGTACGCATCGCACTGCCTTTCGAGAAGGAGCCCAATCCTTTCGTCGAGCAGGTCTACACCCACCAGACCTTCTACACGCGGCTCCACCACTTCGTCCGACTCTCGGACGCCTTCGTCGTCGTCGGCGGGGGCATCGGCACCACCCTGGAGCTGATGTTGATCTGGCAGCTCCTTCAGGTGCGCCACATCGACGACCTGCCGCTCATCCTCGTCGGCGACATGTGGAAGGAGCTCGTCGCCTGGGCCCAGAAGCACATGATCGAGCACGACCCGCCGCTGGCCAACGCCGACGACGTCGACCTGTGCATCTGCGTCGACACCGTCGACGAGGCGATCGCGCTGCTGCGTCCACACGTCGAGACCTTCAACGCCACCCACTCCATCCGTAACCCCTGATCGAATCGAAGAGAACGAACGCATGCCCAAGCGCGAGGGACGCAGCCTGATGAAGCACCGGCCGGTCGAAATGCAGACCGGCTTTCACCGCAACGCCGAGGGGTCGGTCCTGTACCGTGCCGGCGGAACCGTGGTCCTGGCCACCGCCTCCATCGACGACAACCTTCCCAAGTGGATGAAGGAGGAGGAGGGGGGATGGCTCACCGCGGAGTACCAGATGCACCCGCGCGCCAACCCCTCTCGCCGCGACAACCGCGAGGGTCGTGGCAAGCCGCCCAAGGGACGCACGATGGAGATCCAACGCCTCGTGGGTCGTTCGTTGCGGAGCGCGCTCGACATGAAGCGCCTCGGGCCGCGGGTCATCACCGTCGACTGCGACGTGCTCGAGGCCGACGGCGGGACGCGCACCGCATCGATCACCGCCGGCTACGTCGCGACCGCGATCGCCATCCACGGACTCGGGCTCATCGGGGTGTTGCGCGACCAGATCGCCGCCATCAGCGTGGGCTTCGTCGACGATGAGGTCAGGGTCGACCTCGACTACGCCGAGGACAGCACCGCCCGGGTCGACATGAACGTGGTGGCCAGCGCCTCCGGCAACCTGGTCGAGGTTCAAGGTACGGCCGAGGGACAAGCCATTGCGCGCAAGGACTTCGATGCCATGCTCGACGCGGGGGTGGCGTCCGTGAAGGAGCTCTGCGACCTCCAACGCAAGACCCTCGACGCTTGCGACGTGAGCCTCGACATCCTGATGAAGCGCATGAGCTGAGATGACCGTCACGCACCTCACGATCGTGGTCGCGTCCGACAAACGGGCGCTCAAGGCCGAAGCCCGGGCCCTCGTGGCCGAGCTTCCGATCGAGGTGCTGGCGCCGTCCGAGGTGCTCGACAACTACCCCGGCGCCCCCTTCGAAGGCGACGACCTCGAAGCTTACGCGGTGCATCGCGCGCGGCACCTCGCCGAGCACGCTCAGCTCGTGACCGTGGCCGAGGCGGCGGGCCTCGAGGTGGCTTCCCTCGGAGGGCGCCCCGGGGTGCGCTCCCCACGCTTTGCGCGCGAAGGGGCCACCGACGCCGAGAACAACGCCGAGCTGTTGCGCCGCCTCGACGAGATGACGGGCGAAGATCGGCGCGCGCAGTTTCGCTCCGTGCTCGCCGTCGTCGACCCCTACCGCCCCGGTGAGCCCTTGGTGGTCGAGGCCACCTGCCCGGGTCGCATCGCACGCAAGCCGAGTGGGGCGGGCGGCTTCGGCTACGACTCGCTCTTCATCGTCGACGGGGTCGAGGGCGACCGCACCCTGGCCGAGCTCACCGAAGAGGAGACCGAGCGCGTGAGTCACCGCCATCAGGCCCTGCGTCTGTTGGCTGCGCCCCTCGACGCCCTCCTGCGCCAGCGGCTCGCCGAAGCGCACCAGATCCTCTCCGGCCAGTACGAACCGCCGCCTTCGTCGCAGCGCTGGTAGCCCCCCAGTGGCCTCCGACGGCCACGCGGTGTAGGCCATGGGCGTGATGGATTCGATGTTTGCCCCCGGCCTCTTCGCCGGACAGACCTGCATCGTCACGGGCGGCGGCAGCGGGATCGGTCTCTGTACCGCCAAGGAGCTGCGCCGCCTCGGGGCGAACGTCGCCATTTGCGGGCGTACGCCAGAGAAGCTCCAGCGGGCCAAGGCCGAGCTCGAGACCATCGAGAGCCCCGGCGTCGGCCCCGTGTTCGCCCAGCCGTGTGACATCCGGGAGCCGGAGCAGATCGAAGCCTTCGTGGCCGGGGTGCTCGACGCCTTCGGCCAGGTGGACGTGCTCGTCAACAACGCCGGTGGACAGTTTCCCAGCCCGGCCGAGCACCTGTCGCCCAACGGCTGGACGGCCGTGGTTCGGAACAACCTCAACGGCACCTTCTTCATGACCCGGGCGGTGGCCACCCAAGCCATGATCCCCAAGAAGCGAGGGCGCATCGTGATGGTGACGGCCATGGTGGCGCGCGGCTTCCCGGGCATGGCCCACACCGGCGCTGCCCGGGCCGGCGTGGAGAACCTCACCCAGACGCTGGCCATCGAGTGGGCGCAGCACAACCTCCGGGTCAACTGCGTCGCCCCCGGGGTCATCCGGTCGAGCGGCACCGACCAATACGGGGAAGCCCTGCTCGAGATGGGGCGCAAGTCGACCCCACTGCGACGCCTCGGCACGGTGGAGGAGGTGATGCGGGTCATCGTCTTCCTCGCCTCTGATGCAAACGACTTCGTGACCGGCAGCAACTACCGCGTGGACGGCGGCCAGAGCCTCTGGGGAGATACCTGGCCGATCCCGGATCCCATCGAGACCTGATGGCGAACGGAGCTCTCTTGCAGCTCTACCGCGGGGCGCGGTGGGCGCTGGGCCATTGGATGCGCTTCGAGCGCTGGCTGCTCGATTGGTTTCGAGGCCGCGAGCCCAAGCTCCGCTACACGATCTTGCCGTTCATCCTGTTGAGCACGCTGCTCTACATGCGATGGCCGGACACGAACTACATCTTCGACGAGCAGGAGGCACTGCTCGCCAACCCCTACGTCAACGGCAAACAAGACCTCCAGTTCTGGGACGTCATCCACCGCGACTTCTGGGGCCTGCCTCCCAATGCGAGCATCGGCTCCTATCGGCCCATCCCCAACATCATCTGGCGGGCCACCTGGAGCATCTCCAAGCACCCCTTCGTCCACAGTCTCTACAATCTGCTGTTCCACGGGCTCAATGGCGCCATGCTCGCGAGCTTCGCCTATGCCGTGAGCAAGCGCCGCCTCTACGGCTGGCTCGTGGGGGCCACCTTCGTCACCGCAGGCGTGCTCACCGAGGCGGTGAGCGGCATCGTGGGCATCGCCGACGTGCTCGGCGGCATCGGGGCCGTGACCGCGCTGCTCTGCCTGCGCCTGCCCGCGACCTTCATGGCGCCCGGGGTCTTCCTCTGCGTGACCTTCGGACTCTTCTGTAAAGAGAGCGCCATCGTCTGCGTTCCCCTGCTCCCGGTGGCGGCCGCCCTCACGGCGCCCATGCTGCACCCCCACAAGCCGTCGCGGTTTGGGCGCGCCATCCTCGCCTTCCTCGCGGCGCTGTCGGCGATGGTGCTCTACGTCGAGCTGCGGAAACACTGGTTCCCCTCGCCATTGCCGTCGGAGCTGAACGAGCCGCTACCGGATGATGCGGGCACGCTGCAGTTCCTGTTCCGCGACTTCCTCGTCTGGTTCCACCAAGCGCCCCTGCCCACCGACCCCGTCATCAACAATCCGCTCGCCAACGCCCCCAAGGCCGACCGCTACGCCGGCGCCCTGCGGGTCTACTGGCGGGGCCTCACCCAGGTCTTTCTCCCCGTGAACCTGAGCGGGGACTACTCGTACAACCAGGAGCCGGTCCCCGACGACGTGAACGGGTGGGAGACGATGGCCGGCGGGGTGATGATGCTGGTGCCGCCCGTGGTGGGCCTGCTTCTATGGCTCCGAGCCATGGCCACCGAGTGGCGCGACGCGCGTCGCGCGGTGCCGGAGGGACCAGCCACCGAAGCCGTCGATGCGCTGTATGCCGAGCGCACCTGGAGTCCAGTAGGGCCCATGATGACCCGCCTTCAGCGACGGGCTGCGCGCTGGCCCATCCTCGCGGCGGGCATCATCTTCACCCTCGCTGGGCTGTATCTCTTTTGGCGCGACGGCCACCGCTGGTGGGAGGCGGAGGTCGAATGGCTCGAAGTGGCGCCGCGCGCGGTGGCGGTGCTCTGTTTGGGTATCGGCCTCACCATCGATGGGCGAGGGAGCATCAAGCGCCCTCTCACCGCTGCTGGCGTTTGGCCCTGGCGTCACATCGCGCCGGTGATGCTGGCCATCGGCATGGTGTGGATGGTGGTGAGCTACTTCCCCCACAGCAACATCCCCAAGGTGCTGCCCACGGTGCGCGCCGAGCGCTTCTGGTACTTCCCCGTCATCGGCAGCTCCCTCGCCATCGCGGTGGCCCTCGCCTCCGTCTGTGAGCCTTTGCGGGGTCGCCGTCTGTGGCGCTGGTCCCTACCGGCCCTCGTGTGCGGTTTGTTCCTCGGCACCCAGGCCCAGCTCGCGCGGCGCCACGCCGCGCACTACACCGACGACCTCATCTTCTGGCGCGCGACCAAGGACGCCGTGCCCAACAGCGCCAAGGCCCACCTCAACTACTCGGTGATGGTGGGTGCACGGGGCGACCTCGAGACGCGACTCGAGGAGAGCTACCGGGCCCTCGCCATCGCCCCCGGTTGGTCGATGGCGAACATCTACACCGGCGACACCCTCTGCCGCATGCACCGTCCCCACGACGCCTGGCCACACTACAAACACGGCTTCGAGCTCGCCCCCAACGACCGAGGCCTCATCTCCCTCGCGCTGCAGTGTATGCACGACGAGAACATCCTCCTCGACTACGAGCGCGAGCTCCGCACGCTGTCTGGCGCCAACACCGGCTCTTGGCTCGCCTACCTCGTCGACGATACGCTCAAGAACCACGACGACCACGGAGGGGTCTCCCCCGACTACCGCCCCCGCAGCTACAACCAAGGCGCCGAGTAGAGCTCATGCGTCAGCTCGATGCTCAGACCGAGAAGCGAATCGACCGCCAGCTCCGTCGTGGCGACGACGTCGAACGCGTGATCGAGCGGCTCGCAGGCAAGGGGTGGGACCCCGGCGATGCGCGAGAAGCGGTCGAAGACCGCGCCGCGTCGTCCAGGACGCCATGCGCGAAGCCAACATGCAGCACACCCACGCCCCGCAATACGGCTGGGCCAAGACCGGTGGCGGCATCGCAGGCGGACTCATTGTGGTGTGGCTCATCCTGAGGTTGCTGCGCCTCGTCATCGCCCTCTCCTGAGCACGGCAGAGCAGGGTCCTCCCCATGGCCCCCGCAGGGGAGGTGCTCATCATTGGGGTAGCGCTGACGTGGCTGGCCACCGTGGCGTAGGCCGGAGCTCGTCGACCGCCAATCCGCGCTCGAACCCTGGCCAAGGCGGCCGACGCTCGAGCTCAGCCTCGCAACGAGCAAATAGGTCTGGCCGCGCCTTCGTCTTCGCGCCCATGGAAATGCAAACGATGTACGCGCGCCTGATGGACGGCTCGAACGGGTCGCCGCACAGCGGAATGACCATGGGTTTGATCACCGGGGGAAACAATCGGTTGAACATGGCCTGGGCGTCGCGCCACATGCGACCCGCGTGCTCCGCGGCCCGAATCACTGCCTCTCCACACCCGAGTACGCTATGACCACGCGCGCTCGTGTAGTGCCTCTCGGCCCGCTGGTATTCGAGGATCGCACGCTCGGCGAGCTCACGGTTGGGCGCCGGACCCTTTCCCGCGATGAGCATCATCTTCCGTGCGCGAGCCGCATGTACGTCGCCGAGTCCAATGTGGGCGTCGGTGACTGCGCATGCCGCACGCTGGATGCGACAGCGACTCAGAGCGGACGGGCTGCCAACCGGCCCTCCCGGCACCAGCTCTGTACGGTGCTTCGCCCAATGAGAGATCAACTGCCTCCAGATGGGGATCGCCTTCGATGTTTGCCCCGCGGTACGTCTCGCCGCGGTCTCGACGCCGAGCGCACGAACGACCACGTCGAAATGCGCGCCCGCCGTCCAGCGTGCGTGCCGCGCATACGCGAGGGCACTTCGTACCTCCCCTCGACGCACCGCGTCCTCGCCCCACGTCGCGAGTAGGGTCGCGAGCTCGCGTCGGTGGGTCGGCCATAGCCTTCGGGTGAGGGAATCCAGGTCGAGCGGCAAGCGGAGAACGTGGCGTAGCCGCGCTGCCCAAAGGAGCGCGCGGGCAGCCTCGGGATGGCTCGGCTCGCTCTCTGCGAAGTGTTGATAGACCTGTTCGGCCTCCGCAAACAGACCACGCCGCTCGAGTGCCACCGCCTCGGGCGCGGCGGTTTCGGATGGCGGGACCAACTCATCCGGCGCGAATCCCTCACATGGACGTTCTGAGCCAAGCCATTGGCCGCCCCAGCTCGATGCACTCATCGAACCACAAGTCGTGGCCCCAGCCGTCGAAGGGAACAGAGCAAGCGCGAGAACCGCCACGAGCAAAGATGCAGCCCGACACATCGCCATCATCGTGTCGACGTCTTGCCGCGGTGATCGATCTGCTCGAGGAAGGCGATGGGGTCCACCGGCCAACAACTTGGGCCCGCCTTGGAACCCCTCCATAGGTCCGTCGGAGACGAGGCGCGTGGCCTCCTCGAGTGAGAATCGATGCGTACCGGTGCAGTGAGATGCTTCATGGTTCTCGTCGCAGCGATGTCGGGCGGGTGCTCGAACACCGTCTGTGAGGATGCGACCTCCAAACTGGTAGCCTCGGCCAGGGAGCCCGAGGTTACCGACCACCAGCACGTCGTAGGTCGCATCGGTCTCTCGTGGCTCGGCGTCAGCAACATCCCGCTCGCCACCGGTGCTCCCGGTGGAACCGAGGCCAATCCGGTCGTTTTACCCGGTCCCCCCACGAGCGTGGCTGCGCCGGCCCTCGGCATTCGCTATTGGCTCACGGGACTGTTCGGTATCGAAGCGCAACTTCGGCTATGCCCATTCTGAGGTCGAGCCGGGGCCGCAGACGGATCCGCCGCCCAACGCGACCCTCAGCGGGATTCGCGTCGACGCCGGGGCCGCGGCATCGATCACTTCACGCCGCAGTCAGGATCGATGGGGCCCGCCGTGTTGTTGTTCGGGCGACACTCGACCCACGAGTTTGGGGTGGGGTCGTCGTCCACGACGACGTAGACTTGGGTGGTAGGGGCGGCGATGGGCACGTGGCGGAGGTCTTCGCTACCCAAGGCGTAGAGGGTCTGGGTCGTGACTTCTTCGCCGAGCTTGGTACCGCCGTTGTTGGGGTCACCGTCGTAGAAGCCGACGACCACGCCCGGCGGCACGGCCGCCTCGCCGACATTTCGAACGCGGGCGACGATGGCGTAGCCGTCGGTGCAAACCGGGAAAGCGTCGACAATGAGGTCAGGCGCCGTGAATTCTCCGAGCGGCTGTACATTTTGCCTGAAGTTGTTGAGGCGCGGATCGAGGAAGTTGGCCGCCTCCACCATCGGAATGCCGCCGTCCTCATCCACATTGGTCACATGATAGGCGTGCTGGTTCCAGATCCGGCGCGTACGCACCCACTTGCCGAGCGTGTCGCCGAAGACGCGCACACCCGTCGTCTTCACCCCGCCCGCGCACTGGAGACTCGAGTACCGGTTGGAAGCGACCACGATGTCGGCGTGGCCATCGGAGTCGACGTCCGCCACGAGGGGATACTCCCACAGCGTGCCGGACGTATTGCATGCGCTGAAGAGGTCGCTGCCGTCCGTCCCCCGGTAGATGTGCAAGGTGACTTCATCGGCGTAGACGACTTCGGCTCTTCCGTCGCCGTCGAAGTCGAACACACTGCTCCCAGTTTGTGCGCTGGAGCAGTCCTGAGTTTGCTTGAGCCACGCGAGGGTCGCGGTGTCTGGCGAATTGCCGACATCCATCAGCTTCTGACCGTCGAACATCGCGTAGCCGATGCCACCCGCCAGCCCCACGTCGGGGAACCCGTCACCATTGAAGTCGGCGATGGTGGGCGGCCCGCCGCCCCGCGTGCAACCGGCGCTGTTCGGGTTCTGCTGACAGCATGGGTTCGGGCTGATGGTGCCGTTGATGTCGAGACCGGTGCGAATGACGACGAACCCATTGGGCGCTTGGGAATCGAGGTGCCAAACGGTGACGGTGTGGCTCAGGAAATGCACCGTCACGATCTCGGGCACGCCGTCCTTGTCGAGGTCGCCCACCGCAGGATGGGTTCCCTCGAAGCCGGTGGCTTGGACCACCAGGTTGCCCTGGTCGTCGAAGACCGCGGTCGGCGTCACCACGTCGAGGCGTCCGTCACCCGTCACGTCGCTCACGACCACGTTGCCGTCGTTCACCAGCGGATGATCGAGGTTGCCGGTGGCGCCATCTAGAATGCCACGCCGGACCACCACCTCGGCCTGTCCGTCTTGGTCGAGATCGGCGATGGAGGGCATGAAACAGGGGAGGCCGAGGGCCTCGCTGGTCCACAGAACGCTCCCTGTTGCGTCGTAGGCCCTCACGCGATCGTTCTGCGTACAGACCACGATCTCATTGCCGGGGTTGGGATGGATGTCGCCGGACGCAATGGACCGACCCGGCTCGTCGTCCGTGAGGTCGACCGTCCACTTCTCTTCGACCTGCCCGCCGACGATGGAAATGGCGCGTAGCGCCGCCGCACTGCCTCCGTTGTTGTTGTAGTCGCTGCCTTCGAAGGTGAAAAAGACGATGTCGGGGATGTCGCGCTCATCGACATCGTTGTCGCAGTCGTCGTCGTCGAGCTGGGTCACCACCGGCGCCATCATCACGTCGTGATTGGTCGCGTTGAGATCACCCCAGGCGAACTTCACCTCGGGGGTAAACTGACCCGGCATGGGCACGTACTCGCAACGTTCGAGGCAAGTCGGCGGATCCCCGGGGTCTTGATCCGGGCCGCATTCGGGAGGCTCGGGAAGACACTTTCCGGTCTGGTAGACCACGCCGCCCTGACACATCGGGTCACCGCCACCGGCTCCACCGCCGCCGCCCTGCTCCTCGCCCAAGCTGTATTCGCAGTATTGACCGTCTGGGCAATCACCCGCATCGACGCAGTCGATTCCCGGTACCTGGCATTGCTGAAACGAGCAGATGGCGTCGGTGCCACAACAGGCGTCGCCACAGGCTCGCTCCACGTCGCAGCAGGTGCCATCGCCGGTGCAGATCTTCCCGTCGCCGCAGAGGTCCCCGGGCGTACAGCCGCTGTCGCCACCCACGCCCGCGCCACCACTCCCCCCTTGACCAACCGCCCCTCCGACGCCGGTGCTTGTGGATTCTGAGGTCACCTCATCGTCCCCGGAGCACGCGCCGAGTCCCCAAGCGGCAAGGGAAAGGGTGGACGTCAGGATGAAGATGTTACGCAGCGAAGCCATCGACCCATGGGACCACGAGTATCGGCAGAGAGCCACCCCCTCGACTCTCCCGCCCGAGAAGCCGATCGTCAGTTCGGCGGACCACAAACGAGAGAAGGCGAGCTACCGCGGGGGCAGCTCGCCTGCTCGAACAAGGGTTGTGAAAGATTCCCCGGACCCTATCGGTGGGACCGAAGAAACGGCTTCAGCCGCCGAGCTCGATCTTCTGCTGGAGGAAGAACGCGATGACGAACGCGAACAGAACCAGCGACTCGATGAGCGCGAGGCCGAGAATCATGGGGGTCTGGATCCGCGCGGCAGCGCTGGGCTGACGGGCGATGCCCTCGAGGGCGGCCGAGGTGGCACGGCCCTGGCCGAGGGTGCCACCGAGGGCGGCAATGCCAATGGCGATTCCGGCCCCGAGGCCCATCATGCCACTCGCGTCGAACTTGTTGGCGGCCGCGTTGGCAGCCTGCGCGAAGGCGATGGAGGGAACGACCATCATGGTGGTGATGATGGCCATGTAGAGCGACAGCTTCTTCTTGAACGACATCTCGGTAATTGCTCCGTCGAAGGTCCTTCGGTCCAGCCGAAGATCAGGTTGGGGGGCAACCCTTGGCCGGCGCTCGTTAGCGCCGTTTCCGGGGCCTCGTGTAGTCGATCCGCTAGGGGTTGACCAGCCTTTCTCGTCGCCTTTTTTCCCCGCGCCTCGAAGAGACGCTCGAAGGAGAAGCTAGACCACGAGGAGGGCCGGGCTCAGCGGGTCAGTGCTCCTCCGCATGCTCGGTCGCGAGACCGATGTAGATGGCCGTCAACAGGCAGAACACCAGCGTCTGCACCACGATGACGATGAGGCCGAGGGCCATGATCGGCAGGGGCAGCAGCACGGCGAAGAAGCCCATGAAGATGGCCACCAGGAGGTGGTCGACCGCCATGTTCAGCATGAGCCGGATGGCGAGCGTGACCGGGCGAACGCAAAGCGAGATCACCTCGATCGGAAAGATGATGAGGGCCAGTGCCAGGTTGGGGAGGAAGCCCTTGAAGATGCCCCAGCCCGCCATGTGCTTGATGTACTCGAAGCCGTTCTCCTTCAGCCCGTAGTAGTTGAAGGCGATGAAGACGAAGAGCGCACAGCCGGCGGTGACGTTGAGGCTGCTGGTGGGGGGCAGCATGCCCGGCACCATGCCCATGGCGTTGGAGAAGAAGATGAACAGGGCGGAGGCGCCGATGATGGGGAAGTAACGCTTGGCGTTGTCGGCCCCCATGACGTCCTTGGCCATGTTGTAGAAGTACTCGAGGAAGACTTCGAAGAAGGTGCGTAGGGTCAGCTCCTCTTCGGGAACGACCGCTTCTTTCATGCGCTTGACCGTCGCCCGAACCTCCGTGGTCAGGTAGATGACGACGAGCATCATCACCAGGGCCATGAAGACCGGTTCGTAGTCGCGGTAGCCCAGATGGGCGCCGGAGAAGGATTCGTGGATGGGGCTGTTTTCCCTCAGGAATCCCAGTCGAAACAGCACGTAGTGCAGCAGCGAAATGTGCTCGGGCATGACGTCCCTCGATGCCGCGGTTTCAGTCCCGCGGACCCTTGGTCGGGGCTCCTGCTACCAGATCCCTTCCCCGATCGCCAGTCTCGTCCTGCTCGAGGGGCTCCCCCGGCTCTCCGCCGCCCGCAAAGGCCGAGGACGCCACGCCCAAGGGCAACGCGCCGTAGCCGATGGCGAAGGCGAAACCGTCGATGAGACCGCTGCGGAGCAGCAGGAAGCCTGCACCGAGCAGGACCGCGAACTTGAGGGCGCCCATCATTCCCCAGAAGCGGGACTTGGGCCCCCCTGCGAGCACACCCCGCCCGATGAAGGCGAAGGCGGCGAGGTTGGCCACGGCGAGCAGCCCCCCGAAGGCCGTGCTGAGCGCGGCGTTCCAGCCCACGGTGGCTGCGGCCCCGATGGTGATGAGCACGGCCCAGGCGGCGGTGCCGATGAGGGCCATCGTCACCGGCTGGTCGAGGGCGGGAGGGCGTTCGCTCACGTCTTCTCCTTGCGGTCGCGACCTCGGCGTCGGCCGTACTCGTCGTGCTCGGTCTCTCGCTTCATCTTCTGGGTCGCGCGGTAGAGGAAGCGGCCGGCGGCGACGAGACCGAAGGCGAGGCCGACCATCGACAGCCATGGCGCGGTGTCGAACCGGCCGTCGAGCCAGCGGCCTCCGAAGAACCCGAAGACCATCGAGAGGACGATATCCAGACCGAGGGTGGACATGCCTCCGGCTGATTTGAGGGCCTTGTAGCGCACGACGACCCCTTCATGACGGATCTCCGGCCGCTTGGCAACGCGCGAGGGCCGCGCTACCCGTGGGCCCATGTCCGAGCTTCACGAGGCGATCACGCGGGCGATCGAAGAAGCCATCGAGGGCGCACGGGTCGAGGTCACCGGCGGACAAGGCGGTCACTTCGAGCTCTCGGTCACCTCGACCGCCTTCGAAGGCAAGCGCACCCTGGAGCGCCACCGCATGGTGCTCGGTGCCATCAAAGAGCTCATGGCCGGCCACGACGCGCCCGTCCATGCCATCGACTCCATTCGAACGAGCACCGGCTGATGCCCTGGGTGATCGCGGAGCTGCGAGGCAAGCAGGTCTACGCGCGGGCCGACGCGCGGGGCGAGCTGGCGGCCGAAGGAGGCCGGGTCGAGATCCGCTACAAGCCGAAAGACGGACGCGCCTACCGCGCAGGCGTGCGCAACCTCGAGGTCGTCGACGCGACCCCGCTGCCCGACGACACCTGCGCCGAAGCCGAGCCTGTGGCCAAAGACAGCGGCAAGAAGGCGAGCAGCAAGCGCGGCAGCAAGAAGGTCGACAAGAAGAACGCCAAGGCGCCCCCGGCGCCTCGCGCGGGAGAGATCGTCGCCTACACCGACGGCGCCTGCTCGGGTAACCCCGGCCCCGCCGGCCTCGGCGTCGTGGTGCTGATGGGGGCCGAGCGCATCGAGCGCTTCGAGTACCTCGGCCGCGCCACCAACAACGTGGCCGAGCTCACCGCCATCGAGCGCGCGCTGGAAGAGATCGGCGATCGCGAAGCCATCGTCTACACCGACAGCCAGTACTCGATCGGCGTCCTGCAGAAGGGCTGGAAGGCCAAGGCCAACAAGGAGCTCATCGCCGGCATCAAAGAGGCGCTGGCCAAGTGCCCCAAGGTGCGGCTCGCCTACGTGCCCGGACACGCCGGCATCGATCTCAACGAGCGCGCTGATGAGCTCGCTCGCCGGGCCATCGAGCTCGGCGACAAGATGCGACGCGTCGTGCCCGCCTGAAGTAGGCTGCGGCCATGGCTCCGGTGGTGCTGTGTGTGATCGGGGGTCTCGGCCTGCGGGAGCAGACCGACGCCAATGCGCTCCATGAAGCTGCGACCCCCAACCTCGATGCCTTCGAGCACCAAAGTGCCCTGGTGGCCGCGGGTGGGCGCGACATGGCACCACGAGGCAGCGGGGAAGAGGGATTCACCACCCTCGGCGCAGGCAGGGTCGTGCCCTCGGGTCGCGCGCGCCTCGAAGACCTGATCGATCGGCGTCGGCTCGCTTTCGAAGACACCATCGACGAAACGGTGCGGCAGGTGATGAAGGAGGGGAAGCTCCACCTCGTCGGCCTGCTCTCCACCACGGGCCTGCACGGCCACGTCGATCATCTTCATGCGCTCATCGAGCACTTCGCCTTCAACGAGCTCGAAATCGTGGTGCACGGCATCGTCGACGGAAGGCACGGCGCCCCCAAGAGCGCCTTTGCCGAGGTCGATCGGTTCCTGACGTTCTACGCCAACCAGCCGCTGGTCACGCTCGGAACCCTGAGCGGCTTCAACTACGCGCTCGACGCCGACGGCCGCTGGGACCGCACGTACCGAACCTTTCACGCGATGGTGCGCGATACCGTGCTCGGGGAGCCGGCCCCGCGTGAAGACTCGGCTCTCGACGCGCTGAGGCTCGCCTACCAGCGTGGGGTCGAGGATGCGTGGCTCGAGCCGACCCGCATCGGCGACTACAAGGGCTTCGAAGGCAACTTCGTCTCGGCCTTCGGGAGCGGCACTCCCGAGTGGACTTGGACCGGTTTCGACGTCGGCTTCGTCGCCACCACCCGGGCCGACCGCTCACGGCAGCTCGTGGCGATGCTGAGCCGGCAAGGCTTGCCCGACGAGATCGCCGACGACCTGCTCACCGACCGCGGGCGAAAGGTGCTCGCCTTCGAACCTCCGGGCTTCTTCACCCTCGTGGACCACGGGCACGAGATCCGCTGCGTGCTCCCCGACCAGCCGGTGGAAGACACCTTGAGCGCCACCCTCGCGGCGGCGGGTCGTAGCCAGGCCCGGGTGGGGGAGACGGAGGGCGAGCGCCACGTGGGACGTCACTTCTCGGGCTACACCGACGCGCTCGCGAAGGGCGAGAAGCGCCTCATCACCAAGACGCCCAAGCTCGTGGAGCGCTGGAGCGACCGCCCCGCCCTCGCGACCCACAAGGTCACCAAGCTCGCCCTGGAGGCCCTGGAGGACCACGACTTCGTGCTGGTGCATTACGTGGCCCCCGATGCCGTGGCCCACACGGGCAAAGAGGCCGAGACGGTGGCCGCCATCGAAGCCGTCGACGCCGCGATCGGGCAGCTACGCGAGGCGGTCGAAGCCAAAGGCGGCCACCTCTTGGTCACCTCGAGCCACGGCAACGTGGAGGAGATGCGCGACGACCACGGCGACCTCTCCCCCGGTCACACCGCGGCGGACGTTCCCTTCTACAGCACCGTTGGCCCCCTTCGACCTCGGGGCCACCTTCGGGACGTCGCCCCCACCGTCTTGTCGCTGCTCGACATCGAGGTCCCCGAAGCGATGAAGGGCAAGAGCCTCGAGACGTGACTGCCCCGTCGACCTCCGATGATCCCACGCTCGCCGGCCTCGAGGTCGGCGAAGCGGTGGTCACCTACGGCACGCTCTGGACGCGTAGGGCCAAGCGCCGCTCCGACGAACGCGCCGTCCTGGTCGAGATGGCCCGGTCGTCGGCACGCCGGGTCGACTGGGCCCAGTCGTGCCTCTTGCGGCAAGCGCGCATCCTCGAGGCGGTCGATCACCCGCGTTTACCGCGGCCCTTGGAGGTGCGTCGCGACGGCGATCGCGCCGTGCTCGTGTTTCCCGATCACGGCGGGCACAGGCTCGACGAGATCCTCACCCGCGCCCGCAACCTCCCCCTCGACGCCACCCTGGCCATCGGGATCCAGGTCGCCGGCGCCGTTGGCGCGATGCATCGCGCCACCGAGGTTCACGGATTGGTGCGTCCGGCGCTGATCGAGATCACCGATCAGGGACAGCTCTACCTGCACGGCGCGGGTCAGCTCCCTCGCGGCGCGGAGCGCGGGCGCGACGAGCTGTTGGAGCTGCCTCAGTTCATGGCGCCCGAGATGATCCTCGGCGACGAACCGAGCGAGGGGTCCGACGTCTTTCTCCTCGGGCTGTTGCTCTACACCTGCCTCGCGGGCCAGCACCCGTTCGACGGAGACGAAACCGGGATCACCCAACGCATCCGCCACACCGAAGCACCGCGCCTGTCGGACGTTCGCGAGGGAGGCACACCGGTGCCCCGAGACGTCGAGCAGATCGTGCGACAGTGCCTCAGCAAACGGCTGCTCGACCGCCACCTCGACATGAGCGCGTTGCAGACCGACCTCGTGCGCGCGCTTCGGAAGAGAACGGCCGAGCCGGAAGAGGCCCTCATCGCACGCGCCCTCGCCCGGGCCGGCCTCGCCGAAGACCCGCCCCCCGTGCGCCGCCGGCACCTCGTGGCCGATGCGCTCAGCGAGGGCAAATGGCTCCCTTGGGCCGCGGGTGGAGCCGCCGTTCTCGCTTTCGTCGGCATCGTCGCAGGCTTTCAGAGCTGCGGCGACGAAGGCGTGGTCGCCCGGAGTGACCCCCAGGGCATCGTCAGCCAGCCCGCCCAGCTCCGCCTCCTCGCGCACCCTTGGGCCGAGGTCTTCGTCGATGGCGAGCGCGTGGACGTGACCCCGATCGGACGACCCGTCGAGGTGCCCCCCGGCCGGCACGTGGTGGCCTTCCGCCATCCCAACGCGCCCGAGATCACGCGCACGGTCGAGGTCATCGCCGGCCAAACGGTGCTGCTCGACGTGCAGATGCAGATCGTGCGACCCGAGGCCTCGAACGAAGCCCCCGATCTCCCCGCAGGCGAGGACGCTACGCCCTGAATACGTTCCCATGGGTTCGCTACACCTCGACTCGCCCCGAGGCGGGGCGAGGACGAGTCGAGGCTCCGCGAACACACCCCCTGTTCACTCCTTCCTCCATCGCTCGGGGCCTTCAGAAGGCCCCTCCCCTCGCTGCGCGAGGGGGCCCTCCCCAAACGGCGTCGCTTCGCGACGAATTGTCGCGAACACACGCTCAGCGATTTCTAGCCCCCTGGCGGGCCGCCGGCGGAGGGGTGGCGCCCGCCAGTTCTCGATGCGCCAAGTGCCGAAGATGTCGGCGCGAAGGTTGGCGCGATGGTTGAAGTGACGGTGGCGCATGCCGTCATTCGCCATCTTTCGCGCCTGGGCCCCGTTGTTGGGCCGCGGGCTTTTGTGGACCCTGGTCTTGGGAACCTTCGCGCATCTCGGCGGGGCCACGTGGAGCCTGCGGAACGGCCCCCCACTGCGGGCGCAGTGGGGATGGTCGGCGCTGGCCGCGGGGGCGCAAGCCGCGCTCAGTCTGCGGGGTGTCGAGCCGCTCGCTGCCAGCACCAACGAAGAGGCGCGCCCCTGTCCCGACCGAGCCCCCAAGGCGGTGACCGAAGATGGACGCGTCATCCTGAACGTGGCGGGCGTGCGTGACCTGGTGCGGCTCCCCGGCGTAGGGGCCAAGCGGGCCGAGGCCATCTTGAAGGTCCGCAAGCGCCTCGGGGGCAGATTCAGGAGCCTGCGGCAGCTCATGCGGGTGCGTGGCATCGGCCCTCGTTCGCTGAGAAAGCTCACCCCTCACCTCGTGCTCGACGCCCCCGAAGAGCCACCGAAGCGCGAAGACGGCAAGTGAGCTAACGTGGGCGCATGCCGAAGCTCCGCCGACGCCAGGTTCTCGCCTCGACGCTCGCCACCACGGCTGCGGTCTCGACCCTGTCCGACGAAGCCGCCGCCGAGAGCTGGGCGGCCAAGCCCCCCAAAGGATTCCGACGCATGTCGATCCCGGGGCGGGTGGTGCGCGTGCACAAGAAGGGCGTGATGCAGCCCGGCGGGGTCTACCCCACCCAGGCCGCCGCCACCGAGATGCTCACCCGTGCCCTCACCGAGCTCACGGGCAAAGCGACCATCGCCGAGGCCTTCAAGCAGTTCGTGCACCCCGACGACGTGGTGGCCATCAAGCCCAACGGGATCGCAGGTCGCAAGTCGATGAAGATGGCCGCCAACAAGGAGGTCATCCTCGAGGTGGTGAAGGGCGTCATCGCCGCCGGGGTCCCGGCCGAGCGCATCACCATCTACGAGCAGTACCGCGATTTCTTGTTCGCCACCCGTTGCGTCACCGACAAGCAGACCCTCGCCTTGGCGCCGGAGTTTCCCGCGGGCGTGAAGACCGAGGTCCACCTCAACAAGAAGGCCACCATGCCGCCGATCGTGGTCGGGCAGAGCGCCACCAAATACGCCCTTCACCGACGCCACGGTGGTCATCAACGTGACCCAGGTGAAGGACCACAACATCTGCGGCTACACGGGCGCGATGAAGAACATCACGCACGGCTCCAACACCAACCCGCACGACTACCACAAGCACAACGCCAGCCCGCAGATCGCGCACCTCTTCTCCCAAGAGGTGGTGAAGAGCCGAATGGCCCTGCACATCGCCGACGCCTACCAGGTCATCTACGACGAGGGCCCCATCGACAAGAACCCCCGTCGACGCGTGCTCAACGAGGCCATCTACGCCTCTACCGATCCGGTGGCGATCGACGTCATGGGGTGGAAGGCCGTCGATGCGCTCCGCGAGAAGAACGGCCTGCCCACCCTGAAAGACGCCGGGCGCGAGCCGACCTACCTGAAGGTGGCGAGCGAGCTGGGCCTCGGCATCTACGACGAGGACCAAATCGACTTCCGCAACATCGAGCTCTAGAGCCCGGAATGTTGCGCAGCCCTTGTCGAAACCGACTGGGGCGCATATCTTGCTAGTAGCGGTTCGCTTCGCGAGCCAAACCGACGCGCACCCCCCTCGCGCGCCCACTCAGCGGCGGCAGGTTCGGGGACGACGGAGCGTTATTTAGCGGCCGCAGGCAAGTTGCGGGCCGCCACCGCTAAAGTTGGTCATGTGCAGGCCTACGCGGTGTTAGACTGATTCGGCGCGAGCGCTCGAGGGACCACCCGGCGCGCGCACGGAAGAGGAGAGACGGATGCCCATCGGGATGGAAATGAAGCTGCAGGTCAAGCTGTCCCAGCAGCTCGTGATGACCCCGCAGCTGGTCCAGGCGATTCGCTTGCTGCAGCTGTCGCGGATGGAGCTCGTCGAGGAGGTTCGCAAGGAGCTCGACGGCAACCCGGTGCTCGCCGACGAAAACATCGAGCCCAAAGCGAACGAGCGCAACGCGCAGGCCAATCAGGACAGGCCGCCTCCCTCCGAGGCCCCGCCGGCACGCAATACCGCCGAGGACAACGCGCCCGAGCAGAACGCGAGCGACAACGCGACCACCGAGACGAAGACCGACGAGATCGACTGGGAGCGCTACCTAGAGAACCAATCGCAGCTGAAGCAGCCGGCCGGCAC
>JAUHZF010000051.1 GCA_030426145.1 Polyangia bacterium
ACATCTGACCCGAGGTGCGGATCATCGCCGGCATGGAGGCGTCGATGATGACGTCGCTGGGCACGTGGAGGTTGGTGATCCCCTTGTGGGAGTTGACCATGGCCAGGTCCGGGCCCTCGGCGAGGGCGGCCTGGATGTCGGCTTCGATGGCCTTGCGCTCGGCTTCGGGAAGCTCGGCGAGCTTGCCCACGAGGTCGCCGAAGCCGTTGTTCACGTCGACACCGAGGTCGTCGAACTTGGCACCGTGCTTCTCGAAGAGGCCGCCGAAGAAGACCCGTACCCCGTGGCCGAAGATGATCGGATCGCTCACCTTCATCATGGTGGCCTTCATGTGCAGGCTGAAGAGCACGCCTTCTTTCTTGGCGTCGGCGACCTGCTGCTTCAGGAAGGCGACGAGCGCCTTCTTGCTCATGAAGGTGCCGTCGATGATCTCCCCCGCCTCGAGCTTGATGCCGTCCTTGAGAACGGTGGCGGTGCCGTCGCTCGCGACGTGCTCGATCTTCACGGTCGTGGCCGCATCGACGGTCACCGACTTCTCGTTCGCCCGGAAGTCGTTCTCGCCCATCGTGGCGACGTGGCTCTTACTGCCCTTGGTCCACGCGCCCATCTTGTGGGGGTGCTTGCGGGCGTATTCCTTCACCGCCTTGGGGGCACGTCGGTCGCTGTTGCCCTCGCGGAGCACGGGGTTCACCGCGCTTCCCTTCACCCGGTCGTAGCGGGCCTTGACGTCCTTGTCGGCGTCGGTGGTCACCTCTTCGGGGTAGTCGGGCAGTGCGTAGCCCTTGGCCTGGAGCTCGCCGATGCACGCCTTCATCTGGGGCACCGAGGCGCTGATGTTGGGAAGCTTGATGATGTTGGCAGCGGGCGACTGGGTCATCTCACCCAGCTCGGCGAGGGCGTTGGACACCCGCTGCTCGGGCTTCAGCACTTCGGGGAAAACGGCGAGAATCCGTGCCGCCAGGGAGATGTCCCGGGTCTGCACGTCGATGCCCGCCGGCGCCGTGAAGGCCTTGATGATGGGCAGGAAGGAGTAGGTCGCGAGAGCCGGAGCCTCGTCGGTCTTGGTGTAGATGATGAAGGGCTTGTCCATGGTGTCCGCCGTGCCGAAGGGGCTGGTGTTTCACGTCGGAGGGACACTGAAACACGCCTTCAGGGGACGGTGGACGTAGCACAAAACGGCCTCTGACCGACACCGAGGGGCGACCGAAGTGCGCCCAAAGGCCAAGCCCTGGTAAACTGAAGGCTCCTATGCGTGTCCTTCGCTTCGTCGTCGTCTCCCTGGTCGCAGCCCTGCTCGCGGCCTTCTCTCTCCCCGCCTGTAGCGTGGTCAACGCGCCGGAGGAGGTCGTCGAACCGAGCGGCTCGAGCTCGTCGTCGACGGGCGGAAGCGGAACGGGGGGCATGGAGTGCGATGCCGACGCCCCCACCGTGACGAGCGCCACCACCCAGGCCTTCGCCGGAGCCACCGCGCAGTACACGCTCACCTTCTCGGAGGAGGTCACCCTGACCGACAGCGCCCTCAGCGTAGACGGCGGGGCGACGATCGCGGTGACCCCTTCCCTGCCGGCAACCGGGAGCAGCTTCACCGTCGACCTGACGGGGCTCACCCCCGGGACCGAGTACACCTTGACCGTCAGCGCGGCCGGCGTGACGGATGAGTGCGCCAACAGCCTCGCGGCCGACGTGGCGGTAACCGTGAGCGACGACTGCGACGCCGACACCGTGCCTCCGAGCCTGAACGTGACGGAGGTCGACTTCATGGATGGCATCACGAGTGGCACCTTCACCCTCGAGTTCAGCGAGCCGACTCGACTCGCCATGGGCGCCATCACCGCGACCGGCTCGGCCACCGTCGACAACGTGATGCCGGCCCTTCCCGCCACCGCGACCACCTTCGAGGTCACGGTCGGCAACCTCGTCGACAGCACGCGCCTGGTGGTGCTCCCCGGCTCGATCGAAGACGCGTGCGGCAACAGCCCGTCGACGGCGCAGGAGCTGCTGCTCTGCAACGAAGCGGGTGGCTCGGTGACCTTCAACACGCCGGGCAACTTCCAGTTCGTCGTGCCCGCCTGCGCTGGCACCGCAATCAACATCGTGGCGCTCGGCGCGCAAGGTGGCACCTCGGGTTCCGGCACCGGAGGACTCGGCGGCATGGCGTCGGGCAACCTCACGGTCGCGGCGGGAGAGACCCTCGAGGTCAACGTTGGAGGCGCGGGCACCGGCGCCACCGGCATGGCCTTCTGCGACGCCAACGGCGGCTTCAACGGCGGCGGCAAGACCGGTGGGCCCAACGCCACCACGTGTTGCAGCAACGCGGGCAGCGGCGCGGGCTCCGGGGGTGGCGCGAGTGACGTGCGCCAGATCGGACCCGCCCTCAGCAACCGCGTCATCGTGGCCGGTGGGGGCGGCGGTGGCAGTGGATCCCCGACTGCGTCCAATGTCGGCGGCGACGGTGGCGGCCTCACTGGGGCGCCTGGCGTCGGCGACGGTACCTTTGCGGCGGCCACCGGCGGCAGCCAGACCGCGGGAGGGCTTCCGGGCGGGCACTTCGCCAATCACACCTGCAACGCTGCGGGCCCGGGTGCCCTCGGCGTGGGCGGTGTCGGCGATGGCAACGACGGCGGTGGCGGCGGTGGCGGCTACTACGGTGGTGGCGGCGGCGGCAACAACTACGCGGCCGCGGGCGGCTCCAGCTACGTCGGTGGGGTGATGAACGGCATGACCATGCCCGGCATGAACACCGGCGACGGCTCGGTCACCATCAACTGGATGTGACTCACGGGAAGCGAGCGACGTAGGCGTCGGTCGCTTCCGAGCCGAAGAGCCCGGTGCCGAAATCGATGCGGCCGGGTGAGTTGGTGATGAGGGTGACGGCATCGCCGGCGAGGGCCATCCGCGGATCGCCCTCGTCGCATCCCTCGCCGAATCGACGCGCGAAGCCGAGCTTCAGGCCCGGGCTCAGCTCGAGCTGGAACACGTCGCGCAGCCCCCCGCTCACCAGATCGATGTCGTCGACCGACATGAGGAGATCGAACGTGCCGAGCAGCGCCACCCGTCCGTCGGACCGCACTTCCACATCGGTCGCAGTAGCGATGCCCGTGCCTCTCGTGAGGAGCTGACGCACGAAGCTGGCCTGCTCGTCGAGCTCGACCACGAAGGCATGCCCGACCGTCGGCGCCACCGAGCTCATGGGGCCTCCGCCGAAGTCGACTTCGCCCTGGATCCCGCCCGCGAGCAGGACGTTGCCGTCGGTCCTCAGTGTCACCGCCTCCGCATGAAGGGGACCTCGCTCGCCGAACCGCCGGCTCCACACGTGCTCTCCGGCCGCCGTCAGGCGGAGGAGGAACATGTCGTCCACGCCGTCTTTCACGAGCGGTCCCCCGCCGAAGTCGATGGTCGTGGGCGAGGTCGCGCTCTGTTGGCGCAGATCACCGGCGACGATGACCCCGCCGTCGGCTCTCGACGCGAGCGCCTTCGCATGTACCTCCAGGTTGGTGCTGCTCAGCGGGTGGCTCCACTGGTGTGCACCGTCCGGGGCAAAGCGCGTGACGGCGGGGTCGCTCGGCTCGGCCCCGGCACCGCAGAGGTCGTCGCACGCGGTCGTTAGCACCGCGCCCCCCGCCGCATCGAGCGCCAAGACCGTCTCGCCCGCGGCCGTGAGGGGAGCCCGCCAGAGCTGCAGGCCATCGGGGCTCAGCTTCTGGAGGGTGAGGGACGACGCCTCCGGGTCGAGCGCGCCGGCGAGGTAGATGTTTCCTTCGCCGTCGATCTCGACCTCGTGGGCCACGGTGGGAACAGGCGTATCCGCCAGGGCAAACGCCCACTCGGGCGTGCCGTCGGGAAGGACCTTCGCCACGAAGGCGGTGGTGACCTGAGGTGTGAACAGAAAGAGGGGAGGCATCGACAACGGACCGAGCGCGTAGGTGCCCACCACCACCGTCTCCCCCGACGGCCCCACGGCGACGTCCTCGGCGTGGACCTCTCCCGACCCTCCCATGCGATGCGCCCAGATGGCGTCGCCAGGAAGCCCTCCCATCCCTGCGCCCACGATGTCGCCGCATGGCGGCGGTGGAGGGGGCGGTTGGGGTGTGTCGAGGCCTTCGACGGACGCGTTCACGAAAGTGGTTGGAAGAACCCCGCGACCTTCGACGACCAGCTGAATAGGAAAGACCAAGAAAGCGCCCGCGGCGGCGTCCGGTGCGGGGTCGATCTCCCACGAGAAGCCGAGCTGGGTGCTCTCGCCCGCGCTCAGGCGCCAAGGCCCCGGGGGCTCGACCGACACCAACGTCGTTCGGTCGTCTGCAAACGCATGCAGGAAAGAACGACCCGTCACGTTCTGGGAATGGACGTCGAGGATGAAGGAACCCTCGATTCGAAGCGCGCCGTCATCATCTTCGATCAGGCGCGCCTGCACCGCCTGGGGGATCATGTCGACGCGGGCCGACTCCGCCTGACAGCCTGCACATGCGACAAGCAGGAACAGCGGGACCCCTCGATTCAGAAGCGCCATGTCAACTCCACGTTTCCGGCTCCGATCTGCACGTCGGGTGCGATGGGGAGCTGGTGTGCCTCATCGTCGGCCACCACCTTATCGTGGGCCCCGACCGACCAGAGGGGGATCCCGATGCCGGTGAAGACGATGCCCCCGAGGCTGAGCCCCGAAGAAAGCACGGCCAATCCCAGACCCCCGAAGTCGTCGGCGTTCAATGCGGCCACGAACGAAGCGCCGGAGCCGACGAACGAGGCTGCACCGATGGACGTCAGCACGATGCCGGCCGTCTTCATCGCCGGGCTGTACTCGCGCACGACGTGGCCGGGCGGCACCTCGTCCTCGTTGGACTCGGGTGCCCAATCCTTGGCCCCCACCGCCCACAGTGGGATCCCGAGGATGGCCATCGCACCGCCGAGTCCGATGAGGCTGGCCGCCCAAGGCTCCACGTGGCTGCGCTCTTCGAACTGCACGTCCTGGGATTGCGCGACGAGCGCGGTGACACCCGCCGTCACGGTCGAGAGCCCCAAACCAGTGAGGGTCGCCCCCGCGCTCACCCACCGGTCTTGATGCCGAGCGCGTGGCGCACCCGTCGCACCACCGAGCCACACCCCGCCCCCCACCAAGCCGAGCATCAGTCCCCCCGTCATGAAGGACAGCCCCCCGATGCGGTAAGTCGCATCCCGCTGGGCGAAGCAGCCACTGAGCCCACACAGCTCCGGCTCGTGCGCGCGACGGCTCGCGAGCATCGACGTCCCCGTGATGACGGAGACACCCGCGATGGAGGTGAGCGCGATCCCCACCGGAACCATCGGGTCGGGGTCCGGCGGCGGAGGCGGTTGCGGCGCCCAGAAGTCCGGGGGTGGCGTGTCGGGCTTCGCCTCGGGCCAAGAGCCCGGGACATCGGGCTGCGCCCACCTGGGACTCGGCCACTCGATCTCCTGTCCCTGCGCCGGAGCGGCCATCGTGGCCACCACCAGGACCACCCCCACCCTGCCGGTCATTCGAAGCAACGTTGAGAAGCTACGGGCCGAGCGCCCACGTGTCCAGGTGCGCGCCCGAATTGGTTGGCGACATGCCTAGGTGACACCTCGAGGTATCGACGGGCCGAATGGTGACACCTCCACGTAGCGGTCAAACCTGCGCTTTCCGTGGCATTGCTGCCCTACGCGACCAAGCGCGAATAGCCACCGACGACGAGACGTCGCACGTGTATGAACTCGTTCCGTTCCCTCATCACCGCCGTGATCCTTCTCACGTGCGCCGGACCGGCGCTGGCCGACGAGGTGCCGCCGCCCGACACCGCTGCCGACCATACCCTCTCCAAGGGAATGTACGTCATGGGCGCGACCATCCTGGCCTCTCCGTATCCCGTCATGGCCACGACGGCGACCATCGGCGTGACCTCCGGCAACGACACGATGGCTTGGCTCTACCTCCCCGTCGCCGGTCCATTCATCGTCGCTCGGGAAGCCGAGGTGCCCACAGGCCAAGCCGCAGCCCTCATCACGGCTGGCATCGTGCAGTCGATGGGGCTCGGCCTTCTCATCACTGCGCCCTTCGCGGAGAGCTACGAGGAGGAACGGTCCGAGGCCCTGGCGGTTTACCCCATCGTATCGCCAAGCGACGTCGGCCTCGGGATGACCCTCGCTTTTTGACGACGCAGTCGCGTCGCAGAGCTGAGGCAGCTAGCGTTTGTGCATGCTTCGTCGCCTTACATTCTCCGTGCTCACCATCGCTGTCGTCGCCTGCGGAGGCGCCGACGACACCACTGGAAGCGGCGGAGCCGGTGGTGCGGGAGGCAGCGGCGCGGGCAGTAGCGTCGCGTGCACCGGCAACCTCAGCTTCTTGCAGAAGGACGCCTACAAGGAGACCGCGGGACGCTCGACGGCCTTGTGGCCTCCGCATACGACGACCGCCCTTTCGTGGACCTGCGACGACGGTTCGAACGACGGTAGCTTCCGCGCCAACCACGGTACCGAACCCGGCGCGACCGACGCCAACGGCGACGTCTTTCTGGTGGAGACGGCGGCGGTGGCCATCGAGGGTGACCCCACCACGCTCGCTGCCCTCAGGGCGGCCTACGACGCGTGCGAGTGCAACACCACCTTCCTCAGCCTCGACGCCCTCGGGGATGACGTCGTGCAAGACCTCGTGACCGAGCTGAGCCAGTACATCCTCGACAACCTCACGTGCACCGGCGCCGTCGATGCCCAGGGCTTGGTAGGCCTCCTTCAGCAAGGCGAGATCGAGGCCGTCATCGCCGAGTTGCCCAACTGCACGTGGGCCATGGGCTTCGACTGGGAAGGCGGCTTCGACGACGCCCTCGGCGCCATCATCAACACCGCCACCGAGACCCTCGCGGACTACCACGTGTGCAACAACGACGCGGCGCTACAGGCCAAGCTCGTGCAGGGTTACCTCGATACCGGCATGGTCACCGCTTGCAACGGCGACGACCCCATCTGCAGCGGCCCCATGTGGTTGTACGAACCCTGAGAGCCGGTGGTGCCATAGGTGGGCGAGCCCCGTTGCGCCGGTCGAAGCCCGGCCCCAGTCGTTTCGAGATCGTGATCAGCGACACGCGCGAGGGGGACAACTGGCTGTCCATCGTGGATGGGGACCGGAGCGCAACCGTCATCCTCGTGCGCGAGAGCTTCATGGACTGGGAACGGGAGACGGCGGGCACTTGGTCCATCGAACGGGTCGACACGCGCGGGACACCCAGCCCCCTGGTGTGCCCAGACCTCGTCAACGACCAGTACGCATCGGCGGCAGATCACCTCACCACGTCCACCGCGGGCTGGATCGGCTTCGTCACCAAGCTCCTCCTCGATCTGGAGCTCAATCAGCTCAGCGCGCCTGAGAAGTCCACGGGAGGAGGACTGCCGGGCCAATTCAACGTGAAGGGCATCCTCGACGCGCCGGCCGACACGGCCACCATCATCACCGTGCCCCGGTCGCCCGCCCGCTATCAGTCCATCCAGCTGGGTGACCTCTGGCTCGACAGCCGCGACTACACTCGCCGTCAGACCAGCCTGACCGCCGCCCAGGCCCGCCCGAGCTCGGACGGTGCCCTTCGGATGGTGGTGAGCCGGAAGGACCCCGGCGTCGCCAACTGGCTCGACCCGGCCGGCGCTTCCACCGTCTTCTTGTTCATGCGCTGGCAGGGCCTTGCGGAGGACTACTTCTGCACGGCCGAGCTTCCCACGGCCGTTCAGGTACCCTTTGACGAGCTGCGCAAGCATCTTCCACCGGACGAGCCCGAGTTCGGTCCCGAGGCACGCGCCGCGCAGCTCGCGGCCCGGCAAGCGTCCGCGCTGACCAGCCCGCGTGGCTTCTGACGCCCAAGAACGGCTGGGGGGGCGGATACGGTGCGCCAGCTCGAGGGCTGGCATCCTCCTCAGCCATACGGCGGTAGTGCGCGGCGGATGATCTGGACGTAGACGAGCGCCATGAAGATCGCGTTCCGGAGGAGAATACCGGGGACGAACAGTCGCGGCGGCTGGGCCCCCGTCGCGAGAGCGTGGCCCAAACGCATCATGTAGGGCACCGTGCGGGGCCACTCGACGATCCGCATGCGCCAGTCGGCGGGGATCGCCTCGAACCCGTGCGTGGCGCCGGCGAGGCCGCCCAAGATGGCCGCGGTGGTGTCGGTGTCTCCTCCGCACGCGATGATCTCGCCAATGGCCGGCTCGAAGCGACCTTCGTGGCGAGCCCAGCAATGGATCACGGCGGGCACCGTGTCGTAGATGTAGCCGGTGATGCCATCATCCAGGCCCCATCGGCGAATCACCTGCTCGGTGGGACGGTGCAGCTCGTTCCGAGCCACACCTAGACGTTCTCTTAGCTCGCCGTCGGTGATCTCGAGCATCGCCTTGTCGAGGACCGCCTCGGGATCGAGTTGGCCTTCGTGCGAAGATGCATATGCAGCGACGGCCGCAATGGCACGAGCCCCCTGCTCGGCCTTGGGGTCGCGGTGTGTGATGCGCGTGGAAGCACGGACCAGCGCCTCGCGTAGCACGCGGTCTTGGAATGCATAGGTGCCAATGAGGGGAGCGCGCATGGCCGGACCATTTCCTGCCGACCACACTCCGCTATGGTCCGGCGAGAACCCGAGCCACAGCTTCGCGATCCCCCGAAGCGTGCCGAATCCGATTCCGGCGGGCAGGCCGACGAGCCACCAACGGAGCGAACGCGCCAGCGACTTCGCAAAAGTGGTGGGCTCTCGGCCTGCCTTGGCGAGGGCCACCCCGACCATGCAGGCGTGCTCTGTATCGTCGCTCACCATGCCACGCCCGAGGACGAAGCGATGGCGCAGACGTGAGGCACCGAGCATGCGTCGCGCCCGTCGCTTGCTCATGCCCTCGTAGGGCAATCCGAGGGCATCTCCTACCGCGGCCCCCACGAGAGCTCCCTGAAGGCGGCTGGTTCGCTCGCTTGGCACGAAGGGGCAACACCCCCCATCGCGGGAATGTTCCCGCCTGGGCGGGCTAGTGTCCCCTCGGCCGAGATGACGGACGTCATACCATCCCGCTCGGATTGAACGCTTGGGGGTTCTGGAAGTGGCAACACGCTCAGCGCTCAGGTCGGCGGCGTCGAGCGGGGCCAACCAGGCTGAGGGGAGAGAGCAGCGCGGCGGGCTCGAGCGCCCGCTTCTGTCCCCGCTGCACGAGCGAGAGAAAGGTCTCGTACTGACCCGCGCGGCGCTCGAGGAGCTCCAGCGGCGCACGCAGCTGCTCGGGGTCGTTCATGACGGCGAGCAACGCGACGGTGAGGTAATGGTGCGCGTGGAGCGAGAGGTCGTCGACCCATGACGCTGGCCAGGCGTCGGTGCCGTGCCGCTCGTGAGCGCGATGGAGGCGGAGCAACTGCCAAGCGATACGCTGCCGGGTCGCCTCGTAGAAGCGGGTGAGGCGCTCGGGTTGGGGCCCCGCCATGTGCATGCGGGTGTGCTCGAGCCACTGCGCGACGTGACCGTCGAGTTGGCCGCGCTCGGCGAGTTTGCGGGTGTCGTCGACGGAGGCGCGTTGCAAGAAGGCGAGCAGCGCACGTCGGTCCATCGGCGCGTCCACGAGCTCCTCTTCGCTTCCCTGGGACAGCTGCGCGCGAATGCGCTCGGCATGGCGGCTGGTGTCGAGGGCGCGCGCGAGTGCTTCCACTTCAGACTGCACCTTGAGCAGCGCGAGCGCGGGGGGCAGCAGCGCTTGAAGCGCGTCGATCGGCGTGTCGTAGTCGGGGGCTGGGGTGACGAGGCGCTCGAGTCCGAGCCAGAGCAGCGACAGCCGCGTCATGGGGTCGCGCAGCTGCATGGCCTGGACGCGATAGCGACAGGACTCGCTCAGCCCCGGGTAGCGCATGACCTGCTCGACGCTCGCCTCGAGCGGCTCGACCGAGCCGCGCCAGGCCCCAACCTCGAAGGCGTGCACGAAGGCGCCGCTCTCGACGCCGATGGTGGGCGCGGCCCAGGAGGCGGCGAGCTCGGGACGAATCAGCGCGACCGCATCGAGCACGCGCCTTCCCTGGCGAAACGCCTCGCGCGCGGCGCTGGCTTCGTCGAAGGCGTGGATGGTGAGCGAGAGGTAGGGCCCCTCGGGGAAGGACGATGCCACCTTGCGCTCAGCGAGTGGCGCCGCCTTCAGGTTGCCGAGGGGCAGCGAGGGGTCCCACCCGCTCACGGGAATGAAGCACTGTAGCTTGCGGTGGCGCTTGGTGAGCAGTGAGCGCAGCCCCTCGATGACGTTCGTGGCGTCGAACTGCTCGAGCCAAGCGCGAAGCCCGGTGTCGGACCACCCACGGGTACGAAGCTCGGAGAGCGCACTGACGCAGACCGCAGACACCATGAACAGTCGCCGGCCGCCTTCGGCCGCCAGCTTGTCGAGCGCGCGGTCGACGTCGTCGAGATAGGTCTGCTCCAGAAGGTCAGCTGCGCTGCGGAGCCGCCCGAGGTCACCAACCTCTCTCTGAGGAGTGGGCGTCGAGCTGCGCCGGCTCCCCTTCCCCGATTCTTCTGGGCGAGCCGGTCCAGACCATCGCTCGAGCACCTCGTCGAGCATGTCGGGCACGGGGCTCTCGACGGTCTTGAGCACCGGGTCCTTGTGGAGCACGCGACGAACCTCGGCGGCGACTTCTGCCACCGTCAGCGCAACCGCATCGTGCGACTCGGGGGAAGCCGCGCTCCGGCGCTTCGTGGTCGTAGTGGGCTCGATGCTGGGCGGCGTCCACGTCTCCGCCAGCGCAATGAGCTCCCCAAGCGCCGACCGCGGGGTGAGCATACGAGGCCGCCGCGTGATGGCCATACGGTCGGCGACGACTTCACGACAGCGCAGAAGCACGAGCTGTCGAGCAACGGCGGAGTATTCGATCTGGGCCACAGCAAGGGAGGCTACTGCCGTCTCAGACCAGGTGGCACGCCCAAGTGTCGAAAACCGCCCGTGGCGTCCGGTGTGGAGCGCGGGAGGGCTCGCCCTGACGGTGGTTGGACGTCTCGGGACGGCCATTGGTTGGCAAGACGCCCCGGCCTCTGAGGCGATTTCGCCGCGCTGCATCCTCTCTGGCCGGATTCGCTGGCATCGTCGCCGGCGGCATCGGCGCTAGTGGCGGACGCCGTCTTTCATCCCGTGGGGTCGCTCGGGGCGACCTCGGTGGTCCCTCCGGCTGGCGTCGACCCGGGCGGCACCGCAAGCCACTCCGCCGGGGCCCGTTTCAACCCGGCGCGCTCCACGTAGCGGGTAAAGATGTCGAACCCTTCGAGGCCGGGCAGGGTTCCGATCTTCCTCTCGATGGCGGGGATGACCTCGCCCTCCGCACCGTCGAAGAGGTACCTGAGCGCGTGGTGGGCCTCCTCGGTGGGCGACATGCCGTCGCCGACCGGCGTCCAGATCCGCGGAAGCAGGACTTGGGCGAGCTTGCGGCCCATTGCAGATTCCGCGAGTCGGGCGCGCGCCTGCTGGAAGTAGAAGGCGAAGTGCTTGGCTTCCTGCTTCATGATCCGGCTGCAGATCTCCGCCAACACCGGATGCTGGGTACGTGTGATGAGCTGTCTGTAGGCGTTGTACGTGGTGTGCTCGGCGATGGCGCCCCAGAGCATGTGGATCGAAGGCCAGGCGTCGGGCAACACCACCGACAGGCCGAGGGCCACCCCATCGGTGATGCGCTCCACGTTCGTGCGCCGGAGGTACATATCTCCCCGGTAGCCCTCGTCGACGCGCTCTCCGTAGGCCTCCACGAAACGCCTGAAGGCGCGTCCGTGGAACTCCTCCTCGTAGTTCCAAGCGGACAAGAAGGGGGCCATGTCGGGCTCCACCATCGCCGCCTTCGTCCCCATGAGCGCCCGCAGGTAGTAGAAGGTCGCGCTCTCCGTGTTGAGGAAGTAACGCAAGGTCCGCAGCGCGGCCGGGGTGAGTGGGTACTTGGGGACGTCGTCCCAAGGAATGTCCCGGAGGTCCACCTGACCGGAGCCGGCCATGAAACGGTCGATATCAAAGGTGGCGCTCAAAGTTGGTGACTCCCGATTCCAGCCGCGCACGATGCATGCGTCCACCACGCGACTAGCAGAGGTGTGAGTCGATGGCATCAGCGAGATGACGCTTGTGTGACGCGATGGGGCGCCTCACGGGTCGCGGGTAGGTGTAGGATGCCGCGTTGCTCACCCCGGCCCAAAAGCTCGGTCCCCTGTACCGCGGCACCTTCTTGTTCGGCATCGCGTGCGGGATCTCCATCGCCCTCACGCCGCTCTACCTGGACGCCCACGGTTACGACAAGGAACAGATCGGCAGCCTCGCGCTGATCTTCGCGGCTGGCCTGGTCCTCTTCGCGGTGCCCGTCGGGGGGGTGCTGCGGCGCTTCGGAGGTGAACGGACCCTCATCGCGATGCTGGTCGGCTACGCGGTCTGCGTGGCCGGCTTCCCCTTCATGCAGAGCTACGGCGGGATCGCGGGAATCCGTTTTCTCGACGGCCTCTTCTCCATTGGGGTCTGGGTGAGCTCGGAGACCATCGTGCTGTCGCGCGCCGACGCGGAGCACAAGGGACACCTCACCTCGCTTTACGCGATCTGGCTGGCCAGCGGCTACGTCGTAGGGCCGGTATTGGCCACCGGCCTCGCGCGCGTGATCTCTCAAAGCCACCTCTTCGTGCTCGCCGGGGTTTTGGCGATCACGGCGGCGGTCTACCTCTCGCGCAAACTTCGGAGTCAGGCGGGCGCCGAGGCCGCTGGCGCCGAAGCGGCTCCGAGCGACGGGGAGATGGGTCCAGCCGCCGACGAGGAATCCGAGGCGATGGGCCTCGGTACCCTCCTGGTACGCCTCAAGACCTCCTGTCTCGCGGCCTTCAGCTATGGGTACTTTCAGGCGTCGGTGGTGCTTTTCCTGCCGCTCTACCTCATCGAGTCGAAGGGCATTCCGCGCGACGACACCATCATCCTGCCGGGCCTCTTCTGTTTCGGCATGTTGCTCTTCTCCAACGCCGCCGGTCGTCGCGGCGATCGCTTCGGCCACCTGAAGGTGGTCACGCGTCTATCGGCCCTCGGCACGCTCTGCCTCTTGGCTTTCGTCTTCGTCGACGCCTATTGGCTCATGTGCGCCTTGGTCTTCGGAGCCGGCGCCACGTTTGCGTCGATGTCGCCCGTGGCCCTCGCCCTGATCGGCGTGATCGTCCCGCGCAGTCAGCTCAGTCGCGCCAACTCGGTCTACAACACGTTCTACGCCGGTGGCATGTTGGTCGGACCGCCGCTCACGAGCGTGATCTTCGCGCGCTTCGGCGGCGCGGCCATGCTGTACCACCTGTCGGCCCTGTGGGCGGTCTTCGTCGTCTTCAGTCTCGTGTTTGCCCGCGACGACCCGGCGACGCGACGCGCCCGCAGCGCGCGGGCCGCTGCCTGAACGCCGATCTGGGCCCGTGGCCGATCCGACCGAGGGTGACGACGGTAGATCGGCCCGTGGCCGATCCGACCGATGGGCCCGTGGCCGATCCGACCGAGGGTGACGACGGGATCAGGGCCCGTGGCCGATCCGACCGAGGGTGACGACGGTGGTAGATCCGACCGAGGGTGAGGCAAAAGCAGATCCGACCCGGGTGACAGGCAGGCAGATCCGACCGAGGGTGACGACTCATCGACGGTCAAACTGCAGGCCGAAGCCTCCGGGAGCAGTGTTCAGGTGGACGATGCTGGTCACCGACCGAGGCCGGCGGAGCGCCCCACGCCTCGCAAGCGAGACGAAGGACGCTCAAACGGTGAGAAGCATCCGCGACGAGACGCACCGGTCCGACTACCAGCGACAATGTCGATGGCCGACGAACAGTGGGCGGGACCTCCACACTTCGAGCTGTGGTGACACTGCTACGGCGGCTCTTCACAAGCGGCGCCATAGTAGACGCGCATCCTCCACGTACCGTGGGGGAAGACCACTCCGGGCACGCCAGCCTTCCACGCTTGCCAGGCTTCTCTGTAGGCAGCGCGGAAGGCCCGCAGGCGACGCACCAGTTCTTTGGCGACGGCGAGGTTCCCCGCCGCCGCGAAGGTTGGCGTCCTCGAGCCAAACCGCTCGAAGGAACTCGCACGGGAGGTGTGAGGCGTCTTCAGAACCCTCTTCGCGCCAAGATAACCTCTACCCTCTCGCGCGTTGTCGGCATGGGCCTTGCGAACCCGCTCGTCGAGTTCGGCCTGGATGGCGTCTCGCGCGTCCTGCTCGGTCTCAAAGGCGTCGCGCAGGATCTCCGGCATCTCGATGGGAATGCTGACCCGTTCGGGCCACATCGGATTGTCGGGGTCGAAGTAGCCCTCCGGCCGCTGGACGGTGATGGTCTTCTGGCCCACCTCGTCGACCAGCACCTTGGCGCCAGGCCATCGCCGAGGGGTTCGAACCAGACCGGCCTCGACACAATTGGCAGCCGTGTAGGCCATCTCCTTGATGATGGCGTCTGCACTACTGAGCTCCACCCAGTTTGCCGGCGTCTTCGCAAACACCTCCTCGGGCCAACCGAGCAACACCTTGAGGGCATTCGCGAGGATCCGGTTTCGCAGCTCGAAGAATCGAGGAAGCACGCCAAGGATATCCGTCAGTACTTCGTGCAGGTGCGATGACAACTGCTGCATCATGTGGAGCTGGACGCCGAGGCGCTGCGCGATCACCGCCGTCGTGTACCAGTAGATCTGCTCGACCTTCGCCTCCGGGTCTGGCGAGAACAGAAAGTGACGCCGCGTGGCGCGGCGGGTGACGAACCAGGTCACGTTCGGGCGCACGTTTCGGGGCTGGGTCATGCGCTAGGCAAAAGCGAAACCCGCGCCAAAACCATTCGTCCACCTACCCCAAACATTCCCAATACTTTCGGTTTGGATTGAAGGGTTCGCGGGTGGCGGCCGCCACCCTGGCGCCGGCGGACCGCCACCCTCGGTCCGATCTTCCCTTCCGGCGCCCGGCGGACCGCCACCCTGCCACCCTCGGTCCGATCTACCTCCGGCGCCCGGCGGACCGCCACCCTCGGTCCGATCTTCCCTGCTTGCTGCCACCCTCGGTCCGATCTTCCCTGTCGTCGTGCTTCCCCTTTCTTCCCTCGCGCCTCGTCGCTCCTACCTTCGGCACCCCGCACGAGTGCTCATCGGCCTCAGCCTCGGCCGCCAGCGCGTCCCGTCGGCCGGGTCGTCGTGCTTCCCCCCCTTGCCCTCGTGCTCACCGGAGGCTGTGGCGGGCGAGCTTGTCGAGGAGGGTGGTGCGGCTTCGGAGTATCGAAGTCCGTCTTGCACCCCGGACACTCCGATTGGGTACGAAGCCACCAGTACCACGCTGATGCCCCCAGCTTTGAAACTGCATGCCAGAACCACCTATGGCCACATTTGGGACACCGAATCAGTACCCACGCAGCTGCGTTGGTGAACATCGCAAGGATAATCCCCGCCACCACCATCGCTGGTTCCTTTTCGAAACCGACGTACAGCGCAACCGTCGACGCGACAGTAATCAGGACTACTGCGTCTACTTGCCAGAGCTGATTCGTAGCTCGCAGCATCCCCCGCCGGCGTGGCTCTCCTGTCACTGGCCTTTGGGTCCCATCTCGTCCGATAGAATCGGTATCGCACCGCTAGCTCGACGTCCATAGGGGCCAGAATCGCCGCCCTGCCATCATACTAGCCCGTAGGCCGGTCCGACCTTTTCCGAGGTCGCGGAGCTCCACCCTCCCTCCGACAGCCACATCATCTGCTCATGACCTCGGATATTCGTCTCCCGCACTTCAGGCTCCCGAGTTATCGAGACCATTACCGGAGGTTGTGGCGGGCGAGCCTGTCGAGGAGGGTGGTGCGGCTGATCTTTAGGCGACGGGCTGCTTCGGAGCGGTTGCCGTTCGTTTCGCGGAGGGTGGTTTCTAGGATGCGGCGTTCGTGGGCTTGTAGCTGGGCTGCGAGACCTTCGGCGCTCGGCGTGGCGGGCAGGGTTCGCCAGTCGTTGGCGTTGACCTCGCCGCGTTCGCTGAAGGCGAGCAGGGAGACGATGGCATTCTCGAGCTCGCGCACGTTGCCGGGCCAGTCGTGACCGGTCATGGCCTCGAGGAGGGAAGCCGGGAGGGGGAGGTCGTCGAGGCCCATGCGCGTGGCGTGTCGGCGACGCAGGGCCTCGGCCAGCAAGGGGATGTCCTCGGGGCGTTCACGCAGGGGCGGCACCACGAGCTCGACCACCGCGAGTCGGTAGAAGAGGTCTTCGCGGAAGCGGCCCGCCGCCACCTCGGCCGAGAGGTCACGGTGGGTGCTCGCCACGATACGCAGGTCGACCTTGCGCGGAACCGTCGAGCCCACCGGTTGGATCTCGCCGTCTTGCAGCGCTCGCAGCACCTTGGGTTGCACGGCCGAGCTCAGCTCGCCGACCTCGTCGAGGATGAGGGTGCCGCCCGACGCGGCCCCGAAGTATCCCTCCGCGTCGCGGTCGGCCCCCGTGAACGCACCCTTGCGGTGACCGAAGAGCTCTGCTTCGGCGAGCTCGGCCGGCACCGCGGCGCAGTTGAAACGAACCATGGGTCCGTCGGCACGGCGACTCGCAGCGTGGATGAGCGCCGCCACCAGCTCCTTGCCCGTGCCCGTCTCGCCCCGCACCACCACCGTCACGTCGCGCGGCGCCACGCGAAGGGCGCGCTCGACCAGCGCGCGCCAGGCCGGGCTGTCGCCGATGAGCGGCACCCCCAACCTTCGTTCCGCCGCGGCCCGGTCGGCCGCCCCGCGCAGGCGACGGGTCTCCAGCGCGCGTTCGACCGATGCGAGCACCTCGTCGACGTCGAAGGGTTTGACGAGGTAGTCGTAGGCACCTTCGCGTAGTGCCTTCACCGCCGTGCGCTCATCGCCGTGGGCCGTGAGCATGATGACGGGGAGACCCGGGTGCTGCTGCCGTAGGGTGGCGAGCAGATCCATGCCGTCGCGGCCCGGCATCGCCAGATCGGTGATCACCAGGTCGACCTCATCCACGGTCGCCAGCGCGGCCTCATAACCGTCCGCCTCGCGCACCGTGTGGTGCTCGAGCACCTCGCCGAGCGCGAAGCGCACGCTGGGCTCGTCATCTACGACCAGAATCGTCGTCATCGTTTGGGCTCCCAGGGTAGCGCGGGAGGTCGAGGATGGCGGTCGTGCCTTCGCCCTCGCGGCTCTCGAGGCGTAGCTCGCCGCCGTGTTGGCGCGCCGTGGTCTGGGCCAAGGCGAGCCCGAGTCCGGTCCCGTCGGGTTTGGTGGTCACGTAGGCCGTGGTCGCGCGCGCGAGCAGCTCGGGCGACATGCCGGTGCCTTCGTCGCGCACGATCAAACGAAGGCGGTGATCGACCTCGGCCGACATGGTGACCGCGCCGTCGTCCGACGCGGCGATGGCGTTGAGGGCGAGGTTGAGCAGGGCCTCGGTGAGACGCTGGCGATCGACAACCACCTCGACGTCGGGCGCGTGCCATCGCACCTCGACGTCGCTGTCTTCGAGGACCACCGCCACATGCTCGACCAAGGCCCGGGCCGATACCGGTGCGAGCCGCAGGTCGTCGAGCGGACGCGCCATGGTGAGGTACCCCTCGAGGATCGACTCGATGCGCTCGACTTCGGCGGCGGCGACCTCGAACCGTCGCAGGTGCTTGGGCTCTTGCGCCTGTCGGGCTGCGAGCTGCACCACGGTCTTCACCGCCGTGAGCGGGTTCTTCACCTCGTGCGCGACCTTGGCCCCCATGCCCTCGAGCTCACGTTGTCGCCGTGCGGCCTCGTCGACCACGGCTCGACGCATGCGCTCGAGGTCGCGGGCGGCCCGCCGATGCGCATCCGTGAGCGCCGCGACGCCGGCCCAGAGCAGGGCCCCCGTGACCACCACCACCACCACCCCGACCACGCCGCCGACCGGCATCGGGAACGACCACGGCGCCCACCAGCCCGCGAGCGCGATGCCGAGCAGGTGCACCCCGAGGTAGAGCGCGACCCCCCAGCTCCACCCGCGGCGCCCGAAGGCGGCGAAGGTGACCCCGAGCGGCGCCAACAGCAGCGGCAACATGGGGCTGCGCCAGCCGCCGGTCAGGCCGCAGGCGATGCTGAGCCCGGTCACGGTGACGAGCATCGAGATCCCGAGACGGCGCGCGGTCACGAAGGCCACCCCCTGGCGCGAGAGCGACCACGCCTCGTAGACGAAGAAGCCGAGCATGCTGCCCATCACCACGGTGAGGGGATACCGCCGCGACGGGGACGCGCCCGTGAGGTGGAAGATCACCAGCGTCGCCATCGCGGGGAGCGCCACGATCCACGGTCGCAACCGCAAGAAGCTCGCCCCCACTGCACCCCGTTGGGCCTCGACGACGGGTGAGGTGTCGGTCCGCTGGTCAGGGGTGTCGGCCAGCTGGGCAGCACGCCGGCCCCCCAACGTGAGGTCACCCGAGGTCTGCGTCTCGTAAGCGCTTGGATCCTCAGCGTCGGATGACCTGACTGTGGCTGGGTACGGCGGTTGCTCAGTGCGGGATGACACAGCGGTGATGACCCTTCTTGCGGGGTTCGTGCCGCTCGGAAGGAGAACGCATGAACACACCCATTGTAGTGGACCGAGCCCCCCTCGCGCGCGCCCTCGGCACCTGGATCGCCATCGCGGTGGTCTTCGCCCTGTCGGACCTGCTGCGGCACCTGCCGCCGCCAGCCGTTCCGCTCATCATCTTCGGAACCACCCTCGCCGTCGGGCGCTGGGCCTGGCGACGAGGCCGCGAGACGTTGATGACGGTCGATCTGCGATGGCCCATCGCGATCCATCTGCTCCGCGCCCCGGTGGGCGCGTGGTTCCTCGTGCTGGGCGACGCCGGCACCCTCGATCCGCGCTTCGTTCGCGTGGCCGGCTACGGTGACATCGTCGCCGGCGCCCTGGCCGCGGTGGCCGTCGTCGCCATCACGGCCGTCGGGGAGCGGCGGGCTCGACCCACCACCTGGCTCTTCAACGTCATCGCCGCGCTCGACATCCTCGCCGTGCTGCTCACGGCCCAGCGCATCATCCTCTTCGATGGAGGCATGAACGCCATGCGCGGCATGCTGTCGCCCCCAGGCCCGCTCATCCCCACGCTGCTCGTTCCGCTCGTGCTGCTCACGCACCTCTTGGTCTTCAAGCGGCTCCGCAGCACTGCGCCTTGATGCCCGAAGTTTCCTGTGGCGCCCCCTCCGCCGACGCTCGTCGCCATCGTCTCGTGCGGCACCGCATCGCATGATGACCGAACGAGGCCCGCCCGAGACGCCGTGCGGGAACGACCCCTCGTGCGCTCATCCGCTGGGCCACCCCCTCGGTCATCGGCGACTCGAACATCAGCGAGAGACGGTCGAGACCGCGGATCTACGCGATGCCAGCCCATTCCTTCATGGCGGAGATCCACCGCATGCGCGGCGAGTAGGTATGTCGCGGAGACTCGTTCGGCTCGTTGGTCTGTGCCAGCACCCTGTAGGACCAGGTGGGGTTGAACCCGACCAGGTGGCAGGGATCCAGCAGGGGTCCCCGCCACCTGACGATTCGCCCAATTCCAAGCACTTCGCACTGCGATCGCACCCGGTACGGTCGTTGCAAACTGCGGAGGAGGAGGGTTCAGGCGAGGGCGGAATGTCGGTCGTGGAGCAACTTTGAGTCGTCTTACATCGTTCGTTCTCACCATCACCGGGCTCGCCCTTACGGGCTGCACCTCCGACGTCGCGTCTCAGAGCCAGGACCAACGCGAGGCCCAGTGCCGGGCTGGTGTTTCCTGCGTCACGTCGTTCCCCCATCACGTGTCGGAGACCACCGTCGGGGGTCGCCACCTCCTCGACCGCTACAGCTGCGCCCCCGATATCGATGAGAGCGGTGCGGAGCGCATCTACCACGTGATCCTTCCGCGGCGCGCCCTGCTCACCGCGGCCGTCGAGGCCCACCCCGGCGTCGACGTCGACGTGCACATCCTTCAGTACCTCGACGAAGACAGCTGCATCGACCGCGGCCACACCAAGACCGCAGCCTTGCTCGACCCCGGCTCGTACTTCGTCGTCGTCGATAGTTTCGTCGACCAGAACGGCGTCTCGAAGGAGGGCGGCTTCGACCTCACCATCGGGGCGACCTCGGCGGTCGATCATGTGGGCGCGGGCTTGGACAGCGAGGTGCTCGCCGCGGCGTTGCTCACCTTCGATGCGGCCTGGGCTCAGGGTGACACCGAGCACTTCGAGTACGGCGTGATCGACTACACCCTGCCCTCGGTGCGTCCACGATTCTTCGTACTCGATCTACTGCGGAACGAAGTCCTCTTCTCCGAGCTCACCACCCACGGCATCAACTCCGGCGACCCCGAGGACCTCACGCTTACCGCGGCGACGGGGAACGTACCCGAGTCGAAGATGAGCTCGGTGGGGCTGGTGAAGGGGGCCGAGACCTACGACGGTGAGTACGGCCATTCGCTTCGACTCGACGGCCTCGAGCCGGGGTTCAACGACAACGACCGAAGTCGCGCGATCGTGATCCACAAGGCCGACTACGCCACGTCCGACTTCGTCGCCACCAATGGCTTCCTGGGGCGCAGCTGGGGGTGCCCGGCGATCGACCCGGACATTCACGTAGACCTCATCGATACCCTCGCCGAGGGTCGTCTCATCCTCAAGTACTTCGACGACGGCGACTGGCTGCGCGACTCCACCTACCTCCACGGTCGCTGAGCCACGACGCTTGGCACCGCCACGTCGGTTCAGACTCGGCCTAGAGCCAATGCCGTCGGATACACGGGGGGCCCTCTCGATCTCGACCACGTGGGCGTTGTGGTTCTCTTGGGCAATTCTGCGGAGTCGTCGCTCCGACTGCCACCGCGGAGTCGCGGTTATCTCGCGCGTTGACGCGCAAGGCCCGACACGTTGAGCACCTGCTGGGACCGAACGTACCAAAATCGGACGTTCGAGCTCCGCAGACTCGGTCTGCCCCTGCCCAACATCCCCATCCGGTACGTTCGCCCCCTGCAGACGTTGAACGTCCTCACATCGGGGCCAAGAGCGACACTGGCGTCTCTCGAGGACACCATGGCTGTCGTTCCCCTTCCCAGGGGCGCCCGCGGCACCTCAACGACAGTCATCGTGTCCTCCTGCCCATGCAATGCAGGCGGAGGCCTGCGCGAACCCGAGCCCCGGGTTCGAAGTCGAGACCCCAAAGGCGCCTCATTCAGCGCACGGCGATGGTCTCGATGGTGCTCGACGTCACCTGCTCACGGGTGAACGGAAGTGGGCGCGGACGCTCAGCCAGGTAGTCGTCGAGCAACCCGAGGAAGGCGGGGTCGTCCTGGAGATGCTTCTGGCCCCCCGGCAGCTGGTAGGTGCATGAGATGGTGCCGTCGATTTCGCAAGCGAGCCGGAACGAGGGCCCGAGGCGGTATTGGTAGTCGTGGTCGATGTCGCGGTGGGGCGGGGCCCAGTTTACGGTCCCAAGCCCGCCCTTGTTGATGACCGGTCCGTGCGCGAAGTCGGTGATGCCCGCGTCGTCGAAGAGATCGGCCGGCATGTACAGCTGGTGCAAAGCGCCCCACCGCCACTCGGCCGCGTCGCTCCCGAGTTGTTCCACGATGTAGGCGGCGGCCTCCTCGAGGGCTACGCGCACGATGTCGGCGCGGGTCTCGGTGACCTCCGTGGTGGAGATGTCGTCGAAGTAGTCCTGGGCCATGACCTCTGGACGAAGGAAGGCGATCGCGAGGGGATCGTCCTTGGGGGTCAGCTCGGCCGCGGCCAACTCGTCACCGAAGGTGGCGAGCTTGAGGCGTGACCACAGCACGTGGAAGGCGAGGCATCCACGCGAGGACGCGACGACCTCGGGGTCGTCGCTCGGTACCGGGGCGCTCGGGTCGTGGTTGTCGAAGCCGGAGGGGCAGAAGTAGTCCCAGTTGCGGAGCGCGTCGGCCACCTCGGCGACTGCGCCCGTGAGCTCGACCCCCTCGAGATCCGAGATCACCTTCGGCACGACATAGGCTCCGAAGAGCGACTTGGTGTCGTGCAACACACGGTGCATGTCGTCGAGGTCGAGGGTCTCCTTCTCGCCGAGCATCTCCATGATGCGCTCGTGGCGGTAGCCGGCCCAAGCGTGATTCTGGATCGCCCGTTGCCCGTCGTTGCTCGGGTCCCCGTCGTAGAGGTGGCCCGTCATGTCGTTGTTCGCCGTCGCGAGGTATCCGAGGGCAGGGTTGGTGGCTTGGGGCAGCTCTTCGTACGGCAGGTAATCCCCCCACTCTGCGCTACCGTCGCCAGGCAGTGGGTACCACGTGGGATGGGTGCTCATCCACGGACGGTCCGGGAGGCGGTTGTAGGGGTACCAGCCGAGCTCGCCCTGCACGTCGGCGACGACGAAGTTCTGTCCGACCGTGGTGACCTCGCGCAGCGCCGTCTGCACCTCCTCGCGGGTGCTCGAGGTCCAAATCTTCCAGAGGAAGTTGAAGTCGGTGTCGGCGTCCTGAGCCACCCAGCGCAACGACATCGCGGTGCCGGCTTCGGCATCGACCGAGAGCAAGGGGCCGTGGTGCGGAGCGATCTGCACCGGCAGTGTTTGCGCCTCTTGGTTTCGAACCTGGTAGGTCTGCGGCACGGAAACGAGTGGGACCTCGTTGCCATTGAAGACGACCGCGTCACCGGCCGCGTTGAGGGTCTCCATATAGACGTCGGCCTGGTCGAAGCGCGTGGTGGTGGCGCCCCACGCGACGTCGTCGTTGTGACCGAGAAGAATACCGGGCAGGCCAGGAAACGATGCCCCCGCGAGGTGGAGCTGCCCCCCACCATGGGTCTTGGCGTCGATGTGGACCATGTACCAAATGGCGGGGTTGCTGAGGGTGAGGTGAGGGTCGTTGGCGAGGAAGCTCTTCCCGCCGCCCTTGCTCGGACCCACGATCCAGTTGTTGGACCCCTGAGCGATGGTGGTCTCGGCATCTTCCCCCGCCACCTCGCGTGCGCTCCGAATCACCTTCAGCCAGCGGTTCATGTCTCGCTGTGGGGGAGAAGTGACGGGCCCTGCCACTGAGGGCGTGAGCGTGCTGCTGGTCGACACGACGCGCACGCCGAAGAGGTCGCTCCCGACGTCCGCCCCGAGCGCCGCGATCGCCTCGCCGCTCAAGAGGTCTTTGGGGGAGTCGTTCGTGAGCCGGTCGATGATGGGCATGAAGCACGCGATCGAGTCGAGCGGCGTCCAGTCCTTCAACAGCGACAGGTCGATGTTGAGGAAGGCGTACTCATCGGGCAGACGAGCGCCGTTGCGACCATCGCGCACGTCGCCGAGCCACGCGTTGACGCCGCGAGCATAGGCCTCGAGTGCCTCCGTCATCTCGGAGGTGAGGTTGTCCTGGAACTGCTCGGCGATGTGCCGTCCGTCACGCGTCGACAGTTTGGTGCGCTGTTGATGGTCGATGGGGAGGGTGACGTCGCCCACGACCTCGCTCAGCGTGCCGAGCGAGAGGCGCCGCCGCAGGTCCATCTGAAAGAAGCGGTCCTGGGCGTGGAAGTAGCCCTCGGCGGCCAGGCAGTCGAGATCGGTCTCGCAATCGAGACTGAGCATGCCCACCGCGTCGTAGCGGGCGAACACCGCACCGGTCATGCCGGCGATCTGGACCTCTCGATCCGCCTCGGGCTCGAGGGGGGCCTCCGAGCTGTCGGTGCACGCGGCGGTGCCCAGGATGGAGAGAAGGGCGACGAAGGATGTGAGCTTGCGCATGTGTTTCTCGCGCACGAGGGCGCACCTTCAACCCAGATGTCGCACTTTTACTGACTTAGATGTGAACCTCCGCGGTGCGTGGAAGCGGCAGACGGACCCCGGGCGCGCAGAACTCCATCCATCTCGAGACGATGGGGTAGCATCGGCGAGATGCGGCATCATGCCACATGGGGTCGGGCAGGATGACGCCCCGGGTCGTGTTGGTGGCCCCGGATCCGGCGACGCAGCGACGGGTCCAGATGGCGTTGGGTCAGCACGGCTTTCTCGTGGCCGCGGCCAGCACCCCCCGCGATGCGCTGCGCATGGTGGAGATGGAGAGTCCCACCGCGTTGGTCGTGGATGCCCGCCACGCGGAGGAGCGTGCGTTCGCGACGGAGCACGCCGGCACGGCGACCCCCATCATCGGCCTCGTCGATTCGGACGACGCCGACACCGTGCGCGCCCTGCTCGACGGCGGCGTGGCCGACGTGGTCCCCCTCACGCTGCTCGAGCCCATGCTCCCGCGCCGGCTCGACACCTACGTGCGTCGTGCCCAGCGCGGTCGTGGGCGTCGGGGCACGCGCAAGGGCGACATGCTCGTGGGCCACAGCGAAGCCATCGTCGAAGCCATGGGGCGCCTGGAGATGATCGCCAAGAGCGACATGGGTGCGGCCATCTTCGGGGAGACGGGGACCGGCAAGGAGCTGGTGGCCCGCGCCATTCACGCGCGCAGTCGTCGGGCCGACAAGCCCCTCGTCGTCGCCAACTGCACCGCGATCCCCGAGCAGCTCTTCGAGAACGAGCTCTTCGGTCACGAGCGGGGCGCCTTCACCGGTGCGGAGACGCGAAACCAGGGCCTGCTCGCCGAGGCCGAAGGCGGCACCCTGCTGCTCGACGAGATCGGCGACATCGCGCCCAGCGTGCAGGCCAAGCTCCTGCGGCTGCTTCAGTTTCGCGAGTACAAGATGGTCGGCGGAACCAAGACGCTGCGCGCCGACGTGCGCATCATCACCAGCACCCACCGCGACCTGGCGGCGGCGGTTTCGGCGGGCACCTTCCGGGAAGACCTCTTCTACCGGTTGAACATGCTCCACATGGTGTTGCCGCCGCTGCGCGCGCGACTCGACGACATCCCGCTGCTGGTGGACCACTTCGTGAGACTCCACAACGAGCGCGAAGGTTTGAGGCATGAGGGCTTCACGGCGAGCGCGATTCGCATGATGCAGCGCCACGACTGGCCCGGGAACGTGCGCGAGCTCGAAGGTGTGGTCTACCGGAGCCTGGTCATGGCCGGCGACGAACGACGTCTCGACGAAGAGGCGGTCGACATCCATCGCGTGCAGCGCACGCGGCAGCCCGCGGCATCGCTCGACATGTCGCGCCCGTTTGCGGAGCTGAAGGCCGCCGTCATCGAACGCTTCGAGCGCAGCTACCTGGAGCAGATCCTGACGAAGACCCAAGGAAACCTGTCGCAGGCGGCACGCGAGGCCCAACACGAGCGCAAGAGCCTGTGGCGGCTCCTCAACAAGCACGGGATCGATCCGAAGCAGTTCAGTGGCAAGATGCCCTAATATGGCAACTTGCCACAGCTCACATCACCGTTTTGGGCCCAGAAGCGTAGAACCGGTGTGAAGGGCGGTGCGCTAGACCACTGAAATATTTGACGGTGCCTCGACCATCTCGACCTGGGCCGATCTGTCGCGCCTTCGGTACGTTGCTTGCTCCGTAGAACGAGGCCATGGCTTTCTCTACGAACCGGTTCCGTCGACTCCCCGGCTTGTCGCTCGCCGTCGTTCTCGCCGGAGGCGTCGTCGGCTGCACCAGCGATGGCAGCATCTCCTCGCCGTCCTCCGAGCTCGACCCGCCGACGACGGACCCCGCGAGCGTGTGCCTGGCTGCGACCGCCAACACCGAGATAGCGGTCGTAGAGCTCGATCTGGGCTTCTCTGGCGACACCACCACCTATGCCGCCGACCGCCTGCGCGTCGCCATCTCCCCCAAGGCGGCGGCTGAGGTGAGCCAGGAGCTCGCCGCCCACGGCATGTGCCTCACCGAGGTCGACGCCGACGGGGGCTGGACCACGGTTCGCCTCACCCCGGACGTCGGTCTCGAAGAAGCCCTGGGTCAACTTGACACAGTTGCGGGGATCACCGGCGTTCGCCTCGACCCCGTCTTCTTTGGCTCGGGCGGCAACGGCCATCACAAGGGCAAAGGAAAGGGTCACCACAAGGGTCACGGCAACTACGGGCACAAGGGCTGTGGCACCAGCGAGGACCCGACGCCCGGCACCGTTTCGCTGTGGCACCTTGCCGCACTCCGCCTCGGGCCGGCCCTGAAGGACCAGCCCCACGCCAACGGGATCACGGTGGCGGTGCTCGACACCGGCCTGAACGCCAGCGGCGGCTTCGGCGAGGCCCCCGGCCTCGAGAGCACCAACGTCGCGGCCGGCTACGACTTCATCAACAGCGACAACGTGCCCGCCGACGACGACGGCCACGGCACCATGATCGCTGGCATCCTCGCCTCGCAGGGCGACTTCCCCGGCGTCGCGCCGGGGGTAAACATCCTGCCCGTCAAGGTGCTCGACAGTGCCCGCTCGGGCACCGAGTCGGCCTTGGTCGACGGCATCAACTACGCGGTCGCGCAGGGCGTCGACATCATCTCGATGAGCCTCGCTTTCCCGCCCGGCTACATCCCCTCCTACGAGCTCTCACAAGCCGTGTACGAGGCGCAGGCCGCGGGCGTGGTCTTGGTCGGTGCGGCCGGCAACCACGGCACGGGCGAGGTCGGCTACCCCGCTGCTTTCGGTGAGGTCATCGCGGTGTCGGGCGGTCGCATGGCCGAGACGTTCAAGGCGGTCGACGCCGAAGCGGCGCTGAAGGTGAAGGGTCGCAACTACGCCAGCAAGATGGCGAAGGCCGACTACTCCGGCTGGGGCGCCAACATCGACGTGCTCGCGCCCGGCGGCTCGCTCGAGCACGACCTCGATGGCAACGAGCAACCCGACGCCATCCCCACCGTCGGCTTCGTGGGCCCCATCGCCGACTACGACGGCTACTTCATGGCCGGCACCTCCCCCGCCACGGCACAGGTCGCCGGCGTGGCCGCCCTCCTCCTCGCCGCCGGCGCCGACCCCTCCGAGGTGCGCCCGTACATGTACGGCGACAGCTCGGACGTCGGCCCGAACGGATTCGACATCTTCGCGGGTGCCGGCGTCGTCGACGCGCGCGGCACCATGAAGCGCCTGAAGAAGGGCCAGTCGCCCACCCAGGCCAAGGTCTTTGCCAACCCGCTTCTCACCATCGCCGAGGACGGCTCTGGCAACCGCTACGGTGTGGCCGCGGTCCAGATCATCGACGAAGAGAACAACCCCGTGGTCGGGTCCAGGGTCTATGGGCACTTCCGCGGCCCCGTGGCCCACGCCGTGGTGGGCGTGACCGATGAGCAAGGCCGCGTGCTCATGGTCTCGGAGCCGGTGGCGGGCACGGCCGATCTCTTCGAGTTCGGGGTCGACAAGGTCATCACCTGCCTCGACGACGAAGAAGGCTGTGAGAAGTCCTCGTCCTGCGACGACGAGCTCATCCTCATCCCCGGCTCCTACGCGCAGTTCGAAGCGCAGACCTTCCGCTTCTTCTCCGCCTTCAACCCCGGCGGTGTCGGCATCGAGCCCACGCCCTTCACCTTCTCGATTCCGACCGATCAGCTCTCGGCCATCGTGAGCGACTTCGCGCTCTCGGCCACGCCGGGTGCTCCGTCCACGCAGGACCCGGTCGACACCATCCCCGCGGACTTCGCCCAGTTCACCTTCGCCGACTCGCTCTACGTGCGCTCCTTCGGCTCCGGCGGCAGCAACGCCCCGGTGGTCTACGCCATCGATCGCGGCGTGCTCGCGAGCAACTGCGCCATCGCCGACAACGCCATCCCGGTGCCCGTCGACGGCGGCGGCATCGAGCCCACGCCCTTCCGCATCGGTGACCCGCTCGCCGAGTTCCCGGCTGGCTTCGACCAGGTGACGACCCGCAGCGACGGCGGCCTCTTCCTCAACGGGCAGCCCACCACCGAGGCCGGCCTCGGTCTGCTCACCGGCACCACCGGCACCGTGCTGATCAGTGTAGACGGCTCGGTCTGTGTGCCGCAGGCTCACGACGTGAACAACCTCGACGTCTTCGGCGCCGGCGTTCGCACGGGCACCCTCAACGTGCATGGCTTCAACTACACCGGCAATGCCGACGCCACCTCGCCCGTGCCGAGCACGCTGAGCATCAACGACACCACCCTGCACCGTGCGGTGGCGACGGGGCTCGTGTCGAGCACCGCGATGGGTGCTTCGTCGCAGGCGAGCGCCGCCGTCGACGGCGTCCAGAAGCCTTGACCGAAACGAGCGGCTTCGGACCACGGTATCGACTTGGCCAGCCGCTCGGAAAGGGCGGCATGTCCCAAGTGGTGCGGGCCTACGACCGCGCCCGCGACGAAGACGTCGCGCTCAAGATCCTGAGCGGGGACACCCAGGCCAAAGTGCTGGCCGGCGAGTTCCGCTACATCGCATCGCTCAATCACCCCGGCATCGTCCAGGTCTACGACTTTGGCCTCGCCGACGACGGCCGTGCCTTCTTCACCATGGAGATTCTAGGGGAGGGCGATCTCTCCGACGTGGCCGAGCGCGGCTCACTCGGCTCGATGATGCGCATGGTGCGCGAGGTCTTCCGTACCCTCGACTTCGTGCACGCCCGCGGCATCGTGCACGGCGACCTCAAGCCCTCGAACGTGATGGTGAACCTCACCGCCACCCACGAGCACTACCCCAAGCTGCTCGACTTCGGCATCGCTTGGGAGCGCGCGGATCAACAGCACGGCGGCACCGTTCACTTCATGGCCCCGGAGCTCTTCGCGCGGAGCCCTCGCCGCGACCATCGCAGCGACCTCTACGCGATGGGGATCGTGCTCTACGAGATGCTCACCGGCGACCTGCCCTTCGACGACCAGAGCATGGTGCGGCTCGCCCAGCACCACCTGAGCACACCGCCACCCGACCCGCGCGACCTTTGGCCCCGCATGCCGGGGGAGCTGGCCGAGCTCATCCTCCGCCTGCTCGAGAAGCGCCCGGACGACCGCTTTCAGCACGGGCGTGAGGTGGTGCAAGCCATCGACGCCTTCCTCGCCAAGACCCAAGCCCCTCCCTCGTCGCGGCGCGAAGCCTATGTGGTCGCCGACCCCGAAGTGAGCATCGCGGGAGAGGCGCGCTTCGTCGGCCACCGCGATGTGCTCGACGAGCTGACCGACGCCGCGGCAGGTCTGAGTCACGGCCACTGCGTGGTGGTCGAAGGCGAGAGCGGGGCCGGCAAGACGCGACTGCTCAACGAGCTGCGCGTCGCCGTTCAGTTGCGCGGCACCGACTACATGGCGGTGCACCTCGGTGAGGTGGCCACGCCGGCCCACATGCTCGAGCGACTCGAGGCCGCCATCGGCGCCGCCAGCGACCACGCGGGCGACAAGCGCCCCATCACGTCCGATCGCGCGATGGCCACCGAAGTGGACCGACTCATTCTCGAGGCGGAGCGACTCGCCACCCTCGTGACCACGCTCGCCAAGCGCCGCCCGCTCGTCTTCGGGCTCGAAGGCATCGATGGGCTGCCCGCCGAAGCGACGAAGGTGGTGCGCGCCTTCGCCCTGGGACTTCAGTCGGGGCCAGTGATGCTGCTCACCACCACCCAAGACGGTGACGCTCCAGTCGCTCGGGAGCTGCTCGCCATCGACGACACGAAGCGGGTCTCGTTGCGGCGCGTGAGCAAAGAAGCCTGCGCCGACATCGTCAAATCTCGCCTCGGTGAGATGGAGGGCGCAGAGGCCATCGTCGAGCACGTCTACCGAGAGAGCGGCGGCAACCCCGGTGCGATCGGCCGCGTGGTCAGCGCCCTCGTCGCGAGCGATGCCATCGTGCTTCGACGGGACCGCTGGGTGGTCTCCGCCGCGCTCGGCGGGCAGCTGCCGGTGCTCAGCGCGGAGGCCGAGCTCCGCAAGATCGCCTCCAAGCTCGTGGCCGGCTTGTTACCCGTCGAGCGAGAGGTAGCGGAGGCCGCGGCCAACGTGGGCAAGCAGTGCGAGGTGGCGCTGCTGAACGCACTCGTCGAAGTCGACGACGTGCGTGAGATCGTTCTCGCCCTCATCGCGTCGCAGGTGCTGGAACCCGTCGACGACCTCCCGGGCCAAGCTTGGACGATGGTCGCGTTCACCCAACGCGACGTGCGCGAGGTGCTGCTCGACGGGACGGCGGCGGTGGTCGGGGACCACTACAGCCGACGCATCGTCGAGATCCTCGAGCGATGGCGAGACCAGGGCAAACCCTTCGCCCACGAGACCCTGGCCCGGCACCTCATCGTGCGGGACCGCATCGAAGAAGCGGCAGAGGTCACCTTCGCAGGCATCCAGGCGAGTCCCTTGCCGTCGGCGGAGAGCGTGTCGCTGTTGCGCACGGCGCTCGCCGCCACCGAGACCGAACGAGAGGGCGCCGAACGCTGGTGCGAGCTCGCGATGCAGCTGGCGCAGATCGACTTGAACGAAGGCCGCAGCGAGCTCGCCATCGAGGGCTTCTCGGCCGTGGTCGAGCGCGCTCGAGGCTGCGCCCCAGGGCTGGGAGCCGCGGCCAAGCGGGAGCTCGGCGACCTGCTCATGGCCCGCAGCGACGCCAGCGGAGAAGACATGCTGCGTCGTGCTCTCGACGAAGCGCGCGAGAGCCATGCCGACGAGCTCGTGGGCAGTGCCGCCTACGCCTTGGCCAATCGCCTGATGCTCGCGGGACGCCACGACGAGGCCAAGGCCCTCTTGGCCGAGGCGCTCGAGGTGGCCGACGAGCGCAGCGACGACGATCTGAGGGCTCGCTCGCTGAAACTCCGGGCGACCTCGAACTGGATGCTGGGGCGCTTCGAAGAAGCCGAGGCCGACGCCCGCAGCGCCGTCGATGGTTATCGAAGGCTCAGCGCGCCCCGCGGCGTGGCCGTCTCCCTTGGCGCGCTCGCCAACACGCTCCTCACCCGGGGCCGCATCGACGAAGCGCAGAAGGCCTACGAAGAAGCGCTGACCTACGCCCACGAGGCGGGGTGGCTCACGGGGATCGGCAAGCTCGAGTCGAGCCTGGCCGCCGCCGCGTACCACGTGGACGACTGGGATACGGCCTGCGAGCACCTCGATGCCGCGGCGGCGATCCTGAAGCGCACCGGCAACACCGGCGACCGCCTGACCGCGCTCAACGGCATGGGCTTCATCGCCACGAAACGAGGGGAGACGATCGAGGCCCGGCGGCTCTACGACGAAGCCCTCGCCTTGGCGCGGAAGGCGCACTACCGCAAAGGTGAGGTCGACGCGCTGAGCAACCTCGGCGAGCTGTCGCTCAACATGGGCGCCTTCGCCGAGGCCGACGATTACCTCGAACAGGCCCTCCGGCACGCCCGCGAGACGGGCGCCGTGTCGGCGGAGATCGAAACCGAGCGCCGCATGCTCGAGGCCGACCTAGCGCGCCACCGTTCGCCCTCCGACATCGCGGCGCGCGCCAAGGCCCTGCTCGCACGGGCCGAGGAGGCTTCGCTGGGCGCGGAGATGCTCCAGATCGAACGCATCACCGGCATCGCGCTGGCGCGCGCGCATCGACCGGAGGAGGCCAAGGAGAAGCTCGACGAGGTGGAGAAGAGCTTCACCAAAGCGGGCTCACGCTACGAAGCGGCGCGCACCGTGCGCCTCATCAGCGAGCTCACGAGCACCGGGCTCTTGCCCGATGCCAACCACGAGCGGGCCTTGCGCAGTGCGTGTCGCGTGTTCCGTCGGCTCCGGGCGCAACCCGAGCTCGATGCTGCCCGCCGACTGCGTGACCGCCTCGGCATCGCACCGAGCAGCATGAGCGTTCACGCGGGCTCCGACATCCCGCGGCAGTCGACCCCAGCCAAACCCTCCACGCCCTCGGTGCAGACCTTCGACTCCGAGGAGGAGCAACCGTGGGTGAAGGAGGACACCACCGAGCCCGACCCCATCGGGGAGATGGACACAGACGAGGACATCGACGACGAAGATTCCGTCATCCGTAGCGCGAAGGAGCGCGCGAATCATCCCACCCAAACGTCGGCCACCCCCAGCCGACGCGAAGCTTTCGCGAACGCGCCCACCAAGATGGCGGCGCCCCAGCTCATCGACGTGGGCCGCGAGCTCAGTGAGATCTTGGAGCTCGACGAGCTGCTCGCGAGCATCGTCGACGCCGCCATCCGCACCTCGATGGCCCAGCGTGGTTTCGTCATCGCATGTGACAACAGCGGGCACCCCGCATTGCGCGTGAGCCGTGGGCTCGGCGGTCTCGACCTCGACGACGACCTCGAGATGTCGCGCAGCGCCGTCGGCCGGGTGATGGCCACGCGTCAGCGCGTGGAGTGGCGCAAGGCGGCGCCACCGGAGAACGCGCTGGGCGAGAGCGTCTCCCTGCTGGGTCTGCAAGCCCTGGTGGCATTGCCTCTCATCAACCGCGGTCGCCTCTGGGGTGTGCTCTATCTCGACACCCGCGACCCGGGGGCGGATCTCGCGGGTGAATCATTGCCCAACCTCGAGGCGCTGGCCGCCCACGCGGCGGTGGCGATTCAGAACGCGCGGCTGTTCGAAGAGCTCGGCCACAAGAACGAGCTCATGGCCGCGGCCGTCAATCAGCTGCGGCATCCGCTCGACGCGCTCCAGCGCTGCGCCGAGGTCGCACACCAACAAGCGCAGGGCACGGCCAACGAGCGCATCATCGATACGGTTCGCGCACACGTGAGACGCATGTCGGTCATGGTGACGCGCCTCCTCGAGCTGGCGACGGCGGAACCCTCGATGGTGCGCGCCTCCAAGGTCAGCGTGCAGGTGCGCGACTTGGTGGACGCCGCCGTGCTCCAGCTCCGGCCGTTGGAGGATCTCGACGAGCGACCGCTCGAACTCGACGTGCCGTGGGGCCTGCCCACGTTGCTCGGCGACCGCGAGCAGCTCATCCAGGTCATCGCGAGCATGCTCGCGTCGGCCATGCGCGACACGCAGCCCGACGGCGTCATCACCCTTCGGGCGCTCGCGACCGAGCCGCCGATGCCCGACGACGACGACCCCTTCTTTCCCCCGCGCGACCTCGGTGACGACGCGGTGGAGGTGCGCGTGGTCTACCCGAGCTCAGGTCAGGGCCTCGGTCCGCTCGACGAGCTGGGCCTCGCCATCGCACGTGAAATCGTGACCCACCACGATGGCACCTGGGAGACGCGGACCGACGATGAGGGCATCGCGACCATGACCGTGGTGCTCCCGTCGCTCATCGCCGATGAGGGGCGCTCGTCGCGCTCGGCGTCGTGATCGCGCGGCGTTCCCCCCAATCGGGCCAAAGATACCTATAATCCGCCGCCATGGTGAAGCGCCCGGGCTCGTCTCGCTTGCTGCAGCTGATCGACGCGCTCGATCGCTCGGTCGAGCCCCAGCATCACACGCGCATCATCAGCGACGCGCTGCACGCCGCGGGCATCATCGACCTGCCCCAAGACCGCGCCGCCTTTCGGGACTTCGTGAGCGGCCCTCTCTGCACGGCCATCTCAGAGCACGCGGGCGACGAGCAGGCCGACGAGGTCGCCTTCGCCCTTCGCCGCCAGACCAGCTACCGCGCACCCAGCTCGCGTGCCCCGCGATCGAATGCACCGAGCTCTCCCCCGAGCTCGCAGCGCACGCCCATGGAGACGGCAGGCTACGTCGGCGACCTCTTCGCCAACCGGTTCGACGTGCTGGTCGTCGATGCCACGAGCGAGTTCTTCGACACCCTCAAGGTCCACCTCGACGCGCGTGATTTGGTGACGCAGAAGGACGGTCTGTTCGGAGATCTCGATCGCGATGTTCCGCCCCGCGCGATCGTGGTGCACGCCTCGCTCAACGTCGCCCTCGATTGGGCCAAGCGCGCCTACAGCCACCTCGATGAGCGGACGCCACCCATCCTCGTGGTCACGCGCGACGAAGCGCCCCCGGCGATCCCGAAGTACGTACTTTCGGTACTCGCGCCCGAGCCCTTGGCGACCGTCGTCACCTCGCTCGACACCCTGCTCGGCCCCACGCGCTGATCAGTCGGCGGGGCAGTCGACCGACGGGTCGGCCCAACCGAAGGTCATCTCGCGCACGGGGTGGGTCTGCGGACCCGCAGCCTCTTCTTCGGTGGTGCAGGCGACGCCTGCCATCAACACGGCGCGCCCGAGGGCGATCCATCGTCCGAGCTCCCGCATATGTCAGTGGGAGGCGAGCCCAGCTCGAGAAAGGTCACATGTTCACGACGACTTCGTCGGTGTCGGGGAAGCGCTTCTTCACGATCTTGGTGACCTTCTCCTTGATCTCCTTGGCGTCACCCTCGGGCGTGTCGTTGAGCGTCACGGTCACGGTCTGTTTGCCGTTGTTCACGTTGATCTTCACCCCAGCGCCGACCCCGAGCTCCTTCTCGATGTCGTCGCTCACGGCCATGGCGTTCTCGAGCCCTTCTTTCATGGCCTTGCAGCCGGTGGTGGCGGGCACGACCGCCATCGCCAAACCCAACCCCAACAGCCCCGCGCGAAGCGTCTTCCCCAGGTTCATGGTCCGCAATGCTACCCGGACTCACCCGGCGCGCCACTCTCTAGGCGTTGAAGCAGAGCACCACCGGCGAGGGGTCGGGCTCACAGGCGGAGGCTTCGAGCACGAAGAGCAGCAGGTCGAGCCGATCGCAGCCGACCTCGAGTCGGCCGTCGATGGTCACGTCGGCCGCGGTCTCGTGGTGGGGGTAGAAGCGAACCTGGCGGCCGCCGTCCTGGATGATCAACGCACGGCCGTGCTCGAGCCGTGAACGGAGCAGGCGGGCGACCCGACGCAGAGCGGGCCCGCCGGGTACGTCGATGGCGAAGCCACGCGCACGATGACGCCAGCCGAAGCCGACCACGTTGATGCACTCGGTGGCGGATCCGTTGCGTTGCGCGCCCGCCTCCATCGCCGACACGAAGCCGGGGTCGGCCGTGAGGCTGGCGCGCGTGATGTCGGTGTCGAGTCGCGGAAGCCGACGGGCCACCTCGGTGAGCAGGCCCGCCCCCGACCAGAGCTCGCCCAGGGCGAGCTCGTCCGCGTGCAGACCCACCACCCGACGCACGTCGGAGATGGTGGACTCGGCGGCCAGGGTGAAGCCACGCATGGCCGTCTCGGGGCTCCCGCCGGTGATCGGTCGTCCCAGGGCGACGAGGGCGTGCAGTTCCAGCGGTCCCCGCTTCAGCTGGCGACGCGCGAGACGGGTGAGCAGCTGACGGGGCCACTCCGGGGGCTGGCCGTCGGCGGTGGCGGGCACGCGGAGGCTGAGCTCGTGGGTCAGCTGGGCGTCTGGATCGATATGCCTCGAGAGACCGTAGGTGACGAAGAGGTAGCCACCATCGGCACAGGGACAGATGCCGATGCTCCACACCGGCGGCCCGCCGTCTGCGAAGCGGTTGAGCCGTCGAGGGTCGAGGTTGTGCAGGACCTGGTCGAGGCCCGCCGTCCGCGCGACGGCCTCGTCGAGGGCTCGAACACCGACCTCATCGACCCGACGCGGCGCCCCT
>JAUHZF010000429.1 GCA_030426145.1 Polyangia bacterium
CCGTCGTTGTAGGCGGCGAGGCCCTCGTGGAGACTGCGCCCGCCGTCGCCTAGGAGCGACGCGCCCTGCGCTTCCGGGGCGCCGTGTGTGTAGACCTTCACGAAGATCCACTCGGGGCGACCCTCGATGTGGATGTTCTGGTCGACCCAGGTCTTGACCCGCGAGGCCCGGCCGGGGTCGTGCGCCGTCAGCGCCCCGTACTCGAGCCTTGGGAGGGGCTTGTTGTCGCGCAGGGCAAAACCCAGGGGCCCGGTGATCATCAACATTCGATCGCCGAACTGTTCGCCCACCCGTGCCGGCCGGCCCTGCTCGTAGGCACGGCGGCGCGCGAGGTCCCCCGTAGGCCAGTAGATTTGGTTCACGATGTTGGGCTGAGAGACGTCGGGTGCGGCGGGGAAAGTGAAGTCGGCGTAGCAGCCCGTCTCGAACAGCAGAGGCAGCTCGGCGTCGACCCCGCACCAGCGTCCGTCGGGGCGCGCGTTGGCCAAGCACCAGTTGCCGTGGATGAACGCATATCGAATCCGGCCATCTGGGTCGCGTGGCAGGTGGCCGCGGTCCGCATAGATGTCGAGGTAGCGCAACACCTCTTCGCGCATCGTCTCCTCGGTCGCGCCGTCATGGTGCAGGTGCAGCTCCACCTCGCCGTGGCCCTTGCGCACCATGTCGTCGATGAGGTCGAAGAAGTCGTCGTGGTACTCCTCGCCAGGAAAGAAGAAGGAGTGCTGAGGACCCCGGCCGTCCGCATCGACGAAGCCCGCCGTCACCTTCGGATACTTCTCGTGCCACGCCTCGACGCGGGCCACCGCCGTGGCGTGATCGGGGCGGTTCCAAAGCGGCTCGTAGTGGTCGCAGACCGCGAAGAGCACGTGCCGCGTCCCTTCGTACGGGCGGTCGGTGGCACTACGCGCGAGATGTCGTGCATAGCCTCCCAGCCAGCGGTCGAAGTTCTTCTCCCGGAGCTTGTCGATCACGCCCATGGAGCGCAAGAGGTAGCACCCGTGGCGCGCCGGGGACAACCGCTGCCGACCTCAACCGACGAGCAGGACGCCGAGGTCGCGCTCGGGCGGGATCTCCCGCTGACGTCGTACGAGAACCTTGTCGCGGGTCTGGCCGGCTCGGGCCACGAGGATGATCCCCTGCACCAGGTCGTAGGCGCGCCGATGCTCACCCAGCTTCTCCATGCCCGAGAAGTCGACGAGGACCCAGCCGAAGCGGGCTCGAGCACGGGCGATGGCGGCCTCGATCTTGGGCATGTTCCGGCCACCGACGGGCGATTCGATGACGGAGACGATGATCGCGGTTCGGTTGTCGAGCCAGCAGGTCGCAAAGCCGTCGATCTCTGGGTCGTCGGGCAGGTGCACGCCCTTGAGTCTCGAGTCGTGCACATTGGCGTCGAAGAGGGCGACCTTCTCCGACGTCGCATCCGAGAGCGCGAGGGCCAGTTGCACGGCGAGCGGCGTAACGGGCGTTGCCGGGTCTGCGGGGACGAAGCCCAGAACGCGGTCCTCCGATGCGCGAATCTGACGCGCGAGGCGATAGACCTCGGCGTAGGCTCCGGGGTCGAGGTCGGGCTCGATGGGCTCGATGCCGATGGGGGCGAGCCGCTGCTGACGTGACGATGACAAGTCGATCTCCGTGGCGGGCGGATGCCCGCGCGGGGGCGGGAGGACAAGGGGTGGCGCCTCCGAAGCGGAGCTGAGTATAAGACGGCTTCATGGCCAGGTCGGACAAACGGCGCAGCAAGGTCCGGATCGGGGGGCTGATGGCCCTCATGATCTCCCTCGTCGGTCCCTCCGTCGCTTGGGCTCAGGTCCCCACGACGTCGATCCACGCCACCGGGACCGTGACGACCGGCTACGACTCGAACATCGCCGCCGTCGCCGACGATGACCCCGTCACCGGCGGGCCGATCCGTGCGTTCACCATTCAGCCTGCCCCTGGCATCGCCTTCTTCGTCGACACACCGCGCGTCCGCTTCGGACTCACCGCGGTCAATACCTTCATCTTCTACATCGGTGACCCTGGCGCGAGCGACCTCAACACCACGGGCCAGGCCGTGACGGCGGCCATGGCCTATGCCCTCTCGCCTACCGAAGAGCTCAACCTCGGCGCCAACTGGAACCGCTTCACCACCAACACGGTCACGCTGCGGGGGGCGACCGACACGGCCATCCAGGCCACCACCGGTGGCGCGGACAGCACGCTCAACACCTTCGCGGCCACGGAGGCCTTCACGAAGGAGTTCACCCAGTTCCTGCGCCTCGTGCAGTCTGCGGGCGCTTCCTTTTCGTTCGACGAGAACGCGGCCGAGACCCAGCAGCCTCCGTTCCTCACCCTCCAAGGGAGCGTGGGCCCCGAGGCCATCCTCGGGAGCCACGGCCTCGCGCTCTTGCCCAGCGTGCAGTGGCTCAAACCCATCCTGACCGACGACGCTGCGGCCGCGGAGGGTTTTGCTCAGCAAGAGCAGGTCATCGGCACCCTGGCCGGACGTTGGCGTTGGGACTTCGACCTCGAGTGGACCAGCGAGCTGTCAGCTGGCCTGACCACCACCTTGACCGCCGGCCAGGGGCTCGGCTTCGCGCCGGTGGGCGCGGCCGGCGTCTACTTCACGCGCGACGCGTACAACGCGGGTCTCACCTACCAACGCTCGGTCACGCCCGACGTCATCACGGGGCAGACCTTCACCATCGACGCCTGGGCGCTGCAGGGCGCGCTCCCCATCTGGGAGCCCTACGATCTCGGTTTCCAGACCTCGACCGGCTTCGCCCTCAACTCGGTGGTGTCGGAGACCGGCGACCCGACGCAGGACATCGATACCGGGTTGGTCAAGACGTGGCTCGTCGACGCTGCGGTCGGCTGGAGGCCGCCACGGTACCCATCGCTCGAGGTCCGGTATCAGCACTTCCAGCAGTTCGGAGCCCCTACGGGTCAGAACATCCTCCCGAACTACGACCGTGACGTGGTCACGTTGGTCGTCTCCTACAGCTATCCCCCGCAGGGCCTGGCGCTTCCTTCTGGGCAGCCTCGGCGCGTGGATGGGAGCGACCGAGACCGTACCCTCTACGGCGCCGACGAACGACAGCGCTCCCAGGACCGCATCGAGCGCCAAGAGGCGGCCGAGCCCTGAGTCGGCGGCGTGCTCAGGCCGCCAGCTGGTTGCGGTGGTCTCGCACGGGATGGACCTCGCCGCGGAAGCGCGTCGGGCGGCGCTCGTGCCGCACCCCCATCGCGCCCCCTTGGCGCCTCACGACGCCCGTTCAGCCTTTGGCTTTGGTTTTGGGTCGGGGAGGGGGTGGCGGAGGCTGGCTCCTGCGCGACCGCGGCGACACGGTGCGTGAAGCGATGCGCCGCGCGAAGAGGTAGGTCGTGTCGTCGGCAGCGAGGCCGGCGCCGCGGTAGTCCTCGAGCATGGCCATGAGGTCGGCCTTGTAGCTCTCGGTCTTCGCTCGTGGTTGGGACTTCACGATGTCGGCGACACCCTGGCTGAAGCGATCCATGCCGAGGGGCTCGCCCTCGAGGTCCATGAGCTCGAAGAGGCCATCCGTGTAGAGAAGCAGGACCTCGTCGGGGCCGAGCACCGAGCGTTCGAGCTCGAACTCGGTGTCGAGGATTCCGAAGGCGATGTTCTCCTCCGACTGAAGGTAGCGCAGCTCGCCGTTGGCCTTGGCTACGATGGGCGGTGGGTGCCCGGCGTTGATGCACTCGACCTCGCCCGTGCGGGGGTCGAGGATGAGGATGGCCATCGTGACGAAGGAGTCGGTGGGCAGGTAGCTGCAGAGGTAACGGTTGGTGCGCCGCGCCAGCTTGGGCAAGCCCCCGAGGGAGTCGAGGGTGGCGCGGACCAGCGTGTGCAGACTCGACGACACCAGCGCAGCTTGTAGACCCTTGCCGCAGACGTCGGCCACCGCGAGGAGGACACGACCGTCGGGCAGATCGACGGCGTCGATGTAGTCGCCACCGACCCAGCGCGAGGGCTCGTAGCCGATCGCGACGTCGACCTTGCGAATCCCCTCGGCGCTCGGGACGAGACCATCCTGAATGGTGCGCGCCATCTCGAGCTCGCGCTCGACGAAGGCGGTGGCCCGCACGTTCTCACGCATCTCCCACACCTGTTCGGCCTGCCGGTAGGCGTCGGCGATGAGGGCCATGAGCGTGCGCCAGTCTTCGGTGCCGTACTGCGCCGGCAGCTCGACGTAGAGGGCATCGACCCTCTCGCCGGCTTCCCAGAGCGGACAGGCGACGACGGCAAGGGAGCGGACCATGCGCGGGAGGGTCAGCTTTCGCTTGGGCTTGCTCTGGTGGTATGCGCCCACCATCGTCTCACCCTCGGTGACGTTGCTGGCGACCACCGGCTCGCGCGTCTCGTAGACGTAGTCGAGGAGCGAGCGCGAGAGTGGGGCTGGATCCGGTGCCCCAGGTCGCTGTCTCGGTTCGCAGAGGAGCTTGGGCTGCCGAGGGTCGCGCAGTCGCAGGACCATGGCCGTCTGGGCCGGGAAGTCCTCGCCGATGATGAAGCCGCAGACGGCGCTCAGCCGCTTGAGCGGGTCCTCGATGCCCATCAGCTTGCGCCGAAGCTGCATCGTCTTGGTGAGGTGGTCGGCGCTGATCTGCTTGGGCGCTCCCTCGGGGAGCCGCATGATCGTGGTGAGGTCGTCGTCGTAAGAGCGGCTCTGCGGCGACTCCTCGTGGGTGGGGTAGGGCGCCGGAGGCGCGGTCACCGCGGGAGAGGCTGGTTTCGGAGGGGCCACTGGCGCCGCCCGCTGAGCCCGCGGGCTCTGCTCGTCCACGGTCCTGGGGTCGTCGACCTTCGGCGTCGGAGCTGCGGTCTGCGGGACGGCGCGTCGGGCGTCCGGCATGCGCAAGTAGAGGATGTAGCGCCCGATCCGGATCTCGTCGCCGGGGTTGAGCATGCGGTCCTTGACCGTGCTCCCGTTGACGTAGGTGCCGTTGGTGCTGCCGAGGTCGTGGATCCACCACTGCCCGAAGGGTCCACAGATGAGCTCCGCGTGGTTGCGTGAGACCGTTTCGTGGTCGAGGCAGATGTGTGCATCGGCGTTCCGACCCACGACGATCTGGCCGCCGCCGAGGGGGTACGACAGCTCCAAAGTGCCCGTGCTTGCACGGAAAACGTGCACCTCGCCCATACGCTGAGAGGTGCTCCGACGACTGCTGTCGATCCTGCTGGGTGTCACGGGGGGCGCGGGCTCCGAGGTGTCCCGCATCATCGCGGCGGGGCGATCGAAATCAACCCCAAAGTGAGGCCGGGCCGAGCCTGCGGCCGTCCCGGTAGGCATGCTTGAGGATGAGTCAGGGGGCATGTGGGCCGCGCAGGTCGCACGGTAGTCGGCTCGGCCGCCCAGGGCGAGCGTGGGAATACGACATTTCGGTGACGGCGACCCGGTGGCTGCGGGGTAGCGGATGGCGGCTCCGCGGTGTGGTAAGCATCGGGCCGTGTCGACTGAAGACGCTTCGGCGAAGGCGCTGGCAGAGGCTTTTCTCTCCCAGATCGAGAGCCGCGAGACCCTGGTGGGCATCGTCGGCCTTGGCTACGTGGGGCTCCCCCTCGCGCTCACCTTTCTCGAGCGTGGCTTCCGAGTGCTCGGCTTCGATGTAGACCCCAAGAAGATCGAGGCCCTCGAGGCGGGTGAAAGCTACATCAAGCACCTCGGTACCGAGCGGATCGCCGCGGCGGCCAAGGACGATCGGTTCGGTGTCACGACCGACTTCGCGCGGCTCGCCGAGCCCGACGCGGTGCTCATCGCCGTGCCGACCCCGCTCACCAAGCAGCGAGAGCCGGAGATGAAGTACGTGGTCCAGACGAGCGAGGTTCTGAGCAAGTACCTACGTAAGGGCCAGCTCGCCGTGCTCGAGTCCACGACCTACCCGAGCACCACCGATGAGCTGATGCGCGGGATCCTCGAGGAGGGGAGCGGCCTGAAGTGCGGGGTCGACTTCTTCCTCGCCTATTCGCCCGAGCGCGAGGACCCGGGCAACGCGAAGTTCGACACCGCGACCATCCCCAAGGTCGTCGGCGGCGTGGGTCCCGAGGCGACCGAGATCGCGTCCAAGCTCTACGAGGCGGCGATCGACATGGTGGTTCCGGTCTCCAGCTCACGTGTGGCCGAGGCCACCAAGCTCACCGAGAACATCTTCCGGGCCGTGAACATCGCCCTCGTGAACGAGCTCAAGGTCATCTACGACCGCATGGGCATCGACGTGTGGGAGGTGCTCGACGCTGCCGCGACCAAGCCCTTCGGGTTCATGAAATTCACACCCGGTCCAGGCCTCGGGGGGCACTGCATCCCGCTCGACCCCTTCTACCTCACGTGGAAAGCGCGAGAGTACAAGACCACGACCCGCTTCATCGAGCTCGCGGGCGAGGTGAACATCTCGATGCCCAACTACGTCATCGAGAAGCTCAAGGACGCGCTCAACGATCGGGAGCGCGCGCTCAAGAACGCCAAGGTCCTCATCATGGGCATCGCCTACAAGAAGGACATCGACGACCCGCGTGAGAGCCCGTCCTTCGAGCTGATCGAGCTGCTGCTCCACCACGGCGCCAAGGTCGCCTTCCACGACCCGCACATCCCGACCATTCCCAAGATGCGGAGTTGGCCGAAGCTTCCCGAGCTGACGAGCGTCGAGCTCACCCCAGAGAACGTGAAGAGCTACGACGTCGTGCTCCTCTCCACCGATCACTCGGCCGTCGACTACGAAGCTCTCCTCGAGCATGCCCAGCTCGTGGTCGACACTCGCGGCGTATATCGTCAGCCCCATCCGAAGGTCGTGAAGGCCTGAGCAAAAAAGCGATGACGGTACCCAGTTTCGACGGCGAAACCGTAGTGGTGACCGGTGGCGCGGGCTTCATCGGCTCGCACCTGGTCGATGGCCTGTTGGCGGCGGGCGCGAAGGTGCGCGTGCTCGACAACTTCGAGACCGGTTTCAAAGAAAACCTCGCCCACGTCGTCGACCGGATCGAGCTCACCGAGGGCGACATCTGCGACCTGGATACGTGTCAGCGGGTGACGGAAGGGGCGAGCTACGTGCTCCACCAGGCCGCGCTCGGCAGCGTGCCGCGGTCGATGGAGCACCCCGCACGCAGCCTCGAGGTCAACCTCGGCGGGACCTCGAACGTGTTCCAGGCGGCCCGCGATCACGGTGTCAAACGCGTGGTCTACGCCTCCAGCTCGTCGGTCTACGGCGACGACATGCGCTTGCCGAAGAAGGAAGGCCAGGAGGGACGACGACTCTCGCCCTACGCGATCAGCAAGTGGATGACGGAGGAACTCGCGGACGTCTTCGCCCGCGCTTACGACATGTCCTTCGCGGGCCTGCGCTACTTCAACGTCTACGGTCCCCGCCAGAACCCCAACGGCCCCTACGCCGCGGTCGTGCCCCGCTTCTTCGACTTTGCTTCGCGCGGCGAGGACCTGACCATTTACGGCGACGGCGAACAGAGTCGTGACTTCACCTTCGTGAAGGACGTGGTGCAGGCGAACCTGCTCGCCGCCACGGGCGACTTCGAGGGGGCCTGGGCGTTCAACATCGGCGCTGGCGGCACCACCACCGTCAACGACCTTGCCAACACCATCAACGAGGTCATG